>QWHO01000139.1 GCA_021404945.1 bacterium CPR1
GCTTCCAGGGAAACCCGGCTCCGCTGCGGAGCACCATGAAGAGCTTTCTAGCTCCTGCGGCCTAAAGGGGGGTGATCGAAATTATGCGCGGGACTGTAAGGCCACGGAGCACTCCTGACCCGGTCACCATGAAGCCAGGTCGCCGGGCAGGCCGTCGCGCCCGGCCAACGCTTCGGCCAGGTGGCGCTGGAAGGTCTTGCTCGAAGTCTCAGAGAGCGTCACGCTGTCCTCCATCGGCTCGAGGTCGCCCGGTTGGCCGTCTCGTCCGGCCAGAGCCAGGGCCAGTTGGTAGGTGAAGCGATCGCGCCCGCCGGGCTGTCCGAATAACGAATTTCCGTTCACCAAAATACACCCGCCAGATCCCAAAATCTTGTTCTATCTCTCTGTAGGCTGAACATAGTCAATCGGCCTGAAAGAATGCTGAAACGGGTGGCGAAGATCCTTACCGTGCGGTTCTTTCTTCCCATCGCGCTCCTGCTTCTGGTGGGCCTGGCCCAGGATTGGCGCCAATCGGAGCCGACCCAACCGCCTCCAGCGGGGATGGTGCTCATTCCGGCGGGCGAGTTCTGGATGGGCAGCGACGACCCCCGGGCCGACGAGGAGTCCCGCCCCCTCCGCCGGGTCCGACTGCCAGCCTTCTACATCGACCGCACCGAGGTGACCAACCGCCAGGTGCTCTCGGTCAAGCCCGACTTCGCCTTCCCCGAAGGACGCGAGGAGCACCCCGCCACCGGCCTGACGCGTGAGCAAGCCGAGCAGGTGCTTTCGACCCTGGGCAAACGCCTGCCCACCGGGGCCGAGTGGGAGAAGGCCGCCCGGGGCAACGATGCCCGTACCTATCCGTGGGGCGAGGAGGCTTCCGAAGGGAGAGCTAACGTGGGGCGCATCGGCGAGCACAAGTGCGCCAGCCTCTCCCTGCAACCGGTGGGGAGCTATCCTCAGGGGGCCAGCCCCTACGGTTGCCTGGACATGATCGGCAACGCCTTCGAGTGGGTGTCCGACGATCACCCGGGCCCACCGGTGCGCCACATCCTGCGGGGTGGCGCCATCGGTTACCCCGAGCGCTACTGCAACACCTACGCCGTGACCATCGAAGATACCGGCGTGACCTGAAACGAAGTCGGTTTTCGCGGAGCGAAGACACCATGAGCTTGACCAGGCTGGTTCTGAAGGCGCTCTTGCTGGTGCTCCTGGGTTACGCCCTGGGCACCCTGATCGTGTTCTGCCGCCTGCGTCCGTTGGTGGTGCTGCTTTACGCCGCGCCGGCCGGCCTGCTGCTCTATCTTTTGGCCCGCAAGATCCGCTCTCTGAAGCCGGCCAGTGCGCCCGAGCGGGAGTGGGTGCCGGCCGGCGAGGCTCTGCGCACGACCCGCGGTCGCAAGCCCTGAAGGACTTTTCCCTCCCCCTGCTAACCCTGCGCGATGGATCTCCCCCGCCGCCTCGGATTGCTCGACGCCACCACGGTCGTCATCGGGAGCATGATCGGGGCGGGAATCTTCCTCAAGGCGAGCGAGATCGCCCAGAAGCTACCCTCGCCCTGGCTGGCCGTCTCTGTCTGGGTCACGGCCGGGTTGCTCTCCATGGCGGGGGCTTTGAGCATGGCCGAGCTGAGTGCTCGCCACCCGCACTCGGGTGGGCTCTACGTCTTCCTGCGCGAGGCCTACGGAGACAAGTTGGCTTACCTCTTCGGCTGGTCTTTGCTGGCGGTGATGCAGACCGGATCGATCGCAGCCATCGCGGCCGGCGTGAGTAAGGGGATCGACGAGCTGCACAGGCTGACCCCACTGCTCTCCAACGCAATTGCGGTGGGCTGCATCGTGGTCCTCTCCGCCATCAACATCTGGAGCGTGCGCGCCGTGGGGGCGATCCAGGTGCTCTTCACGGTAATCAAGTGCGGCGGGATCCTGATCCTGATCGGGGGCGGGTTCCTGTCCACCGCCGGAAGCCTGGCCAACTTTGCGCCCGGCGAGGTTCCCGTAGGGCTGGCCTTCCTGGGGGCTTACGGGGTCTGCATGCTCAAAGCGATGTGGGCCTATGACGGCTGGATCAACGCCACCTTCGTGGCCGGCGAGATCAAGGAGCCCGGACGGAATCTCCCCCTGGCTCTGGGTCTGGGCACCCTGATCGTGATGCTGGTCTATGTGGCCACCAACGCCGCCTACCACTACGTGCTCCCTCTGGGAGATGTGCAAAGGGCCAAGAACGTGGCCACCGTGCTGGCTCTTCACACCGGGGGAGCCCAGGCCGCGCTGCTGATGACCGCTCTTGTGGCCATCTCCACCTTCGGGGCCCTGAACAGCTCTATTCTGGCCGGTCCGCGCGTCTACTTCGCCATGGCCCGTGACCGGCTGATGTTCGCTCCCCTCGGCGCCATCCACAGCTCTTTGCTGACGCCCCACTTTGCCATCCTGGTCCAGGCCGTCTGGTCGATCGCGCTGCTGGCCCTGTGGGGCACTTTCGAACGCATCACCGACAACGTGATGTTCATCTACTGGCTGTTCTATGCCCTGGGCGGGATCGCCGTCTTCATCCTGCGTCGCAAGAGCGCAGAAGAGACCCCCTATCGCACCCCGGGCTACCCGGTGGTGCCTGTTCTGTTCGTGCTGGGAGCCCTGGGGCTGGTGATCAACACCGTCATCCAGTCTCCCCACGACTCGGCTCAGGCACTCGGGCTGATGATCATCGGGGCGCTGTTCTATCCACTTTTAAAGCGATAAAGCGGCGCAGGGCATCGGCTTCGGCGGGCATGGT
The DNA here is from genome assembly GCA_021404945.1 of bacterium CPR1. GTDB lineage: Bacteria > Vulcanimicrobiota > Xenobia > Xenobiales > QWHO01 > QWHO01. Next base: position 2,752 of record QWHO01000139.1, read on the forward strand.
CTGGCAGCGGGTAGGGCGGCCCTCGTAGTTGTCGCGCTCGAAGCTCACCTCCCGACCGAGCGCCTCGCGCACGGCTTCAGGAAACTTGATCGGGTCGGCCGTGGCCAGGCACACCAGGGGCTCGTCGCGCTTCAGGCGAGAAGCCACCGCCACCCCGGCGGCAGTGTGGGGATCGATTAGCTTGCCATGGCGCTCGTGCACATTGCGAATGGTGGCCAGAATGTCCTGGCGGCTGGCCGAGCCGGACTCAAAGAGCGGATCCCCGCCCCGAACCTCGAGACGCCCGGTGCGGGCGAACTGCTCCATGGCCGGGGTCAGACCCTCGCCCAGGCGATAGAAGAGATAGCGCTCGAAGTTGCTGGCCACCTGGATGTCCATGGCCGGAGCCAGCGTGTTTACAGCCGGACCGCGCTGGTAGATCCCGTTCTGGAAAAAGCGAGCCAGGATGTCGTTGTCGTTGGTGGCCACCACCAGCCTGGCCACCGGCAAGCCCATGCGGGCTGCATACCAGCCCGCCAGCACGTCCCCGAAGTTGCCCGTGGGCACGCAGAAGCTGACCCGCTCGGCGCCGGTCTGGCGGCGCACCTCGTGCCAGGCCGCGAAATAGTAAACTGTCTGGGCCAGCACCCGGGCCCAGTTGACCGAGTTCACCGCCCCCAGCCGATAGGCGCGCTTGAACTCGAGGTCTCCCGAGAGGTCCTTGAGCAACTGCTGGCAGCCATCGAAATCGGTTTCCACGGCCAGGTTGAAGACGTTGTCATCCAGCACGCTGGTCATCTGCAGCTCCTGCACGCGGGAGATGCGACCCTTCGGAAACATCACGAAGATGCGGATCCGCTCGCGACCGCGCACCCCGTAGATGGCCGCGCCCCCGGTATCACCGCTGGTGGCGGCCAGGATGTTCAGCTCCTGGCCGCTCTGAGAGAGAAGATGCTCGAACAGCTCGCCCAGAAGCTGCAGGGCCACGTCCTTGAAGGAGTAGGTGGGGCCGTGGTAGATCTCGAGCAGAAAGTCCTCCCCCAGTCGGGTCAGGGGGGCTACCCCCCGGGGCCAGCGCTCGGGAGCGTAGGCCCGGGCCAGCAACCTGGGCCAGGGCAGGCCCGGCGCGAAGGGCTCGAGCACGGAGCGAGCCAACTCGGGATAATCAGCCTCGAGCGGCGTAAGGGCCGGGATCGTTTCGGGGATCAGCAGGCCGCCGTCTTCGGCCAGCCCCATCAGCACAGCATCCTGGAAGGTCAGTCCGGTCGTCCGACCGCGGGTGGAACGATAAAGCACGCTGGCGGCGCTTCGTGGCCTTGCGCACCCTCTCCTTGAAGCGGTATAGTCCCCTGACGATGGAATGGATCACCGACAGCGAGATCTGGATCAGCCTGATCACCCTTACCCTGCTCGAAATCGTGCTGGGCATCGATAACATCATCTTCCTCTCCATCCTGTCGGGACGCCTGCCCGTCGAGCAGCAGCGACCCGCCCGGCGCATCGGCCTGGGGCTGGCCGTTTTCACCCGCTGTCTGCTCTTGCTCTCCTTGAACTGGGTGGCCAACCTCACCACCCCCTGGTTCACCATCGCCAAGCTCTCCATCAGCGGGCGCGACTTCATCCTGATCGTGGGCGGGCTGTTCTTGCTCTTTAAGAGCACGCACGAGATCCACCTGCGGCTGGAGGGCGAAGAAGAAGAGCAGGGCGAAGTCAAGCCGGCGGGGCGCAACCAGTTCGTGCTGGTGCTGGTCCAGATTTTGTTGCTGGACATCGTTTTTTCGCTCGACTCGGTGATCACGGCCGTGGGGATGGCCAGCAAAGTCCAGGTCATGATCGCCGCGGTGATCATCGCTATCGGTATCATGATGATCGCGGCCGACGCCATCGCGGACTTCGTGAACCGCCACCCCACGATCAAGATGCTGGCCTTGAGCTTCCTGCTCCTGATCGGAATGTCGCTGGTGGCCGAGGGGTTCGACCACCACATCCCCAAGGGCTACATCTACTTCTCGATGGCTTTCTCGGCCATGGTGGAAGCTCTCAACCTCCGCACCAGGAGCAAGCGCCGCCCGACCACGATGCCGGTCAGCGATCAGTAAGTCGGATCGGTGCGTCCGAAGGTCCAGGGGCTGCTCAGATCGACCGGTTTGTGCTGCATCTGCTTCTTGAGCTCAGCCTGAACGAAGGCCTGGATGCGGTCGGCCTGCTCCTCCCCCAGCTCGATGAATTCAAAGCCGTGGTCGAACATTCCGCTGACCGTCAGCTCGTTGCGCCAGCACAGCCGGGCCCTGGTCTCCAAAGAGGGCTCTCGAGCATCCAGCTTGAGAGCCACCTGGAGATCGTCTCCGTCTGGAAGCGGGCGCTCGCAGGTGGCGCGAAAACCCGAGATGCTCAGGTTGATGACGAACAGTCGCACCCTGAGGCTATCGTCGCCGGCACCGATCTCGGCCCCGAGAACTTTGTTGACCCGGGGCTCTTTTCGATTCTCATCCACGACATTTCCCCCGCGCAAAGAGACTGGTGCTTCGTCCCGCGAGATCGTCCCCCTGAGCTCATCTCGGAGATCTCTGGAGACTTCCACCAGGGTCTCCATCTCGGCCAGGCTGTCGGGCTCGGTCGCCCGGTCCAGGCGAATCTGGCGCTGGGCCGTGCCCAGCACGGAGTTGAGCTGATGGCTCAAACTGACGCCCATCTGAAGAGGCGCCTCGGTCAGCTTCTTGAAGTCGTTGGCGTAGAAGTCCAGCAAAGCCTGAGAGCTGGAAAGAAAATTCTTGACCTGTCCCGTCAGACTCAGGGTTACCAGGCGAGCCAGCTTATTGGGGGGCCGGTGCAGGGTGGCGGAAAGGTAGTAGAGCACCGGGTCTTTCTGCATCCGAAAGCGCACGCTGTGATGGTCGGGGTCGGAGACGATGCCGACCATGGGGAAGCCCTTGCCCACCAGCACGGCGATCAACTGGCCGATCAGGATCTCGTCCAGGCTGTCGGAGACCTCCCGACGCAGCGCGAAATTCTCCAACATCGAAAAGGAAGGCATCGTTTGCTCCTTCAGGAGGGGGTCAGCTCGAGCCGGCCCCGCAGGACTCTCTTCAGGGCGTGCACGGCCGAGTCGAGGTGGGATCGGATCAGCGGAACGTCGACCTCCAGGTCGTGCTTGAGATAGGTTCCCAGATCGAGCAGCAGGGGAATCTGAGCATACAAGTATCCTCCTGACAGCTCGGCGTCGAAAGTGACCACGCCGGGCTCGTCGGTGGCCAGAAACGGGTGGCGCACCTCGGAACGAAGCGAGCTCCAGCGTGCCCCCAGCTTCTCCACGCGCTCGCCATAGCCGACCACGACCTCGGCCAGGTGCCCCAAAACCTTCGAAACGGCCAGCTCCTCGGCCAGGTGTCTGAGCCGGAAGATCAGGCGGCTGTGATCACCGGGCAACTCGAAGCGGACGTAGTGATTGACCCCGTCGGAGTTGAGCTCGAGCATCTGGTAGCCTTCGCGCACGCACGATGCCACCACGGCCCCCAGCAGAACATCGTCCATGCGCTCGTTGTGGAACAGCTCTTCATAGCGACTCCAGCTATGCTGGAGCAGCTCGGCGAAGACGCTCTCCTTTTGGGCATCGTCCATGGGCGTGGAGTTCGCAGCCGCCCGGGTAGGATCCTACTGGAAGTCAATACCGAACGCTTTCCCCAGGCGCTGCTCTTCCACCCGCAGGGCCTCCATCCTGCCAGGCCAGGCAGCCTGCATGGCCTGCATCGTCTTGGCGGCCTCATCGCGCCGGGCCGGGGGCAGCTTGAGGTCGACCACATCCCCGACTACCTGGTTGAAGGTGACAAAGTCCTGCCAGACAGCCAGGAACTGCTGATGAAACCCGGCTACGGCCTCCGGCGGCCGAATCTTGCCGATTTCCTCGGACATCTTGCGCGACTCATCGGCGAGAGAGCGATAGGCCTGGGCCCGCTGCTCGAAGGGGAGGGCCGAAACCTGGGTCATACGCGACTGGGCCTCCCGCAGCCTGTGCTCGTGAGGAATGATCGCCTCGAAGTAGCGGATCACGTCGCGTCGTTCGGCCGAGCAGCCGGGGGTCAGGACTCCCAGGAGCAGACAGAGCAAAATCTTGATCATGAAGGAAACTTCTCCTCTGGCGGTCGCCTCCCTCTCCCAATCGGACGAAGCGAGTAGCCAGGAATTACTACAGGACAGGGCTGAAGCCGAGACGAAAGCAAGTTCACAGATGAGCAACAGCGTGTCCATCGATCCGGCCCGGGCGTTTCGCCAGATGGGCCGATTCGCTCTGGCCGAGCCGGGCCGATATGTCGTCAACCTCCTGGCCGCCGCAGTGGCCAGTGGCGCGGCCTTCTGCAAAGTCCAGTCCGACTCTTCCGAGTGCACCGTGGAGTTTGATGGTCAGCCCTTCTCCGATTCCGAGTTGGAGGCGCTCTTTTCAGCCTGCTTTCAAGAAGACTCCTCTCCCCGTTTGCGTGAGCTGGCCATCGGGCTGTTTGGCGCCCTCGAGATCGATCCCAAGGGAGTCACCCTGGAAACCTGGGGCCAGAACTCGGGAGCGCGCCTCAAACTGGCCAAAGATGGAGGGGTCAAAGTCGAGAAGCTGAGTCGCTCTCCCTTCAGAGATACCGGCTCGCTGACCCGCATCAAGGTCGGCGGCAAGGGCTTCTTCTCCAAGCTGATCAAGCGTTCGGACGCAGTCAACCCGGAAGAGGCCACCCTCACCGAGACCTCGGCCCACGCGCCTTTGAAGCTGACGGTGAATGACAAGCTGATCTCGTCTGCCTACAATCCGAGCAACTGCCTGCTGTACACTGCGCTGGAAGGCCCGGGAAAAGCACTTGTGGGTGAGATCGGAGCCAAACTCCAGGAGAGTCGGCCGGCTCGCCATTGCTCAGGAGCCCTGGTGCTGAAAGAGGAGGAGGCTCAGGAAGGCCCTCCGCTCCTGATCATGGTGCGGGGCCACGCCCTGGAGGTGGCGGTACCTGCACTGCAACAGGCTGGAATTCAGGGCCTGGTCGCGGCCGACCGGCTGAGCTTGAGCAACGATCAGACCGCCATCGAGCCCGACGAGCTGTACCAGGAGCTGGTCAGCGAGCTCACCGCTCAGGCCTCGAGCATGCTCCTGAGCGTGATCTCGCAACTGGACAAGATCAATGAGCTCGAGCGGGTGCTGGTCGAATGGAATCTCAAGAAGCTGGCCCGCTGGCTCCAGGATCAGGGACAGATCAACCAGGCCGATACGTTGTACACCCAGCTCTTGAGCCAGCAAGAGAAGAAACTGGGGATCTCTCATCCAGACGTGGCCGAGACCGTCAAAGCCATGTTCGATTTCTACAAGTCTCAGGGCCGGGAGGATCTATGCCGTCCTCTCTACGGCCGCATGCTGGGCGTTCTGGAAGCATCCGGGCAGAAGACTCCCGACCTGGTCATGGCGCTTGGCGCTCAATTGCGAGATGCCATCAGCCATGAAGAGTGGGAGAAGGTCGAGAGGTTGGCCGAGAAAGCCCGGCCGTTGGCTGAGCAGATCCTGGGAGCCAACCATGCAGAGACAGCCGCCATCCAGAGTGCCCTGGCCTCTTCTTATCGGCGCCGCTATCCAGGGCGTCACCCGAAGTTTCGTCAGTCAGAGCCCCTGCTCGAGCAGGCCATGGCCGTCCAGGAGTCTGAGCCGGGACCGGATCTGGCCGCTACCTTGCTGGAGCTGGCTGAGATGCGCCGCGAGCAGAGGCGCTATCACGATTGCGAGACTCTCTATGAGCAAGCTCTGTCACTCACCGAGCAAGCAAGCGACTCGACGCTGCGGGCTCGAGTCCTGGAAGGTGTGGGCGCTTTCTACGCTGACCAGGGTCTCCCCGATGAAGCCGGCGCTCAGTATCGCCAGTCTCTGGCTCTCTGGGAAGCGAAGTTGGGGCCGGAGCATCCCGAGGTGGCCAGGCGCCTTCTCTCGCTGGTGGAGCTCTATCGGATCTACGCCCGATACGGCGAGGCGGAAGAGCTCTATCGAAAGATCGTGGACATCAGGACCAGGGCCTTCGGCCCCGCGCACCGCGATCTGGTGCCAGATCTCTGCAACCTGGCGCTCTTTTACCAGGCTCAGGGCAAGCACTCCGAAGCCGAGCCGTTGCTGAGCCGGGCAGCCGAGATTCTGGAATCGAGCCTGGGTCCGGACCACGTCGAGAACGCCTGGGTGCTCAATCATCTGGGCAAGTCTTACGACGAGGAGGGTCGCTTCGACGAAGCCGAGGCATTCTACAAGAGAGCCCTGGAGATCTGCGAGAAGGCGCTGGGGGCGGATCATCCCGATCTGGCGGTCGGCCTGGATTGCCTGGTGCTGCACTATCGACTCCAGGACCGGCTGGAAGAAGCCGAGCCGATGGCCCGTCGGGCCCTCGCCATACGGGAGGGGGCGCTTGGGCCCGATCACCCGGAGGTAGCCACGACTCTCTGCACTCTCGGCGAGATCTATCGAGGGCGCGAGCGTTTCGAACGGGCCCGTCCCCTTTACATGAAGGCCAGCGATATCCGCCGGCGCCATCTGGAAGGCGAAGCCAGGCTGAGCGCTCCCAAGCTGGGCAAGAGCCGCTATTACGCAGCCATCGGCGAGGCTGCCGAGCTGCAGCAAAAGGCCGAGGAGCCGGCACGAACCTACAAACGCTTCCAGGAGGCCGAGCACCTGATCCGGCGGGCCACCCTGCTGCTGGAGCAGACCGTGGGTCCGAGCCACCCGGCCCTCTGCATCGGGCTCGAGCGTCTGGCCGACCTCTACTGCAGTCACCGCAAGTTCGCAGGCGCCGAGGAGTTGTTAGTGCGGGCCCGTTCCATCCGCGAAGAGTCGCTTGGGCCCGATCATCCAGACGTCATCATCAGCCTGCAAAAACAGGTCGACCTCTGTCGCCGCCAGGACCTGCTGGCCGAGGCGGAGCCGCTGGCGCTTCGCTGGCTGGAGGTCGGTGAGCAGACCTTTGGACCCGAGCACCCTGAGACTGCCCGAGCCCTGGCTGCCCTGGGAACGGTCTACGCCTCACTGGACATGCTGGAGGAGGCCGAGCCGCTGCACCGCCGAGCGCTGGAAATCCGCAAGGCGAAACTGGGCCCCGACCACCTCGAATCAGCCCTGAGCCTGGCCGAGTTCTATGCCGTGCGCGGCGGGTACCAGCAGGCCGAAAGCGTTTTCAACCTGGTGATCGCCTCACGCGAAGACGCTCCCGATCTGTTACCCTTCCTGGAGCGCTACGCCGCCATGCTGAGACGAGCGAGGCGCACCGACGAGGCTGAGGCTCTTGAGACCCAGGCCACCATCATTCGGGTTTCGAACGGGCTGGATTTTCCCGAGTAGACCACTCCTCGCCCGGGCCGGCCGTATCAGCCTCAGCCGGAGTGGTATCAGGGCGAGAGACTTGCCGAGGCCTGCTGAGTATCGGACGGCGGGACAGGCGCGGCCGGGGGCTGCTGACCATCGGACGGCGGGGCAGGCGCGGCCGGGGGCTGCTGACCATCGGATGGCGGGGCAGGCGCGGGGGGCTGGGCGGGAGGCTCCTGAGGCGGAGCCGGCTCTTTTTTCAGCAGCGCCAGTGCCTTCTTGGCACCCCAGGTGACCAGGCCGGCGACGGCGCCGATGGCCCCACCGCCGACGGTACCGGCCAGGCTGACCAGGGCGGAGACGCCCGCCACCGCGCCAACCGCAGCGGCCACAGGGCTCCCGAAGCCGACCACAGCTCCGCCGACCCCGCCGGCCAGAGAGCCAGTCAGGGCAGCCATCTTGTGCTTCTTACTCTCGGGTTCGTCGGCGGTGGCCAGGCGGCCGACCACCTCACCCGTTTTGGAGCCAAGTTGAAACCCGCCCACCAGGCCGAAGATGGGAACTGCCCACAGGCCATGAGTGACCGTCACGGCCACCCCGAGGGGGACCCCGGCCAGATGGCCAAGGTTGGAGCCGACCTTCAGACCAGAGCTGAAGCCAGCCTTGATGGACGCTCTCAGGCCCTCGGCGTCACGAAGACCGGTGTAGCCTTCCTTGAGCCCGCTGAAGGTGCCCACGAAGGCATCTCCGTAGCCTTTGACGGTATCTTTGAGCTCCTGGCGCACATAGGCTCCGAGTCGGAACTTGTCCTGGGCGGGAGCGGCCTGAGTCTGAGCGGCGACGACGTCCATCTTCAACCTCCACGAGGATGCAATGCTTGCCGCCTCATGATACGCCCGAAGAGAGACTGAAAAATGAACTGGCTGTTAACGCCTGGTCAGACCGGCTTCGACGCAGCGGACGGTGTCGCGAGCGATCAATAGCTCTTCGTTGGTGGGGATGACCAGGGCTTTGAGGCGCGCGCTGGCCCTGGAAATGGTGCCCGTTGCGCCCCCTGCCAGTGCTTCGTTGGCAGCCGGATCGACCTCCAGCCCCAGCCATTCCAGCCCCTGACAGATGCGCAGGCGCACGGCCGGAGAGTTCTCGCCGATTCCACCGGTAAAGACCACCGCTTCGGCCCCACCCATCTCAGCCAGATAGGCACCGATGTACTTTCGAGCCCGCAGGCAGAAGACATCGATCGCCAGGCGGGCCCGGCGGTCCTGGTTCTCCCGCTCCTCGTCGAGCAGCTCGCGCATGTCGCCGGTCAGTCCCGAGAGGCCCAACAGCCCGGAGCGCTTGCTGAGCATGGTCTCCACCTCAGCCAACTGCAGCCCCTCGGTCTCGCACAGGAAAGGAATGATGGAGGGGTCCAGATCGCCCGAGCGGGTGCCCATCAAGAGCCCCTCCACCGGCGTGAAACCCATGGAGGTGTCCAGGGACTGGCCGGCGCTGATGGCGCAGGCCGAGCATCCGTTGCCCAGGTGGAGCGAGATGATGTTCACCTGCTCCTTCCGAAGGTTGTGCAGGGTGCGGTAGCGGTAGGCGATGTATCGGTGCGAGGTGCCGTGGAATCCGTAGCGGCGGATCTTATAGCGCCGGTAGAGCTGGTAGGGGATGCCGTAGAGGTAAGCCACCTCCGGCATGGTGGCGTGAAAGGCGGTGTCAAACACCGCCACCTGAGGGACGCCCTTGCCCAGCAGGTCGGTAGCGGCGCGGATGCCCTTGAGGTTGGCCGGATTGTGCAGAGGGGCGAGATCGATGCAATCATCGATGCCCTCGAGGACTGTCTCGTCGATCAGCACCGAGCTCTGAAAGCGCTCGCCGCCGTGCACCACCCGGTGGCCCACGGCGTGGAGATCCGCCAGGCTGTGGATATCCACCTGAGAGGCGTCCGACAAAAGCCAGCGCAGCACCTCGTCGATGGCCGCCCGGTGATCGCGCAGGGCCAGAGCCTGCTTAACCGGGGGCTGTCCGGTGGCGGTAAACTTGCACAGGGCCTGCGAGCCGATGCGCTCCACCAGGCCGATGGCCTTGAGCACGTCGCCGTCCGTGCGGATCTTCTCGGGATCGGTGTCGAGCACCTGAAATTTGAGCGTGGAAGAGCCGCAGTTGAGGACCAGAATGTTCATCAATCAATAGCCGGGAGGAGCGTCCTTGTCCTTGGGATACTGCGGGGTGGTGTCATACTTGGGCGCCTTCTCACCACCCGTGTCGTAGACCGGCGGAGGGTTGGTGCCTTCGCCACGGTTCTCCTGGGTGGCCAGCTGCTGCTTGTCGTGGCTCACGGTCACCCGGGCCTGCACCAGGGCCAGGCTGGTGTTCTCGAAGGTCGGGGTGTGGTATTCGTAAACCTCGTCGGCCGTCAGCACGGCCAGATTCTTGGTGTACTCGGCCAGCTTCTTGTCGGTCAGGTCGTAGATGGTCACCGTAATGGTGATGTTGTTGAGGTTCTGACCCGAGGTGTTCTTGATGGACGTGGTGACCCGCACCTCGCTCAAGCTGCCCCCGGAATTGCCGCTGAGATAGAAGCTGTCGGGTGTGGTATCGGTCAGCGTCACGCTGGCGATCTTGACCGGCGACTGGCGGTTGGTCCCGTCAGTGGTGACCTTGGCCGGCTGCGCGAAGGCCGGGGCGTTCAGCAGACACACCAGACAGGCCAGAGTGGCCGCCATACTCCTCAGTCGCATCCTCGTCAATCCTCCTTCAGCGTCTTTGGGCGGCACACTTCATCAGGCGGCCCCTCAGGGCCCAGTTTGTGAAGCGAGTGGCCCGGTCCTCCCCGCGCTCGAAAAGGGCCTGGCGCGAAGGGGCTATGACCAGAGGTATTTTTGCTCAAAGTGCGATCATCGACGTCCAACACGAGCTGCTGGCCTGGAGCTGCCTGCAGGGCCTGAACCTGGCCGAGCGGCGTCGCGGCATGAAGATGGTCGAGGGCGAGATCCTCTACGGGGCGCCCTGCGCAGGCAAGCCCCTGGCCCTTCGGCTGATCTCGTCGACCGCTCCTGTCGCTGATTACGGGCCGACCACCACATAGCCGGGGCCGTCCAGCGTCTCCTCGTCGACGATGGTCATCGTGCCCGTGATCAGCCAGACGTGCAGCCCGCTCTCGCGGGGAGCCGCCAGACAGAGCACCCGTCCCAGCGCCGGCGGAAAGATGCACAGCATCGCGAAAAGACTGAACATCAGCATACCGGACAGGCCGGTACAAACAACAAGACCGCCACCAACCCGACCACCAACACGCTGAAGCCGCCAGCCTCCAGGGTCAGTCCCCACCGAAACCATCGCATCGCAGTTCCATCCTCCATTCCACTCCGCGCACAGACAATAAAGTCCACCATTCCGCCCCTTTACCACCCCCCGATCAACGTCCTACATACCTCACGAGGTGCTCAACGCGCTGGAATCGGCTTGAGGTCGTCGTCGATGGCAACGTAGACCACCTGGGCCTCGGTCACCATGATGGGTGCCCCCCCGGGCGAGCGCCGGTAGGCCTCCACGATCACCTTCACCGTGATGGAGGTGCGGCCGACCCGCAAGAGCTCGGTATAAAAGCTCACCACGTCGCCCACGAAGACCGGCTGATGAAAGACCACCTTGTCCATGGCCACGGTCACGATCTTGTGGGGTGTCTGGCGGGCCGCCTCGACGGCGCCGGCCTGGTCGATGTAGGAGAGGAGCACGCCCCCGAAGATGCTGCCATTGCCGTTGGTATCGCGGGGCAACATGATCACGCGAATGGAAGGCTCTGCCATGGGCAGCCGCTTCGGGCCCCGGCCGGCAGGCCCTTCAGCCGGGTCTGGAGCTTCGGGCCTCTCACCGGAAGGGCGAGCCCAACCTGGAAGAGAACCTTTCCTGAATGGATGCTCGTCGTCACCTCGACCAGCTCGAGAAGGCCACTGCCAGGCTCAACACCGAGATCCGCTTCGAGAATGCTCCCGGCGCTCGCGAGGCGGCCGAGAAGCTCAAAAGCGTCCTGGCCAATGCTCCAGCCGACGACGAACGATTGACAGAAGCCATTGAACGAGCCCGGGGAAGTCTCTCCCGCCTCGAGTCCATTACCCCGACCGCCGCGGGTGAAGCCCGCAAAATGGCGCTGAAAGCTCTTTTTTCCATCCTCCTGGCGGCCGTGCTGGTGAGCATCTACTTCCTCCTGCCGGGGTTCTATCGGCTCTATTACGTGATCGTGACCGTGCCGACCATCTTCCAGATCATCAAGCTGCACCAGCGCAAACACTGGTAACCCCGCCCCTACGCGAAAAAAGCCCTGCTCCCCCATTGCCAGGGGTTGAAGAACATGCTAGTATAGAATCGACAGCGTGTTCGAGGGGTGGCTATGAATCAGCGTCGTTCCAACGTTCGAGTCCTTTTACCCCGATTGAGTGTTTTTCAAGCCATTTTCCTGTTATTTTTTCTGGTCTCGACCGCGATTTCGCGAGGTGAGGAGCCCGTCAGGCTCGAGCGTAAAAAGCTAGCTGGGATATGGGCTAACGTAGTTACAGTTGATTTGAACGACCCACGCGTGAGCCTGACTCCAGTGGTGACCGAGCCGGGAGACCATCGCACCTTCATGAGCTTGTTGAAATGGGGCTACCGACCGGGGGCACCCATCGAAAAGGCGCGCCTGGTCGCGGCCATCAACGGCACGTTCTTCGATCCCCCCAGCGCCACCGTCATTTGCAACCTGGTGGCCCGAGGTCGGCTGCTGACCGAGGGAACGGTAGGCAACACGCTGATCGTCAACCGCTCCAATCAGGCCAACCTGGCCCTGACCGCTGGACGAGCCGGGCGTCACTTGAGGCTCGATGACGCTCACTTCGCCGTCTCGGCTGGCCCCACGCTGGTATTGGGCGGAGAAGTGATGCTCGACCCTTCTTCGGAGGGCTTCTCGGACCCGGGACTGTTTCGTCTGGCTCGTCGCAGCGCCGTGGGGATCACTGCCCACAACAAGCTGGTGCTTGTGACCGTCAACACGCCCGTCAGCTTGCTTCGACTGGCCTGGATGATGCAAGACCTCAACTGCACCGACGCGCTCAACCTCGATGGCGGCAGCTCCACTGGCCTCTATTACAAAGGTCGCATGCTCAGCCAGCCCAAGCGACTGCTAACCAACCTGATCGCCGTGCACGTACGCCACGAGATCCCGGCCGAGGCTCCGGTGCAGGCCGATCCGGCCGGACTTGTTCCCCCTGAGGCCCTGTTACTCCCCTGATCCCCTCGTGGCTGGGCGGCGCCCCCCGGCGACCCGCGTGGTGGGCGGACCCGGTCGGCGGATAACAGGTTCGCTGTTGCGCTGCCGGCGTCCGCGTCTGCGCCTCTCTCTCTAGAGTGAGTGTGCTTTCATGGAGCGGGCGTGACCTGGCCGCCGAGCGGCCGAGCGCCGGGAGGTCGAGGAGGTTCGGGCGGAAGAGAAAGATTCGCGAGTTTTTGAAGTTTATTACACACACGGAGATGGTTCAGGCGGCCGCGCTCTCAGGCGCAAGCCGTGACGCTTGACTCGGATAGCAGGCCCGAAGAGTGGTTCCTGAGAAGGGGGACTCCTGAGGAGGTCACATGCATCGGTCCTTCATGCTTTCATTGCTTACGCTCAGTCTCGCCCTGACTCTCGGGGTGGGTTGCGGTTCGAATACTTTCGACACCGCCAGTCTCCCCAAAGCGGGGGACTCTACCATCTACCTGGGACCGGGCGGACCCGCCAGCCTGCAAGTGACCCTCCCCTTCGTGGGAGCTCGGGTCGCGGAGAAGCGCGCCTCCTCCCTGGCCACCCTGGGTCTTGAGTTGCTGGACTCCGGAGCCGCGACGGTAGCCAGCTTCACGGTGCCCGTTCCCCCGGGGACCAGCACCCTGGTGGTCCAGCTCGCCAACCTGCCGGTGGGCTCAATGACCCTGCAGGTCGCGGGCCTCGACAGCGGCGGGCTCGCGGTGGGTTACGCCCATCTTCCCGTGAGCCTGGCCAGCGGCACCTCGAGGGTCACCGTGGATACCCTCGACACCGGCGGCTACGCTCTGGACACCACCCTGACAGGGACCGACCTCGGCAACTTCGTGGGGACATCCGATCCAGGGAGCCTCCGCCCCAATGACTACTGCCTGGCCTGCGACGGCCTGGGGAACCTGGCGTTGGCCAGCCGCGACGCGGCTACGGTCACTGTCTATTCGCCCCAGGGCACCAGGCTGCGAACCTTCCCGGCCCAAGAGCCGGCCTACATGCAGGGTGACGCCTGGGGCAACTTCTACGTCAACTCATGGAGCGGGCTGTTGCAGAAATTTGCCCCCGACGGGTCCCTGATCAAGTCCACTCAGCTCCCCGAGCAGGCCACACTCGCCAACCGTGACCTCCTGTTGGGGCCCGCTCCCCTGGCGGTGGACTCCTCTCGGGGTCTCCTCTATGTGCCCCTGGCAAACAACGACGAGCTTGTGTTTGGTGCGCTCACCTTCGATCTATCCCTGAATCGGACCGGTCACAAGGTTTACGACGGGAAAGTTGGAGACGAGCTATTCGCACTGAGCTCGACCTTCGATTCCGACCATCGATTCATTGTCGCCGGGACTTCGCTTGACGTGCGCGACTACATGCAAAGCCCTCTTGCGCCCGTCCCTTTCTCGGCTTTCTTCTTCGACACGGCTTTGAATCTTGAACGCCAGGTTCGGGTCGCTTATGGCAGCTATGGGTTCGACCACACAGATCTGGCCACGATCGGAGGAGGATGCGCCGACACCAGGGGGGCCTCGTATCTGTTCCACGTCCCTACGCACCGGCACTTCGACTCCTGGGGTGCGAATTCCAGGATCTACAGATACGACGACGCCACGGGCACCGTGACCAACATCATCCCCCTGGCCACCAGGTCATGGACCGCGTCCACCGGCTCCATCGTTTGCGATCCCGGTGGCAGGCTCTATGTCCTGACCATCCCCTACGACAATGAGGCCGGATGGCGCAAGACAACCTGGACGGTGTCTCGCTACCTTCCGGCGCCGTGAGGCGACGCCGGTAAGTGCGACAAAATCTATAACCCCATCACCGGTTTCAGCAGGAGATCCCCCGCAGATGAAGTCCGACCTGTCAGCTGGCGCGAGGACTACTCCGATTCGGCAGGATTCTTCTTGAAACGCTAGATGTCGTGCAGACCATCCAGAAGCCAGCCCCCCTGCAGCCCCAGGCTGGCGCCCTGAAGGCTGACGTCGAAGTGCAGCTTGCTCTCGCTGAAGGTGATGTACTTGCCGATCATCGCGCCGAAAAGCTCGGATTCCTTGGACACGGTGGCCACCAACCCTTTCCCGGCCGTAACCATGGTGGCCTTGCTGGCGTCATCGATCTCCAGCTTGGAGTAGTTGACCGTGGTCGCCGGAAGTGTGACATCCGGGGCGCCATCTCCGTCGATATCGATCGACTCGCCCGGCTCCTCGACCTCCAGCTCATCACACATGTAGACCTGGAGGTTGCGGGGAAGCCCGCCATCGTTGATCTTGGCCTGGCCGTAGACCTTCATCTCTTCGCCCACGTAGACCACCACCGGGCCCTGGCTGGTATCCACTTTGATCTCGCCAGAGTCCATGTCGATCTTGTTGAAGTAGTAGCGACCCGAGCGGAGCGTCAGACTCCGGTTGGCACCCGACTCGAAGGTAAGATCATTGTAGTTTCCAGGCGGGAGACTGGCCGGGATCGTGTAGGTCTCATCGGGGCCATTCCTCCTTCTTCTGGTGACCACCTCGTCCTGGGGCCAGTTGCTCTGGTTGACGTCTCCGTCGGCTCCAGGTGGGTCGAAAGGGCACTTGAATTGCTCGATTGAACGGGCGGTTGCGAGATTCTTCCGCTCACCCAGAAGGGCGTCATCCGGGTCCAGAAGATAGTTGGCTACCGGGGTTGTCGTATCGGGCTTCACCATAACGTCGCCCTGAATTTTGCTCACGAATGTCGAATCGGCCGCATTTGCGAGATTCATCACCTTGTTGGTGGTGGCCACGGTAACGAACTTGGTGGGGTCGGTGATGGCCCTCGAGGGGTCGTAGCTGTCCTCGCTCCGATCCCAGGAATCGACCTCGGAGCTCTTGATGTCCACCCCGGCATGGCCCTCGGCACCGTAGTCGAAGCTACTGGTCTGCTGGAGGGCAACGCCGGCCGAGCCTCCAAAGGCCCGCAGGTTGGCTGGCACAGCCGAGTCATAGCCCTGCGTCATCAGGTAGACCTGGCCACCCGGAACGGGGATGCCGCCCCCGGTTTGGAACTTGATGTTGTCAGTGGGGTCATCGTAGGTATGAGCGCCCACGACCGTGCCGCTCGCGCCAACCCGATTGATGACCTTGATCTGATACTTCAGCTGGCGATCGATGGGGTGTTCGAAGGTCGCACAATAAACGCCGTTGGCAAAGCTCTCGTTCACCGCGTCAGGGTCGTAAGTGCCCGATTGCCCGTAGTTGGCGTCGAGGCGCAACCGGGCCAGCACTCGCTGCGTGCCCGAGTATGCGGAAAAGCGACCCCTGGCCGAGTAGAGCTCGCGGTGGTCATCGTTCAGGCTCTTGCTCACGCTCTTACCGACCGTGGCCATCATCAGCATGATCAGGGTGGAGATCCAGAGGATGGTGAACAGCAATGTGCCGCGACTTCTGACCAGTCTGTCCATGGTGACCTCCTCCTCGAACCTAGTTCCGGGGCGAGACATTGGAATCGATTTTGATGAGATAACGACCGGACGGGTCCGCGCCGGTCATCTCAAGAAAAATCGGCTGGGTGTTGGTGACTTTGAACTCCCTGATGTGGCGGGCGACCACTTTCGTCTTGAGGTTGGTGGCGGCCCGCCAGGTTTCGATCTTGTCCCAGGGGGAGTCGACGACGGGCGCCTCGGTGAACTGGCCGATGCCGTCTCGGTATTTGTGAACCAGGCAGGGCACGCCGTTGACGGTATCCGTGTAATAACAGACCATCCGCTGCCAGTAGGCCTTTCCGTTGGGCGCCAGCTCCACCGTGCCGTTCGCCTTGCGGACCGTCCAGAACATGACGCCCGAGGGAGGACCTTCGTCGACCTGGGTGGAGAAGTAACTGCCCTCGCTCATTTCGGCCGAAATCCGGGTGAGGCTGACAAGCAGGTTCTGTTGGATTTCCATCGCGACTGTCGCGCTGTTGTAGTAACGGGCGGCGGCAGACAGGATCTGCTGCACGCACAGGAGCATCAGAGCGGTCAGAAACATCGTGACCGACAGCTCCAGAAGAGTCGTTCCGCGCCGGCTCTGGCTCATTCTGCTTTCCCGGCAATCTGGGTCTCGAGCCGGACCTCGCGGTCGTTGCCATTCGGATCCTTCCAGGTCACGCGTACCTGCACGGTCCTCAGAAGGTCGGGCGGATTGACTGCCGGGGGCGGATCGACGTAGCAGTAATAGGTGAAGGCGACGACACTGGGGTTGCCGTTCACGGTGGTGGTAATGTTCGTGGTGATCCCGGCGGTCTCCTCTTCTTGAGCCGAGAAACCCTTATAAACGGCCTCCTCGAGCCTTTGTCGAGCAAGAAACAGCCCCAACACGGCATAGCGGGACTTGCCAACGGCACGGGCGTGGATGGACCAGACAGCGGCCGAGTAGGCCACCACCAGCGTGAGCAAGAAACATGCCAGGATCGCTTCCAGCATGTTCACGCCCGCCCGCCCGCGCCTCATTTGCAAATCTTAGCACATCGACAGCTCGTTTTCCATTTGACTGATGCAAGTAAGACGGGGCTGAGCCGGCACACCTCGTAACGAAATGCCAGCAGCAAAGGCATCCTGGAACTGGATAAAACCGGCTCCACCTACTCCCTGCCCCCGTCGATGGCCTTGAATCCCCGTCGTTTAGGTTGAGACGGCCTGGAGGTGACGTAAGTCAGGACCACCTCCTCGCTGCCCTGGGGGTTGCGCTTGAGCTCCACCTCGATCCCCTCGATGCCGTGCTCGCCGGCGTAGCGCAGGATCTCGTCGGTATCGAAAGCGATCCATGGTTGAGCCCCGGTCAGTTGGTGGATGACGCAGGCCAGGTAGTTGATGATGTTGGCGGTGTGCACCTTGGAGTGCACATCTTTGTCCATTCCCGAGAGGTCCATCGGCTTACAGTAGCGGCAGGAAGTGGAGACCCACCGCCACCAGTGCTCCGATTCCCAGCCCGGCTCCGGCCGCCAGGGCGCCACCCCAGTTGGGGCCGATCTTGGCAGTGTGCTCCAAGCGCGGGTAGGTATAGTCGCCCACCTTGCGCCAGCTGATGTTGGGATAGAAGTCGTGGTCGTAGCCGCGCAATGTGGACCAGGTCTCGCACACCTGGCGGTCGTTGCCCTGCGAGTCCTTTTCGTTGTGGCAGCGCTGCTCGTGCCACACGTCGGGCGTGATGCGCTCGGTGTAGCCGGTCATGGTGGGATGGGAGATATTGTCCTGATACCAGACCTCGGCGATGCGATCGTTGTCGGTGGTCTTGTAACCGATGGCGGCGCCGGCTGCTCCGCCGAGCACTCCGCCCAGCACGCCACCTGCCACGGTGGCCGCTGTGGAGGCTCCACCAAAGAGGGCCAACCCGCCCAGGGCCGCCCCCGCGCCCAGGGCCAGGCCCAGCCCACCACCCACGAAGAAGCTCTTCTTCTGGTCGTAGCTCTTCTCGGTGAGCGTCTGGGTGAAGGGCTCCTTGCGCGGCTCGTTGCTCTCGTCGTAAACGGGCACGTCGCGGTAGACGCTGACGGGGCCGTTCTCGCAGGTGTCACTGTAGCAACCGTAAGTGCGAACAGAAGTGTGATACCAACCGTAGCCGGGTGTGGGCCAGCCCCAGGCATGCTCGTAGTAGTCCGAGGGAATGCTGCCCATCTTCTTGCTCTCCAGCAGCGGCTTGTCCCAGGTGCGGGTGATAGTTACCTCTTCTCGAGGGTCAAAGGGCAGAAGCTCGCGCTTCACCTCCTTACCGTCGGAGGGGGCCTCGGAGGATGGCAGGGGGCTGTCGGCTGGTATCTCTTGCGCTTCAGGGGCAGGGACCTCGACCGAGATGGCGCGAGCCTGGGCAGGCGAGTTGGCGCGCGTTGGCTGAGCGATGGCGGCGGTGACTTGCATGGGCACACTCCCCTGTTTGTTGCCCTCCCAGCATAGCCGGATTGCGATCGAGGAGGTGGCTGAGATGTTAACTGTCGGGCGAGGTCGAAGGAACGGCTCCATGCGCGTTCTGACGCTCTTCCTGCTGCTCCTGGGGGTGGCTCTGGCCACCACCGGCAACCTCGTTCCTCTCAAGTGCCCCGTATGCCAGAC
Organism: bacterium CPR1; assembly: GCA_021404945.1. Classification (GTDB taxonomy): domain Bacteria; phylum Vulcanimicrobiota; class Xenobia; order Xenobiales; family QWHO01; genus QWHO01. Next base: position 21,319 of record QWHO01000139.1, read on the forward strand.
GGCAACTCAGGGCACCCAGCTCTTTTCCACCAACAACGCCGCTGGGGCCGATCGCGACCTGCTCGAGCGGGCGGGCGGAGGTCAGCCGGTCCTGCTCCAGACGGTGACCTGCCCCAGTTGCCACTACTCGGCCGATACGGACGATTTTGAGAAGAGCGTCGACCCCGCCCTGGCCAGCGCTGTCAAGAGCGGGACTTTCAAGCTGCCCGCCTATAAGACGTATCCCGATCGCTTCACCGAGGGCCTGCGGGCCAAGGACCAGCCCCCCGCCTGGGTCAGCCACGCCTTGATCGCCGAGCAAATGCGATTTCGAAAAGAGCCTGCCAGCAAGCTCTCCCACCGCGACATGGTAGTCGTCTGGTGCCTGCGATTCGAGGCCAATCCCTTCACCGACCACGCCAGCGAAGAAGCTTGGAAGCTGATGTTGGAGAAAGTCCCGTTGAACCCGGGCCTGAGCCGCAACCGGGCCGATGGCGAGGTAGCCGCCGCCAGAAAGGCCGTGGCTGACCTGTCCGTGTTCCCGGCTGACAAACGCCAACTGGTGGCGGGGACGGCCGCTTATCTGCTGCGCAATCACGGTGAGAATGCCGATCTGCTCAAGTTCCTGGAGGTCTATCAACCCGAGGGGCCGATAGCCGAGACCTGGCGTTCGGTGGTAGAGGAAACCCGTCAAGTCGTGGGCCTGGAGCGCACCTACCAGGAGAAGGCCCTGGCCAGCCTGCAAGACGCCATCGCCCAGCAAAGTCAGGACGACCAGGTCGTGTTGACCTATCTTTGTGGCGAACTGCTGCGGCGCATGGGCAAGAGCGCCGACGCTCGGGCTCACTATGAGAAGGCCAGCACCATGGAGCCGCCTGAATGGCTTCAGGACTGGATCAAGGAGCAAATCAAACTGGTCTCGTAGCGATTGTCAAGGGGAGCTGAGCCGTCTGTCCCTGGTAGGACGCGGCGCTCGTGACCTGACCAGGCTGGCTCGCTCTCCAGTTGTCAGCCCGCCGTCGGCGTGCTATCCTGCCTCCCATGTTGGAAGCCCAGACCCCCGAGAAACTGGCCGAAGAGGTGCGCCGGCGGCGCACCTTCGCCATCATCTCCCACCCCGACGCCGGCAAGACGACCCTGACGGAGAAGCTGCTCCTCTACGGCGGAGCGGTTAACCTGGCCGGCTCGGTCAAGGCGCGAAAAAACCAGGCCCACGCCACCTCGGACTGGATGGAGTTGGAGAAGCAGCGGGGCATTTCCATCACCTCCACGGTGCTGAGCTTCGACTACCAGGGCTATCGCCTCAACTTGCTGGATACCCCGGGTCACCAGGATTTCAGCGAGGACACTTACCGCACGCTGGTGGCGGTGGACTGCGCGGTGATGATCCTGGACGCGGCCAAGGGCCTGGAGGCCCAGACCCTGAAGCTGTTCGATGTCTGCAAGCGGCGCGGGATCCCCCTGTTCACCTTCGTGCACAAGATGGACCGCCCCAGCCAGCCCCCCCTCGACCTGCTCGACGAGGTGGAGCGCACCCTCGGCCTGCGAACCATCCCCATGAACTGGCCCCTGGGCAACGGACCGTCCTTCCGAGGGGTGTTCGACCGGCGCACGCGGGAGGTTCACCTTTTCGAGCGCGTGGCCCATGGCTCCAGGGCAGCCTCGGTCCAGGTGATGGATCCCAACTCCCCCGAGGTGGAGCGACTGATGGGCGACCAGAGCGCCTACAAAGCGTTCCGAGAGGAGCTCGAGCTCCTGGAGATGGCCGGTGAGGAGTTCGACGCCGAGGCTTTCGCCACCGGCCGCCTGACCCCGGTCTACTTCGGCAGCGCGGTCAGCAACTTCGGGGTGCAGCTCTTCCTGGACCAGTTCCTCGATCTTGCTCCCCAACCGGCTGCGAGGCGCACGGACAGCGAGCCGGTGCATCCCCAGAGCAAGGAATTCTCAGGCTTCGTATTCAAGATCCAGGCCGACATGAACCCCCGCCACCGCGACCGGGTGGCCTTCATGCGCATCTGCTCTGGCCAGTTCGAGAGGGGAATGAAAGTGCAGTGCGTGCGCACCGGTGCCACCATTCGCCTGAGCTACCCCCAGCAGCTTTTCGCCCAGGAGCGCCAGACCGTCGAGGAGGCCTACGCTGGCGACGTGGTGGGTCTGGTCAACTCGGGCGAGCTCTATCTGGGCGACACTCTGCTGGGCGGGGGCCAGAAGTTCCGCTTCGAGCCCATCCCGCTCTTTCCACCCGAGCACTTCGCCCGCGTGACACTGGCCGACCCCTCGCGGCGCAAAGCCTTCCAGCGGGCCCTCGATCAGCTCAGTCACGAGGGCGCGGTGCAGATCTTCTACCTCACCGACGGCCACAGTCGCGACGTGGTCATGGGCGCGGTAGGGCGCCTGCAGTTCGAGGTAGTGCAGTATCGCATCAAGAACGACTACTCGGTGGACTGCCGCTTCGAGGTGCTGCCTTTCCAGCTTTGCCGCTGGCTGGAGGGTCCGGCCGATTGGCTGGCTAAATTCTCCCCCACCCGCACCACGCGTCTGGCGGTCGATCCCGACAACCGGCCGGTGGCGCTCTTTCCGGGCCAGTGGGACCTGGATTATACTGCCGAAAAGAACCCCGACCTCGTCTTCCATTCGGTCAATCCCAAGGGTCTGCAGGCGCCCGTGACCGAGGAAGAGGACTGAGGCCTGCTGCTTGAGCCTCTTGACAAACTTGGCGTGATCGCATTCTGCCGCGCTAGTGTGTTGAGCGTTACGTGCTGAACGTTTTGCCTCTCGGGGGCGCCTCCATCCAAGCCTGTCGGCGCGATTTACTGCAAGACCTTCAGCACTTCACCTTAGAACTGATCATCAGTTCCCTGCACGAGCTTGAAGCTCTTCACGAACTTGGCGTGGTCGCATTGTCCGGTGGTCATGATCACGAACAGCTTGTCCTTTTCGGGAGCCGGAACAACTCGGATCTTCATCTGCTGACCGTTGGCGGTCTTCCCCTCGAGATCCACACTGGCACCGGGGCCATTGGCCCGTTTGACCCCGGTCATCTTCTGGGTCATTCCCGTCAGAAAGTCCTCGAGGTTACTCTTCTTCTCCTTGGCGCTCATCGACTTGTAGCCAGGAAAGGAAGCGTAACCGGCCATGTAGGCAAATTGCCCGGGCTCGGAAAGAGCCCACAGGTTGAAGCGAGGATCATTCGAGGCCAGGGCGGGTGTGCCGGGAAAATCGATGCTGAAGCTCTTATCGGGGGGCTGAAACTTCGACCAATCCTGGGCATCGGCGATGACAAGCAACTGAAGGCAAACAATCAGGCAAAGGAAAGGTCGGAGCATGGCTTCCTCCTGGCGGACATCTTGGACACAAAGCCTCTAGGCTAAGTGCTTCAGTCAGGACAAAGCCTTCTCCTGCTCAAAGGTGCCGCAGCAAACCATCCTCTGCGGCTGCGAAGTAAGGCTCGAGCGAATCGGCGTGGCTGAGCATCTCGCCCTCCACGATGTCCAGGGCCTGTTCCTGGTCGTCCATGGCCAGGGAGTAAAAGCGCAGCACCTTCTCGGCCAGGTAGAGGGCTGCCAGACGGGACAGAACCGAGTTGCCTAGCAGCAGGTATTTCCGAAAGAGCAGGTGCTCGAGGTAGCGGTAGTCAGGCGTTCTGGCCTGTGGGAGCTGGGCCAGGCTGACCGGGCGACGGGCCCGGGGAGGCTGCCATGCTTCGCCCCCCTGCAAGGTGGAAGCACCGGCCTGCATCTCGGCCAGGTCCCGACCCTCCAGCGCGCCCACCAAGCCGGCCAGCAGGTTGCGCTCGAAGGCATGCAGCAGCTCATTGTGTTGGGGCGTGGGCAGGGCCGTCCACTCTTCCCGGAGGGTGGATTCCCAGGGAGCCTGGCTGGCTGCCCGGGCCGGGACCGCCAGCATGCGCCAGGGGTCCACCAGGCTCGCGCGTGCGAAGGACTCCAGCGAGAGATAACCGGGCCAATCCAGGAAGTGACCGGGGGTGAATGCTATGGGACCGTCTCCGACACGAGGGTACTGCCCCGTGGCCCGCAGCTCCTCGAGCTGAGGACGGTGCACCTCCATCGGTCGGCCTGATTGCTGCTTGACAGCCGTGCAGCGGAAGCTCAAGCCAGCAAAGGGACCGTCCGGGGTCTCTACCAGAAAAAAAGGGAACTGCCGGCAGGCGCGGGGCTTGGCTGCGGCGCCGAGCTCGGCATGCACGGCGCACAGCACGTCGGACCTGAGAAAAACGCACTTGTCGTCCTCGGGCCGAAAGCCCAGGCGATGGAACCCGTCGTTACAGGCCACGAAGGGTTGGTAGCCCAGCTTTCTAGCCTGCTCGGCCAGCTCGGTCTGCTCGAGCCGCAGACGAGCCTCTTCCTCCACCAGCACGCGCCAGTGCCCGCAGCTCTTGCCGCACTGGATGCAGTCGTAGCGGAGGGGAGGAAAATGCATGGTGGCTGAAAAGCGAGCTGCACCCCATTCCGGCCAAGAAACGCAGGTGCAGCGGGAGGAGCAGTTGCGTGCCCCGCTCTTCTTGTTCCGTTCGGTGAACGGCGATTCCTTCCCAGGGGAGGATTCCATCCACGGGGAAATAATGCAAGCGTAGCGCGCAGCGAGCTTGCGAGCGAAGTCATCTGGTGTGCGTAGCGCGCAGCGAGCTTGCGAGCGAAGTCATCTGGTGTGCGTAGCGCGCAGCGAG
>QWHO01000140.1 GCA_021404945.1 bacterium CPR1
TTCACCTACCAGGTGGAGGATGACACTCACATCGGCGAGGTGCGTCCCCTGCAGGACCGCTACCTGGTGCGCACCGGCCTGGGCCTGGTGAGCCTGGAGGCCTCCACCGGAAGGGTCAAGGGCGAGTTCCGCTTCAACGAGCTCGGTTTTCAGCGCCGCCTGGCCGAGTGGGAGGGGGGGCTGGCGCTGCTCGACCAGGGCTTGCTGCGCCACTTCACCCCCGACCTCAAGCCGCTCGGCCAGCAAGAGGTGGGCTTTCTGGGCAACTCGGTGCAGGCCACCCGCCACGGGCTGCTCGTCCTGGCCCTGTTCGACCGCCAGGGCCAGCGCCGCGAGCTGAGCCAGGATGCCCTGGAAGGTGCTCGCGAGGGCAAGGACGGCCGCATCTGGTTCCTCGAAGGCCAGACCCGCCGCGGTCAGCCCCGCACCGTGGTGGGCTGGAGCCCGACCGGAGAGGTGCGCTATGAGGCACGTCCCTCCACCCACTCGCTGGTGCCCCTCGACAGCGGCCAGGTGCTGCTCTGGGAAGGGCGCAGCTTCGCCCTGCGGTCCGGGGATGGCGAGCTCTGCGCCAACTATCCGATCGGGGACGAGCGCTTGCTCAAGCAGTTCTTTCTGTCCCCCGACCAGCGCTATGCCTACACCGTCTGCATCGACTACGGGCCGGACAAAGGCTTTCGTCTGCTCAAGCTGGACCTGAGCCGGCCCGGGCAGGTGGTCGACCTCGGACCGGTGGCCGAGGACGAGCACCCCCTGCCCGAGCTGGCGCGCATTCGCATGGACAGCCTGTGCGAGGGGATCCCCCCGCAGACCGTGCTGGACTGGCAAATCGCCGGCTCGCGGGTCGAGAAGACGGACACGGTTTTCGAGCGCGAAGCCCCGCCCCTGCTGGCCCGGGGCAACTCGCGGGTGCTGCCCGGCATGACGGTGCGGGTGGGAGGGCGCGAGGTCGAGCTGGGCCGCGAGGGTGTTCGCGCGGGTGACTACCAGGTGCGCCTGGCTCAGGGCGATGAGCTTACCGGCGCGGTCGGCCTGGAGAGCGAGGGGCGCGGCTACCTGGCCCTGGGCACCCGTCAGGGCCAGGTGCTGTGGTGCGACCTGGAGGCCGGCGTGGAGCGATTTTCTCTGGGCTCGGAGGTGCGCGAGCTGGTGCAGGGCGATGGGCGGCTCTTTGCGGTGGGCAGCGAGGGTCAGGTGGGGGTGCTGGTGACCCCGGGCCTGGGTCAGGCCGACGGCCGCTCCGCGGGCGTTCGCGAGGAGGCGGAGGCGGTGGTCATCGGCTCGGTGCGGGTGCCGCGTCGGTCTGCCGGTTAGCTTAGGTTGCCCGGGCGTGGGCGTGGAGCCTGGCGCGGAGAGCTGGTCCCGGGCGTGAGCGTGGAGCCTGGGCAGCAAGACGCGCAGAGCTCACCACCAACTCGGCTGAAATCGCTCGGCCACGGCCAGCCAGAGCTGCTCCTCGCCGTCCTGGTCCTCCAGGCTCCAGCAGGCGGCCAGCACCGCCTGGGCATAGGCCCAGCCCTGCAATCGCTCGCGCTCGAAGCCCAGATCCTCGGCCAGCATCGCGATCCTCCTGTGCAGATCGAGCCTGAGCACGCGCTCGCGGGGATTGCGCAGCAGGGCTCCCACCTCGTAGGCCGGCTCGCCCACCACCCCCTGCGGGTCGATGGCCAGCCAGCCGCGCTCTTGCGACCAGAGGATGTTGTGCTGGTGCAGGTCGCCGTGCAGCAGCACGGGCTCGGACTGGGAGGCCAGCAGCTCACGGTAGATGCCTTCGGCGCGGTCGCTCTCGAGGCGCACGCGGGAGAACCCTCTGGCCCAGTCGTGCAGGCTGGGAAAGCCCTCGGGCGGGGGAGGTCGCCAGAACGTGCGCATCACTCTCGCCGCCAGGCGCGTGGCTGTGTCGTCCTCGAGCTCGGCCAGGGGAGTGCCCGGGGCCAGCTCCTCCAGGACCAGGAGATCGGGCTCCTCGGCCAGCAGGCGCACCATCCCCACCCCGTCGCACCAGCGCAGCATCGCCGCCTCGGCCGGCCCCGGGCCGTGCTTGAGCACAACGCCTTCTCTTCGCTGGATCCGGAAGTTCACAGGCGCGCAACCCTTTCGAGCGGTGTTGGTGGCATTGTAGCGGCATGCAGATTCAGTCCGTGGCTTTGCCCCTGGCCTCGTCGCGGTCTCGTCCTTCCGAGCCCGAGCCCGAGCCCGGACTGAGCGGGAAGGACCTGGTCGATGCCGGCGTGCGGGGCGGGATCGCTTACGGGATCGGCATTGGCTACCCCAGCGTCTGGCTGCACGAGATGGGCCACGCGGTGACCGCCAGTGCGCTTTACCAGGGAGCCAACCCCCGCATCGAGGTCACGCCCTGGCAAGGTGGCGTGACCTACTGGCGCCCCGGCCCTTTGACCGAGCTGGGTCAGGAGCTCGGCCCCACCTACGCCCGCGCCGCCGTCTCCGCGGCCGGCACAGTAGTGGACGTGGGCCTGGCCACCACCACCTTCGCGGCCGGCTACATGATGCGCCACAAGCGTCCCGTGCTGGGCAGCGTGCTGATGGGCTACGCCGGCTTCACGATGGTGAACACGGTGGCCTACGCCCTCTCGGCCCTGGGCACCGCCAGGGCCGGAAACGACTTCGCCACCATCGCCACCATGACGGGCATTCATCCCCTGATCACTGCTGGAGTGCTGGCCGCGATCCTGCCGGCCGAGTACCTGCTGTTGCGCCACCTGGAGAAGAAGGGAATCCTGTAAGCGCAGCCTTGCGATGCTCGCGCGAGCGAGGTCTTCGCGCACGGAGTTACCGGAATGGGTTACGAATCTGGAGGCCCTGAACGGTCCAGCCATCCTGCAGGTCTTCCGTCCAGAGAGTGATGGCTCTGGTTTGCAGGGCGGCTCGCACGATCAGCGCGTCCCAAAAGGAAATGCTGGCGCTCTGGCTGAGGTCCACCGCCGCCAGGACGTCGGCCAACCCGGGAGACACCAGGGTCCATCTTCCCAGATTTCGCACTCGCGCCCGGGCGGCCTCAGGAGGAAGCGGGCGCTTGATCTTTCGCGTCAGGGTCACGTAGAGCTCCTGCAATACCTGGGTGCTCAGGGCGCCCTGCCGTTCACTCCAGAGTCGGGCTACCAGGCTCCGAGCCTTTCCATGCTTCGGGCCGGCCGTCTTGTCGTACGCGTAGACGAGGATGTTGGTGTCGAGGAACTCAACGCTCATGAAGCTCGTCCCGCGACCAGGAGATGCGACCGCGGGTTCCCAGATCGAGCCCTTCGTCCATGAGCTTCAACTCTTCTTCCATGGCTTCTTCGTAGCCGGCGCCCCGGGCAACCAACTGCTCCAGAGCTTCGATCATCAGGCCCGACAAGGAAGTCCCCTGGTCCACCGCCAGGCGCTTGGCGCTGCGGATGAGCCCAGCCGGCATCGACAACGTAACGTTTCTCTTTTCCCCCATGGATTTGTGTGGCACATGTTTCAGTGTAACTTCGAGACCAGCGTCGGTCAAGCTCTACTGGTCAAGAGGAACTGGTCCTTCTGCTTGGATCAGCTTGATGGCAAGCTCGGATCGGTTGGCCTGGAACTCCCGGCGGCGAAATGGTTGCGCCTTGCCGTACGCCTATCGCCATCCAGGCTCCCGAGGGCTCTCTGCTGAGGAGCTTGCGCGCCATCTTAAGGAAAGATCCAGGTCGCTCGGCACGGACAGAACCTCTCCTCCCCCCTTCGCGAGCTCCGCGGCTCAAAAGGGGTGGGAACGAGTCTCAGACGAAGCACCATGCAACAGGTCATTTGTCTGGCGCTTCACGCTCGCGAGAGCCCACCCGCAGGCCTTCCCTCCCGGCGGCCAGAAGGCAAGACCATGCCTGCTCTCTACCGTTTTGCGCTCACCCAGATCGACGAAGTCGAGGCGCTGGCGCTCCAGACCGAGCAGTTGGGCTTTGACGGCCTGATGCTCTCGGACAGCCAGAACCTGCAGTCGGATCCCTACGCCTCTCTCACGTTGGCGGCGCGGTGCAGCCAGAAGCTCACGCTGGGCACAGCGGCCACCAACATCGAGACGCGCCATCCGGCTGTGACGGCCTGCTCGATCGCGACCCTGGATGAGGTTTCCCAGGGGCGCGCGCTGCTGGGGGTGGGACGGGGCGATACGGCTGTCACCAGGCTGGGCATCAAGCCGCGTCCGCTGCCTGCCTTCGAGGCTGCACTGAGAGAATTGCAGGCCTACCTGCGAGGGGAGACGGTGGGCCCGAGCCCGATCGTCTGGCTGGCGGGTCGGCGCAAGGTGCCCCTCTCGCTCTTTGCCTCGGGGCCGCGCGCCATCGCGGTGGGAGCGGCTTGCGCCGAGCAGATCACCCTGGCGGTTGGGGCTGAGCCGACCTGGGTGGCCTGGGGCAAGAAGCTGGCGGGCTCGACCCCGGTGGGGCTGGTCGTGCAACTGGGCCTGGGCGCGGGAGGGCGCGAGCTGGTGCGGGGAAACGTCTCGCTCTTTGCGGGGTTCGCGGGGGCGGCCCGGCGCGTTCCTGGCCTGCTCAGCCCGGAGGACTGCCAGTTGCTCGACCGCGCCGACCTGGCCAGGCTGCTCATGGGACCCTCCTGGCGGTTCCGGGGAATTGTCGGTGCAGAGAAGTCGGCCTGCGCCCTGGGCCATACCGGGAAATGTGGCGCGCAGCGTTCGGGTGTGTAGACGCGGAAGGTCTGCGTCCCGTTCAGCTGACTTCGATAGGGAATCTGCAGAAGCACGGAAACCGTGTTTCCCTCTAGCCCGAACCACCCGTCCGCGAGCCCGACCTGGCGCACCGCCCGACCAGCCCGCTCACTCTTGCAACAGCTCCAGCGTGAACCCGCCTGCCACCTGCTTGCCGGTGGCGTCTTGCACCAGCCAGTCCTCCACCTGATCGAGCTCGACCGTCACCGATTGGCCCTGCCGCGCCGTGCGCACCTCCATCGGGGCGTTCTCCAGCGTGCCGCGCAACGAGCGCTCGTTCAGCTCTTCGACCCGAACCCACATCAGCTCGGTGAACTGCCCCTGCGTGAAGGGCACTTTGACCAGGTAACTGTGCCCGGGCTGCCGGCTCTGAAAGGCGGACCGAAACTCGGGCAGGCGCTGGCGGGCGGTGGCCACGGCCTGCTGCTCTTCCACGGAAACGGAAGGCGGGGCCGGAGCCGAGGGGGCGCACCCCAGCAGAGCCAGCAACAAGAGCCAGTAGATCACGGGCTCGACTTGCGAGGCTGGGCCAATCCGATCACGCCGCAGCCGATGCGGTCGCCCGAGTCTCCGGTGGGCTGCGTCTTCAGGTCGTCGGCCTTGGCGTGCACGATGACCGAGCGGCCCAGAATGGGGTTCTTGCCCCCGCGCACGGTCACGTCGTGCAGCATCAGCTCCAGGTGAGCCTTGCCCTTTTCGTCCGCCTCCAGGTTGCCCAGGTCGCCGGCGTGGTGCATCTCGGCGCCGGGGCCGGCGTGCTGGTGTCCTTCGGGATTGTAGTGCGAGCCCGCGCTCTTGGCGGCGGGATCGGTGCAGTCTCCCCACTCGTGAATGTGGAAACCGTGCTTGGAGTTGGGGGTCAGCCCCTCGATGTCGGCCACCACCTTCACCGTATCGCCGCTCTGCACGAACCACACCACCCCCTCCGCCTTCTGTCCGGTGGTGGGATGCACGAGTGCCACCGCCCAGTCACCTTCGTCGGCGCGCACCCCGCCGAGCAGGGTCAACATGGCGGCTCCAGCCAGGATCAGTGAGCGGAACTTCATCAGAGGCCTCCTCGAGAGCAGTAAGCTCAGGACCGCTTCTCCAGGGCTGCCCGGAGGCCTTCCGCGAACTCGGGGCGGGCGTAGCTGTCGGCCTGGCAGGAGGCTTCGCGCTCCAGGGCCCGGCTCAGCCCCTCGCGCGGACCGCGCAGGGTGATGAGGGTATCGCGCACCGCCTCGGGAGCACCCTTCAGGATGGCCCACGCCAGGCCGCGCGCCAGCTCCAGCACTTTCCCTGGCTCGGAGATCTGGTTGATCAGGCCCATGGAGAGCGCCGCAGGCGCATCCACCATGGTTCCCGTCAACAGCAGCTCGCGGGCCGCCCCGTGGCCAACCAGGCGAGGGAGGAACCAGGTCGATCCCATGCCCGGGTGCAGTCCCAGGCGGGCAAACGGGAAGGAGAAGCGAGCCGCGGGGTCGGCCACGCGCAGGTCGCAGGCCGTGGCCAGCACCATCCCCGCTCCCACGGCATGGCCGTGCAGGGCGGCGATCAGCGGCACCTCCAGCTCCAGCAGGCCCAGAAAGGAGGCATAGAACTCCAGCATCAGGCGGCGATTCTCTTCTCGGCCCAGAGAACGCTTGCGCTCCAGCATTGCCAGGTCGCCTCCGGCCGAAAAGGCGCGTCCCTGGCCACAGAGGATCAGGGCCCGAGGTGGGGCGGCGCCCAGCACGCCCAGCATCTCGCGCATGGCCGCGGCCATCTCCTCGCCCATGGCGTTGAGCCGCTCGGGATCGTTGAAGCGCAGCTCTCCCACTCCACCCGACTCGGAATAAAGCAGCAAGCTCATGGACTCTCCCGCGGCGGGCTGTCGAACGCCTCGCGGGCAGCTCGCAGCAGCATGATGGCCCGCATCCGGGCCGCCTGCTCACGCAGCTTCCTGGCCATCTCGCGGGCCTCGCGGCGGGTATCCTCGGTCCAGTTGTGCTTGTCGCCCAGGTCGGCCCAGGCGTCGGCCAGGTTGGCCAGCTCTTCGAAGCTCAGGCCTTGCAGATGCTCGGGCAGGGGGGATTCGGGGTTCAGCACGGGCCTATTATCCCACCCGCCTGCAGGGTCGGCAAGCGGAGTCCGGGAAATCGACAGGATGCTACGTGAGCGGGCCCCTCTGTCTCCCCTTCAAATCGTGCTCGCCTTATGGATCGTCGGCCTGGTGCTCTACCTGATGGTGACCCGCATCGACCTGCCCTACCACGTACACGTGGGTCCCCAGGCGGAGGTGGTGTCGCGCAGCCTGGCGGCGGCTCGCAAGGAGGCCCAGCTCAAAGCGGCCACCAGCCCTCGGGCCCGGGTGACCCTGCGCTTTCGCCCCCGAGGCGGTCCCTACACTCAGTTCGCAGCCGATGAGCAGGTGGTCAAGCTGCCTCCCGGCACATTCCTGGTCAACACCTACGGCGACATTCCCGCTTCCGACACCCTTGAGCTTGATGAGGACGGCTTTCTGTTCAGTGAGCAGGGCCCCCTGGCGCGCCTTCGCCTGATGATCGTGAACGGTGACACGCCCTCCATCGGCAGGGTGCTGCAGGAGAGCGGCAAGATGCCTGTGGTGCAATAGGTAACAATCCTCTAAACTCTCTTGCCCTGCCAGCGGTTACACTGTCTTCGTGGCCACCTACACCCTCACGCAGGAAAGCCCGGTGATGAGCCGTCTGCTGCTGGGCCGCATCCCGGCCGATACCTACGTCAAAGATCGTCTCTTCGTGCCCAACGTGCCTCCGGCCGACAACACTGAGACCGAGGTTTACGAGCAGGCTCCCGAGCTGGATGCCGGGGGGGGGATCCGCATTCTGCGCAGCACCGAGCAGGTGCAGGCCGAGCCCTATTCACCGGGCCGTCGAGCCCTCGCTTGCGGACTTCTGAGCGCCGCCACGGCGACCACGGTGGGGGGACTGGCGGGCGGGCTGCCTGGGGCTCTCACCGCCGGCCTGACGGCTCTGACCCTGGGCGGCGCTCTGGGTGGCTGGAGCGCCCGCAACGACTCCGTCAGCGTGCTGACCCGCGAGGAGAAGGTGACCCTGCCGGTGATGACCGGCTACCGCCGGGCCACTCTGGACGAGCCCTACACCAGGGGGAAGGGGCGCCTCCATTACGCTCTGCCCACCATCGAGCACCGCCCGGTGGGGCTGGTGAAGAAGCAGGATCTGACCCACAGCGCCATGAGAGCGGAAAAGGCGGCCCTTCTCAGCGCCGCCCTCGGAGTAGCCGTGGGTCTGACGGGCTACTTGCCGGTGCCGGTGATCACGTAGCCGCTGATCTTGCCCGAGCCGATGTCGTAAGAGTTGCGCTTGACCGAGTCGGAGGAGTTGCCCTCGATGGTGGTCACCTTCCCGCCGTTCACGCTCTCCACGATGCCGATGTGGTCCACCGTGCCGTCCCCCTCCCAGTCGAACAGGATGGCGTCGCCGGGCTTGGGATTGTACTGACCTCGGTTGCCCCAGATGCCCTTGTTCTGGGCCCAGCTTTTGATGGTGGGACAGTAGTTGCGGTTGGAGAGCCCGTCCAGGTTGAGCACCCCGTGGTCCTTGAGCAGGTTCATGGCCCAGGCGGCGCACCAGGGTGTGGAGGCGGGATTGATGCCGCTCTTGCCCGTGACCGACTGAATGGCTGCAGTGTCACGATTCTCGTTCATTCCGATCATGGAGCGGGCTTTGTCCAACATGCCCTCCACGCCGGGAGCCACCGGGCCGGTGGGAATGGGAGCTCCGCCGCCCCCCGCGTTATTCACCCCTGCGCCGCCGCCTCCCAGGGGACCGCCGCCGTCGATGCCCCCGAGCGGGCCACCCCCCCCGAGCGGGCCCCCGCCGCCGAGCAGGCCTTCCATCCCGGGCATCATGCCGTTGCCGGCCATCCGCCCCACCATCAGACCCATCAGCAGCCCGAACAGATACTGGGTCAGCATCATCTGCTGGTTCATCATTTGCATCAACGGATCCAGGCCGGCCATGGGCGACATCGGATTCATCATCAGTCGATTCTGGGCCGCGCCCAGGTTGCCCATCATCGGCCCGCTGCACGCGCAGCACCCTTCGGCATTGAGTCCGCTGGCAGCTTGCAGGGCTAAGAGTGGATCCATGGGTCCTCCCGATCGCTCGTCTGGCTTCAGGATAGCCCGGTGCCGCCTATTCGGTCAGGGGGCTTTCTTTGCCAGTTTGTGACCTTGTTTGCCGACCTGTGAACAGACTCTGTGCATGGATTGCGTGGCATCTGCTTTGCCGGTCCGACAAGCAGGATTGACCAATCGCTCGGCCGCGCTCGATTCGTTCTGGACGTCGGCGGGGTAGGCGTTGACTATCGGCGCCGGAGCCAGGCCCTCCCAGCATCAGAAGCGGCGCACCCCACGGAGATACTGCTCTCTCGTCGATCTGAAAGCACATACTTCCCGGCTCTGGCGTCACAGCCTGCCGCCGCTCGGAACTCTTCAGCCCGAGCGCTCGCCGGGTCGACCACTCCACTTGTCATCGCACGACCTTCAGATCGCGCAGGTTGACCCGTCCCGGCCCCAGCACATAGACCCCGAAGGTGGGCACCTCGGTGGTGACCGGGACCGAGAGGGCCAGGCTGCCCACTCGCGCTTCCAGACGATCCCTGTCGAGCAGGATGAGCCGCACGAAGAAGGTCCTGCCCGAGGGAGCCTTGCGGAACTCGCCCGGGGGAGCGAGCTGAAAGAACATGCCCGGATGGCGCACGTCGGCCAGGGGCTGCATGCGCACCGCCGGGACCAGGCCGACCTGATAATCAAGCTCGGCAGGGTCAAAGCGCAGCCAGAGTGCCGCTCCGGTGCTGCGGCTCGGCGAGTCGGACGTTTCCGGACGCGATTCGCCCGTGTAGACCAACAGATCCGGGTCGCCCTGCTCGATGGACATGGTGAAGGAGAGCTCGCTCATCGGCCTGAGGGGCGAGTAGACCACCAGGGCCGGCGTGTCTTCTCCGGCCACCAGGTCGAGCGTGCCTCCGGGCCCGGCGCGCACGCCCTCGCGGGCCACCGAGGCCCCCCCCACGGCCAGGCGGGCGGCCAGGGCGATGCGTTTGTGCTCGCTGCGTCCCTCCAGATAGCGCATCAGGCCCGCGGTCGCTACCACCAGCACCAGGAAGATCACAACCGGGTGGGTGTAGACGGGCGGGTGAGCGGCCTTGAGGTTGCGGATGAACTCCAGGTCGTCTTCTTCCTCGACCACCCGGAAGGCGTGCTGCTGGGGAACCGGGACGGTTTCCCGGCGTCCGGGCACCTGGCGCGTCTTGGCCGCCGCTACCCAGCGCTGCACGCCGCTCGAATCGTCCTCTTCTTCTTCAGCGGGCTCTTCAAAGGCCTGGCTTCGCGCGTCGGGGCGAGACGCCGGGCCCTGGGCGAGCAGGGCCTGGTCGAGCCAGTTGTAGCTGGAGATGCGCTCGTTGACCGGCGTTTCCGGGGCTTCGACCTCCTCGGTGTAGGTGCCGCTGGCCTCCAGGAAGTAGTCCGGTCGCACGGTCTGGTCCGGCAGGCCGCTCCCCATCTCGTTGAGGCAGACCTCCAGCTCGCCGCGAAACTCACCCAGGCTGGCCTGACGGTTTGCGGCGGCAAAGCTGCAGGCCCGGTCCAGGGCCGCGATCAGGCGAGGGGGGAGATCGGGCCGGGTCTCCTGCAGCAGCTTGACCTCGAACGGAGCGGGCTGGTTGCCGGTGAGCAGGTGGTTGAGGGTGACCGCCAGGGAGTAGAGGTCCGAGCGCGGCTCGGGATGGCCCTGGGCCTGCTCCACCGAGCAGTAGCCCAGGGTGCCCACCTGGGTCTTGGTGGAGCGGCTGCCCGTGTAGGCTCGAGCCAGGCCGAAGTCGACCAGCACCAGACGCTCGGTGCGGTCGCGCAGGATCACGTTGGAGGGCTTGATGTCGCGGTGCAGGATACCGCGGGCGTGGATATACTCCAGGATGACGCACAACTGCAGACCAAAGTGCAGCACCTGGCGATCGACCAGCGGGTCACTCTCCTGAAGGATCCAGTTGCGCCCCTGCCCGCGCACCTTGTAGACCCAGTCGTCCAGGTTCTGGCCCTCGATGAACTCCATCACCATGCAAGGGCACTGCTCTTCCAGGAAAAAGTCGAGCACCCGGGGGATGCCCGGGTGATCGAGGGCCTTCAACGTATCGAACTCGGCCCGGAATTTCTGGAACGGGTCGTAGATCTCGACCGGGTCGTCCTCGTCGAGCAGCATGCGCTTGACGGCAACGTGCCAACCGCTCATCAGGTCGGTGGCCTGATAGACCTCGCCCATCCCGCCGACTCCCAGACGCTTCTCGATCTGGAATCGACCCTGGAGAACCCCCTTGAGGGCCACTGGCTACTTGACCGGCGTCACCTTGGGCAGCTCGGCCACCATCTTCTGCAACTCGCCGTCCTGGTACATGTCCATCAGGATGTCCGAGCCGCCGATGAACTGGCCCTTGATGTAGCACTGCGGGAAGGTGGGCCAGTCGGAGAACTCCTTGAGAGCCAGGCGAAGCTCGTCCGAATCGAGGATGTTGACGTCGTGGATCTTGACCCCCACCGCCTGCAGCACCTGGGCGGCGCGGGCGGAGAAGCCGCACATGGGGATCATGGCCGTGCCCTTCATGTAGAGCACCACGTCGTTGTCTTTGACCTCGTTGGTCAGCCGTTCTTTCATTTCAGGGGTCATGACGATTCCTTTCAACCTTCGGGCACCCGCGTCGTCAGGGCCAGCGCGTGCAGCGCACCGTCGAACGCATTGCCCAGAATCTGATAAATCAGCTTGTGCTGTTGCACCCGGCTCAGGCCTCGGAAGCGCTCGCTGACAATCACGGCTTGAAAGTGGACCCCGTCATCGCCCTGAACATCAACTTCCGCTTCCGGCAACCCGGCCAGGATCTTGTGGCGTATCTCTTCTGCAGTCATCAACGATTCCTTTCTTGTGGCCGCTCAGCCCACCAGCGGCCAAAGGCCACCACAAACTCCATCTGCTCTTCGTTCATGCTCATCCAGCTCACCTCGGTGTGGGATAGCCGGATGGCCTGACCCGGATCCATGCCCCGGGCCACCCGGTAGCAGCTGACGAAGACGCCGGTGCGGCCCACGCCGCCCATGCAGTGCACCAGCAGCGGGCCCGAAGGCCGCTCCTGGAACAGGCTCAGGAACTGCTCGATCTGGCGATGCTCGGGACAGGTCCAGTCGCGCACCGGAAAGTAGTGATAGCGCAGACCGAGCTGCCGACACAGCTCGCGGCTGTGCTCGGACTCCAGGCGCAGGTTGACCACGCCGCCCAGACCCACGGTCATCAGGTCGCGCAGATCTTCTTCCTGGCTCGACTTCCAAGAGCCCTCGCGGCGGGTGTCGTCGGAGGCACACTCGCAGCGGCCGGTGTGGTCTTTCAGGCGCTGCTGCGGAATCCGCTGGCCACACCGTACACCTTGGGCATTTCGGCCGGCGCCTCTTTCGGAGCCATGGTGGCGATCACCTTTGCCGGCGTGTTGCCCGTGACCGGCATCGCGGGCGCCAGCCTTGCGGGCGCAGGCCTCGCGGTGCTGGTCGTGTATGCACTGGCATCTGCGCGCCATTCAGGGCTCTCCACGACCGTCCTCCTGCTGGCGGGCGTGACGATGAATGCGTTCTTTTCGGCTCTCATCCTCTTCGTGCAGTACATGAGCGATTTCACGGAGACGTTCCGTGCCCTGCGCTGGCTCATGGGCGACCTGGATGTCGCCGGCTACGAACCCCTGCTCACGGCTGCGCCGCTCATCGTCGTGGCGTTCACTGGGTTCGCCTGGCTCGCGCGCCCGCTCAATCTGTTGGCGATGGGCGCGGACGCGGCGTCCACCCGCCGCATCGACGTCGTTCGTACACAGCGCATTGCGTTCTTCGCGGGTTCACTCGCCACCGGCGCGGCGGTGTCCATCGGCGGCCCGATCGGGTTTGTGGGCATCATCGTCCCTCATCTGGTCAGGCTGGTTGTCGGAGCCGACCATCGCCTCGTACTTCCAATGTCCTGTGCGCTTGGGGCCGCCTTTCTTGTCTGCTGCGACGTTGTTGCGCGCACCGTCATGCCGCCGCTCGAGCTGCCGGTCGGCATCATCACCGCGCTGATCGGCGGGCCGTTCTTCCTGTACATGCTCATCACAAGAGGGGGACGGTGAACCGGGTGCTCAAGTGCTTGGTGCTGGGGTGGTTGGTGCTGAGCTTCCTGCTGCCTGTGTTCGCGTCCGCCCAGGCGGTGCCGATACCGAACAGCATCACCAACAGGTCCAGTGGCTTCCAATGCGCGTCGACGTGACCGGTGGCCTGCGCTGCCTCCCGGGAGACGGTCAAACG
>QWHO01000675.1 GCA_021404945.1 bacterium CPR1
GAAAGCCCACGCTGAAGACGGCGGAGCAGGCTCTGAAATCCCCCGGAACCAACAACGTCTCTCCTGAGGGCTTGAGCGGCGTCGTTGCCCAAGGTCAGGCGAATGGATATCGTGTTGCGGGGCATGCTCCGGCTTGTTTGTCATCAGCCCCGATCTCCCTTTCCGAGGCTGGACTGGCCTTAAATTCAACTCCTGAGCGCTAGGCAAAATCAGCCAAGAGATCCCGCAGGCCCAGCCGGAGCGATTCCGATTCTCCAGGCGCGGCTCGCAGTGCCAGAACCGAATCTCCATACTTCAAGGAGCGGCCCGGATAGAGGATTCCGGCCGTGCGTATCACGGGACGTCCCTGCTCGTCCCGAATCGCATCGCGATAGGCATGCATCTTGTCGATGTCCACCTTCTGCGGCTGATCCTCACCGCTGTCGAGCTTGTATTTCGGGTCTAGAATCAAGACCGAGACGGACCCATCCACCCTTTCGCGTTCGAGTGCCAGGTCAGGGACCTGGGTGAAGGACAGGCTGCGCAGACCTCCTGATCCCCGCAGATATCGTCGCTGAGGAATCGCCTTGATACACGTGCCGGCCGCGTTCCTAAGAATGACGGCTGGCCGTCCATCACGGAGCACCTGAAAGAATGGCTGCCCGTTAGCAAGATGAACCAGTCGCTGCTCTTGAACGACGTACCCTTCCTCCTGTGCAAACTCACACAGTGCTTGCAAGACCTGCATAACTCCCCAGCATTCATACAGGTAGGGCAGGTTCTCCAGTGGCGCATCCAGGGCCGGCTCGCGCAAGTCGAGCGCCGGCTCGTTTCGAAGCTCTTGTAGCAGCCGAAGAGCCCGTCGATAAGGCGGGCGCTTGAGCAAGACCATGGAGGTCCCTGTTGGCGGGCCGTGGAGAGGGCGCACACCAGCCAGAAAGCGAGCCCCCTGCATCGCTTTGCGCAGGCTCCCGTGCAGGTTTTCCACCATCGTGAGCCGTCCAATCCGGCGGAGCCGCTGACCGACCTGGTCAACCAGTGAGCGCAGGAGGCGGTTCTCCATCACGTCCCAGGTGAGTTCTACACGACCGTCTTCCACCCGCAGAAGGCACCCGTCTCGATCAAAGTTGCCTCCCATCCGGAACGCCTGCTGCAAACCCCTGACCGTGGGACGGCGGGCGCGAGCGCAGGGCACCACGACGCCGAACGGCATGAGCATTCCGTGAGGCTCCCGGCCGACCTCCGGCAATATCTCCGAGAGCGCTCCGACAGCCCGCTCGAGTCGAAGCAACTCGCCTGCCAGAGTGGAGCGGTCCGGCGGCAGAACCTTGACGCCCACCAACCCGCCCATCCTCTGAAGCGCCAGCCCGATGCTGGCAAGAAGTCCGAACTGCAGATCTTCCACCATCTGCTCCAGGGCAGTGGAGGATATCTTCCGGGGCAACACCGTGACCGTCCATTGGCTTCCGACCTGCGGGCAGTTGAGCCTATAGTGACCCGGTCCGGAACGAGGCCACTCGCCAATGAGGCACAAACGGCCGTGACGGTGGCGGACCGCCAATGGAAGTGGTACTTCGCTACGCAGCAGCGTGACTCGTGCTAGCTGCTCTGGCTCTATCGGAAGCTGGATCTCGGCCGGGGTCCACTCCAGCGGAGCCTCGACAGTCCCACCATCGGGCAGGCAAAAGACGAGCTCAGATGTGGAAGAAGCTGACCAGTCCGTGTCGCTCATGGCAATCCAGCATCTCTCTCAGCTTGGTGAGGGTCAACCGCCAGCCTTGCTCCTCGGCCAGGATTCTTAGCGACTCCAGCGCCTCGATCAGGCGCGGGTCACCGCCTCGGAACTTGGGCAGGACCTTCTGGAGCATTTGCTCGTCGACGGCATCCGTGACGCTAACCCCAAGCATTTGGCTATGACTGATATAGGCCGTGAGATCATCCAGGACTCTGAAACCGAAGGGTGCCACACCGCGCACCGTGTCCCAGGCGCGAAGCAGAGGGTCTCCGTAACTCGCGCCCGCGAGGTGCGCCTCCAGTTCCTCGCGAGTGACCTCTGTCTCGATCAACTGGGCCCGGTCGTAGACCTTGTCGGCGAACCCGTGGGTTGTCTCGTCGATGTTCACCGTCCCAACGATCAGCAAGTTCCTACCCAGACGGATGCTTTCCGACCCGAGTTCGATGCTGGCATCGCCGCCACGGGCCCGAATCTCCATCTGGGAGAGGAAGCGGGCAAAGTAGTACTCCACCCGAGCGAGATTCATCTCGTCAAGGATGAGGTGATGAGGGACCGGGTTCTCTCCCGCTGCCGCCGCCCGGTCGGCCTCGGCCGAAGCGGCCCGCAGGAAGTGACTGAATGGCGTATCGTGATACTGACCGTCGAGCGGGTTCCTGTAGCCCAGCAGGTCTTCATTCGTCGTCCAGTTAGGGGCCACGGGGACGATGAGGCG
>QWHO01000676.1 GCA_021404945.1 bacterium CPR1
CTGTTCCTCCTGGGGCTGGAGGAGGGCCGCCTGCGCCTCGACCCGGTCGAAGACCCGGTGCTCTCCGACCGCGCGCGACGGGCGCTCCACCCCGCCCTGGCGCGCTCGGAGGATCGTCCGGCCGAGACGCGTTTCGCGCTCTTCGAACGGCTGGCTTGCGCGGACGGGCGGCTGACCCTGAGCTACAGCACCCGCGACATGCATACCGGGCAAGAGCAGCTTCCAACCTGGCTCTTCTTTCAGGCGGCCCGGCAGCTCCGGCCCCTGGAATCGTTCGAGCAACTCGAGGAGTGGCTGGGAGAGCCAGCGGTCTACGCAGCAGAGGAGCCATCGAGGAGCGCGGGCGGGGCGGAGTGGTGGCTGGCGCGGCGCCCAACGGACGTGTTGGCCCACTTCCCCTGGTTGGCGGCCGGAGCCGAAGCGGTGCGCGAGCGGTTGTCAGAGCGATTTACTTGTTTCGACGGGCACGCCCCGTCAGCGGCCGGAAGGCTCGACCCGCGACAGACCGGTGAGCCCACCTCGGCCAGTCGCCTCGAGACCCTGGCGAGCTGCCCGTTCAAGTACTTCCTCGAGGTAGGCCTGAGGATCCGCCCGCCGGCCCTGGATCGGCCCGACCCCGACCGGTGGCTGGACGAGGCGGCGCGAGGCAAGCTATTGCACGAGGTCTTCGCGCTCTACCACCGCCGGCTGCGCGCGCAAAGGCTGCGTCCGGACGTGGACCGGGACGGCGAGGTGCTGGAGGAGCTGCTCGAGGAGCCCTTGGTCAGCCGCCGCCGGCTCCTGCCCCCGCCATCCGAGGCCATCGCGCACAACGAGACGCTGGCCCTGAGGCGCGACCTGGACCGCTTTCTGCGCCTGGAGGCCCTCAGCCCGGAGCGCGAGCCGCACGGCCTGGAGGTCGGGTTCGGTCTGCCGGAGCTCTTTGACGAGCCGCTGGCCCGCCTCGAGCCGGTGGAGATCGACCTGGGAGAGGGGATGCGCTTTCGCCTGCGCGGGCGCATCGACCGGCTGGACCGGCTCGAGGGCGGCTACGAGGTGGTCGACTACAAGACCGGACGGCGGCTCGCCAAGGAGAAGGGGGCGGTCTACCGCGGAGGCCGACAGCTCCAGCACGCCCTCTACGCCCTGGCGGCCGAGGACCTTGTGGGGGGGAGCGTGCTCGGCTCTTGCTACTACTTCCCCGTGTCCCAGGCCGAGCGGGCGCGGGTGGGACTGCCCTTCCCCGACCGCGAGCGTTTGCGCCAGTTGCTGAAAGACCTGATGGAGCCGCTCGAGACCGGCGCCTTCGTCCACACCGACCGCCTCGAGGACGACTGCCAGTATTGCGAGCTTTCGGCCGCCTGCCGCTCCAGGACCGAGCCCGTCCCGAAAGCGATGCTGGAGGATCCCCTGCTGGGATTTCGGCGGCGCTGCGGAGAGGCGCGATGAAGCCTTGTGGCGCCTGGTGCTTTGAAGGGGAACACCCGGCTTAATCGAATTGAAACACACAACGTCAGTCTGGATCGAGCGACGAGTCGCTTGGCTGATTTCTGGGAATCCTGAAAGAGCATGCAGAGGTCAACTCGTAGAAAATTGCACCAATTGGTTGACGAACTTCCGGAGAGTACGCTGGAGGTTTTGGAAACGCTCATTGAGGAATGGAGCTTTCCATCCCAAGATAGGCTCTTCCAGGCCATCGAGCAATTCCGGGCGACGCTAGAGCTGCCTGGCTCAAGAGCTGTCCAAACTCCGGACTTGGATGTCGACTGGAACCAGACGATGAAGCGTGTCAAGTTCCGTGGGGAAGAGCGCTTCCTGGCAGAGCAAAAACGCATGCAGGCTCTCGGGATCTTAGATGAAGCTGGGCGTCCGACTTCAAGACGGTTGCCCGAAGACATGAAAAGAGGTTCCAAGTCGAGCCTCGCCACGTAATGCTTGTCACGGCCCTCCATGACCGTGGTTGCCGGCCCCCCGGGAAGCGGCAAGTCAGTCCTCTTCAATGTACGGCATTTTGGCGTTGACTGGTTCAACGTAGACGATCGATGCAATGAGCTCCACGGTTCCTACCAAAGTACCCCGACGCACATTCGTCAGAGGGGGCGACTTGTGGCCCAACATGTCTTAGTGGTGATGCTGGGCTTTCGGCGGCGCTGCGGAGAGGCGCGATGAAGCTCCCCGATCAGTACGAGCGCGACCTCATCCGCTACCAGCTCGACCGCAACTTGATGGTCGAGGCCTCAGCCGGAACGGGCAAGACCCACAGCCTCTCTTCGCGCATGGTGGAGGGAGTGGCCAGCGGATGCTATCGGGTGGAGGAGATGGCCTGCGTGACCTTCACCCGCAAGGCGGCCGCCGAGCTTCGCGGTCGCCTGCAACTGGCCCTCGAGGGAGAGCTGCGGGAGTCCTCTGATGAGGCGCGCTGCTCCCGGTTGCACCAGGCTCT
>QWHO01000677.1 GCA_021404945.1 bacterium CPR1
AGCTCGAGGGCTCGCGACCAGTGGTCCTTGGCCTCGTTCTTGAGGCCCTTCTTGTAATAAGCGTTGCCGAGGTTATAGAGCACCTCGGCGAACTGGGGGTTCAAGATGAGCGCCTTCTGCCACTCCTCGATGGCTGAGTCGAGCTTGCCCTTCTTATAGAAGCCGTTGCCCAGGTTGTAGTAGGCGGGAGCGAACTTGGGGTTGAGCACGGTGACCTTGCGGTACTCCTCGATGGAGTTATCCAGCGCGCCCTGACGATAGAAGGCCGAGCCCAGGTTGTAGTGGGCCACGAAGTTGTTGGGGTTCAGGTCGACCGCCTTGCCATACTCGACGATGGCGTCGGGCAGTCGGCCCAGGCCGTCCAGGGCGGTACCCAGGTTGTTGTGGGTGAGGGCGTTGTAGGGGTCGAGGTTGGTGGCTTTCTGCCACTCCATGATGGCCAGGTCGAGCTTGCCCTGCTTGTAGTAGTTGTTGCCCAGAATGTTGTGCAGAGCCGCCTGCGAGGGGCTGATCTGGGTCTTGTAAAGGTCTTCTTGCACCTCCTCCACCTTCAGTCCCTCGATCAGGTCACCCACATTTTGAAAGCGCTCGGAAGGGTCTTTGCGCATACACTTGAGGATGGCTTCCTCGATTTTCTCGGGGATGAGGCGATTGATGCCGATGGGTCGCGGGGGGTCGGCGGTGAGGTGGAGCTGGATCACGGCCGGCAGATTGTCGGCCCGGAAGGGCACCTGGCCGGTCAACATCTCAAAGAGGAGCACGCCCAGCGAGTAGATGTCGGCCCGCCGGTCGACCTTCTCGCCGCGAGCCTGCTCGGGCGAGAAGTAAAAACAAGAGCCGAGCACCTGGCCGGGTTGGGTCAGGGTCTGGGACGCCCCCACCCAGGCGATGCCGAAGTCAGCCACCTTCACCTTGCGGTCCTCGGTGACCATGATGTTGCCCGGCTTGACGTCGCGGTGGACGATCCCGTGCTGGTGGGCGTAGTCGAGGGCCTGGGCCATGGGCACGAAGACCTCCAGGGCCTCCTGCACCCCCATGGGGCCGCGCCGCTCGCGCAGAATAACGTCGAGGGAGGAGCCATTGATGAACTCCATCACCAGGTAGTAGATCCCGTCCTGCTCGTTGATGTCGTAGATGCCGATGATATTGGGGTGGTTGAGACGGGCCGCGGCCTGAGCCTCGCGAATGAAACGCTCCTTCGAATCAGGGTTGCCCACCAGTTGCTGAGACAAGATCTTGATGGCTACATGGCGGTTCAGGAGGGGATCATGCCCCTTGTAGACTACGCCCATGCCGCCCCGCCCGAGCTCTTGCATGATATGGTAGCGGCCAATGGTTGCGGAAACGCTCATCGAGCGTGAAGCCTTCTACGGAAGCTCAGGCTCGCCCTGTCAGCGGTCAACGACCAAACGCGTGGCTGGACCTGGGGGCGTCCACGGGCAGGGTGGCGGCCGCCAGGACGCCACCGGCCAGGCCGAAAAGATGGCTCTCCCAGGAGACCCCTTCCTTACCCGGGACCACGCCTGCCAGGCTGCCGGCAAACAAAGC
Source organism: bacterium CPR1 (assembly GCA_021404945.1). Lineage (GTDB taxonomy): Bacteria > Vulcanimicrobiota > Xenobia > Xenobiales > QWHO01 > QWHO01. Next base: position 1,549 of record QWHO01000677.1, read on the forward strand.
AGTGCTCAAGACGCTGAGGACGATGGGGAGAGGGCGGCGGTCGAACAGGCCCCGGGCCATCAGAAATCCCATGTATCCATAGACCACGCCGCTGGCCCCGAGATGAGCCGCGGTGCGACCGGCGGCCCAGGTTCCGAGGCCGGCGGCCAATCCTGACATGATGGTCACGTCGCGGAACTTCTTGGGCCCGTGCAACGCGACCAGCGAGCCGGCCGTCAGGACTCCGAGCGAGTTCGAGATCAGATGCTCCCAATTGCCGTGTAGAAATGGGGCCAGGGGGACGCCCACCAGGCCGGTGACCGACCTGGGCACGATGCCAAGATTGTCGAGCGCGCCACCAAGAACCGTGTCGAGCGCCTCGCTGCCCCAGCAGGCCGCCAGGAAGCCGATGGGGCTGCCTACAGCAGCTGCGGCCAGGCCCAGACCGGTCCTCTCGCCCTGCTGCTTGACGCCGGACAGGGAAACGACCTGGCGGGTCCTGGTCAGGTCGGCCACGGAATCCTGAGTCGCGCTGCCCTCCTCGGTCGATTTCTCAACGCGATGCGCTCTTGCCGGGCGGGAGGTTGTTGCGATAACGGGGGCGACGACCACTGAGCGATCTCCTTTTCACGATCACTCATAAGGCAAAAGCCGGAAAATTCTCTGAACCTGTCAGCGCTGGTAGAAAGGGGTGTGATTGCCCAGGCGCAGGCTGGGACACTCGCTCTTGAGACGCGCGAGCATGGCCGGCACCCCCAGCACCCGCCCGCCCGGGCGACGCACCCACTCGGCGTAGAGGTCCGGGTCGATGTTGAGGTTGCGAAGCTGGATCATGGTCACGCCCTGCTCGTGCACGAAGCGCACCAGGGCCTCCACT
>QWHO01000141.1 GCA_021404945.1 bacterium CPR1
AGTCCACCTCCACCGGCTTGACGTAAGCCCTGCGCTGGGCGTAGTCGAGCTGCTTCACCTGGTAGGTGCGGGCCTGGCACAGATAGATGGCGTCCTGATAGACGGTGGAGGGGGCCGAGTGCCAGTCCACTTCGGCGATCACCTTGTTGTTTTCGGCCACGTCCATGATGCAAAAGTTCTCGGGCGAGGCGCTGCGCAGCGAGACGGCGTCGGCGGGGTAGGCTTCTTGAGTCCAGTGGTACTGGCCGCCCGAACGGTGCAGCACCTCATTCTCGGCCAGGAATTGGAGGATCTCTCCCACCTCGGCCCGGCCAAACCTCTCGCCTTCTTCCAGGGGCAGCTCGAAGGCTGCGCACTTGAGGTGGCTCACCAGGATGGCCACGTTGTCCGGATTGATCAGGGCGTGCTCGGGGCTGGCCGAGAAGAAATATTGTGGGTTCTCCATCAAGAACTGATCCAGCGGATCGCTCCTGGCCACCAGCACTACGGCGCTCTCCTCGTGGCGGCGACCGGCCCGGCCGGCCTGCTGCCAGGTGCTGGCCACCGTGCCGGGATAACCGGCCAGCACGGCCGCCTGCAGGCTGCCGATGTCGATCCCCAGCTCCAGGGCGTTGGTGCTGATCACCCCGCGAATGTTGCCCTGGCGCAGCCCACGCTCGATCTCACGGCGAGCCCCGGGCAGATAGCCGCCCCGATAAGCGCGAATCTTGCCCTCATCCTCCACGGTGCGCTCGAAACGGTCCTTGAGATAGCGGGAAAGCACCTCGACGTTGAGCCGACTGGCTGCGAACACGATCGTCTGCAGGTCGGCCTTCAGAAAGCGTGAAGCGATCCAGCGCGAGGCCGTCAGATAAGAGCGGCGGATGCCCAGCTCCTTGCTCAGCACCGGCGGATTATAGAAAACCAGCGTCTTGGCCCCCGCCGGAGCGCCGTTCTGGTCCACCAGCTCGACAGGAGCCTCGATCAGCGCCTCGGCGAGCTCACGCGGGTTGGCGATGGTGGCCGAGCACATGACGAAGACCGGGTTGGAGCCGTGAAAGGCGGCAATGCGCTTGAGGCGGCGCAGCACGTTGGCCAGGTGGCTGCCATAGACTCCCCGGTAAGTGTGCAGCTCATCCATCACCACATAACGCAGGTTGGCGAAAAAGCGCGACCAGCGAGTGTGGTGCGGGAGAATTCCGGTGTGCAGCATGTCGGGGTTGGTGATGACCACGTGAGCCCGGCTGCGAATCGAGCGACGAGCGTCGGCCGGCGTATCGCCGTCGTAGGTAAATACCCGGGCAGTGCCCTGCAGGCCGTCGATGGACTCCTGCAACTCGGCGAGCTGATCTTGCTCCAGAGCTTTGGTGGGGAACATATAAAGGGCTCGGGCCGAATCGTCCCGGCGGATAGCTTCCAACACCGGCAGGTTGTAGCACAGCGTCTTGCCCGAGGCGGTGGGGGTCACGATGACGGTGTGGCGTCCCCCGGTCACGTGAGCGATGGCCTGACTCTGGTGGCTGTAAGGGCTCTCGATGCCGCGGGCCTTCACCATGGCGATCAACTCGGGACTGAGATGCTCGGGCCACTCTCCATAGCGGGCCTCCCGGCCTTCCTGGCGGTGCACGGCAGCCAGGGTACCCTTGCCTTCCTGCGAGTCGAGAAAACGAGCGAGAACGTTTCTGAGAGCCATCAAGCTCATGTTCTAGCAGAATTCCATTCAAGTCCTTCCGAACGGACTATCGAGCTCGTAGGAATCCCTGTCCCTGCGGTGAAGGGCGCGCGATGCTGTTTGACGCCGTATTCGATGGAGACCTGGAGACTGCTCCCGAGCTGGCGCGGCGAGCCGAGGAACGCGGCTTTGACTGTCTCTGGGTGCCCGAATCCAAGCACGACCCTTTCCTGAGCCTGCTGCGTGCAGCCGAGGGCTCCCAGAAGCTGGGACTGGGCACCGCCATCGCCGTGGCGCTGGCCCGCAACCCCATGAGCATGGCCTACCCCGCCTGGGACCTCCAACGCTTCTCGCAAGGCCGCCTGTGGCTGGGCCTGGGCAGTCAGGTCAAGGCGCACATCACCAGGCGCTTCTCGATGCCCTGGGACAAGCCCATCGAGCAGATGCGCGATTACATTGCCGCCCTGCGAGCCATCTTCCACGCTTTCCAGAGCGGAGAGCCTCTGAGATACGAGGGGACCCACTATCGTCACACGCTGATGACGCCCTTCTTCAACCCCGGCCCCATTGCTCATCCCAGCATCCCCATCGGGGTGGCCGCCGTGGGACCGAAGATGAGCGAGCTGGCCGGCGAGGCGGCCGACTTTCTCAGTGGCCATCCCTTCACCAACCGGGCCTACGTCGAGAAGGTCACGCTGCCATCGATGCAAGCAGGTCTGAGGAAGGCCGGCCGAGAGCGCAACCAGGTCCAGGTCTTGGGCAACGTCTTTGTCATCACAGGCGATGAGGCCACCCAGAAACTGCTCGAGCGCAGAGTACGCGAGTCAATCGCCTTCTACGGCTCAACCCCGGCCTACGCCGAGGTGCTTGAAGTCATCGGCCACGGGGAATTGCACCGCGAGCTTCATCGTCTCTCCCGAGAAGGGCGCTGGGCGGAGATGGCGAAACTTATTCCCGAGGATGTCGTGGCCTGTTGCTCGGTACGGGCTGCGCCGGAGAAGATCCAGGACGAGGTCCAAAGGCTCTATGGGGATCTGTATGACCGGGTCGTGCTGGCCCCCTGTGGCATCGAGTCCTGAAGGAGGTTTGAGCGTGTCCGATAAACGGGACAGACAACTCGAGAAACTTTACGCCCAACAAGAAAAGCACGCCGAGAAAGTCAAGAGCTCGGTGCAAGACATGAAGAAGGCTTACGGCAGCAAGGACCGCGGCGGCGCCCTGGAAGCCCACAACATCAAGAAGATTGCCATCGGGATCGTGGCGCTGCTCTTCTTGATCATGAGCGCCGTCATGTTGAGCGATCCGGCCTCTCGCAAGGCCTGGTTCTTCGTCGTTTTCTGCGCCGTAGGCGGAGGAGTGTTTGTTTACTCCAAACGCCAGGCCGGCGGCTGAAACTTTCGTTCAGGGAATGAAAAAGCCGGCCAGAGGGCCGGCTTTTTCATTCTGCCAGACGGATCTGGCAAAAAGTTACTTCATTTCCCCCTGCATCATGCTCATCTTCTTCATCATGTCGTGCATCTCCATGCACATGTCGCGCATTTTCATCATCATCATGTGAGATTCATTGCAGGACTCGTTCATGCGCATCATGCAGTCGGCCATCTTGCCCATCATCTCCTTCATCGGAGCCATTTCCATCATCGGTTTGTCCACGGCAACCTCCCCAGGCGAACTCCCCGCTTCACTTCGAGGGTTCCCTGTTGTTCGACAGGGCGGGACTCTTTCCTAGGAAGGGTCTTGTCGTGATAAGAGCCTCGTGCACCCCTTTGGAGCCACCCACGAGATGCTCGAGTTCGCCCGCCGCGCGGTGGGCGAGGGGTCCGTCATGGACCGGGCGCGGCGGCTCTACAAAGCGATTCTCGATTATAGCCTGGAGGTGGGCTACGACGAGGACCTGAGCCGGGAGCGCCGCCCTCACGGCTGTCGCACTGCCCACCAGGTCTTCGCCGAGGCGGGCTCCGATGGCCGTCGTTTCGCGATGTGCATCGAATACACGCTGTTGCTCCTGGCCCTGGCCCCGGCCGCCGGCCTGGACGTGGTGCCGATGAGAAAACTTGAAGCCATCGGGGAAGGCCAGGGATTTGTGTTCGGGCACGTGGCCGCGGGCATCAAAAGCGAGCAGGGCCTCATGCTCTGCGACCTGGCCCAACGGCGCTTCTGGCGCGAGTGCGAGGGCTTCGAGGTGGTCTCCCAGCAGCGATTGCTGGGCTACGTCCACAACAACACGGGCATCATCTTCACCCTGCAGGGCCGTCTGGAGGAAGCCGAGGTCGCCTTCAGCCGGGCCCTTGAGCAAGACTCCGGCAACTCGACCTTCTGGTTCAACCGGGGCTCGTTGCAACTTCGACGCGGGCTGGCCCGGGACGCTCGAGGCGACCTCACCCGGGCCGCCGGTCTCGAGCCCGGCTCGGTGCAGGTGCTGACCAACCTGGCCGTGGCCGAGACTGCGCTGGGCGAGCGCGAGCAGGCCCGCCAAACACTCTACCTGGCGCGTACGCTGGCCCCGGAAGATGCCCGCGTGGCCTTCAACCTGGGGGTTCTAGCCTACGAAGAGGACGATCTGGTCAGCGCCGAGCGCCATTGGCGCGAAGCCGTGGCCATTGACCCAGTATTTCGGCAAGCCCGCCGCTGGCTCTCCACGCTGTTGCGCAATACGGGTCGAAAAGAAGAGGGTTTCCGGGTTCTGGGCGGCCTGACCTGACCCAAACCGAAGACTTTTGTAACAACCTGTTTACAAGAGTTACGGAACTTTTGCACTTCCCCCAAAAATGTTTCCAGGGCCTCAAGCTATGCTGTTGAAAAGTCAGCGAATGGGGGAGCAGAGCATGGACTCTGGCAAACTTATCGAGCAGGTGTTCAAAGCGGGAGCAGTGGCACCAGAGCCAAACGCAAACCTGGTGAGCCACGGGATCAACCTGACCGGCACAAGCAATGGCAACGCGGCCTCCGAGTTCAGCTCGGAGGACTGGTTGGAGTGGGCCTCTCAACTGGCTTGAGAGGGCCCTAAAAACCACTCCAGGTACGATTGTCGAGCCACATCTCGGTGATCTCGTCGGGTAGGACAGGATCGGAAAAATAGAATCCCTGGGCCAATTCGCACCCTTTGTCCAGGAAAAAGGTCGCCTGCTCGGCCGTTTCCACCCCTTCGGCCACGGAGCGCACGGCCAGCGTCGAGCAGATGCCCAGCATGGCCACGCAGATACTGCTGCCGTGGCGACTGCCCACATCCTGCACCAGCGACTGGTGGAACTTGAGCATCTTGACCTTCCCCAGCCGCTTGAGCGAGGAGAAGCCCACACCGAAGTCGTCGATGGAGATGGCCACTCCCAGGCGGGTCAACTCCTCCAGGTTTTGATCGATGCGCTCGGGGTCCACCAGGCTCGAGCCCTCAAGGATGTCCACGACCAGCATCTTCGGGTCGATGTTGGTCACTTCGAAAGCCTTCAGGAATGTCTTGGGCAGATCCGCCTGCATCAACTGGCGGGTACTCATGTTGACGGCCGTAAAGAGATCCAGCCCTTCGTCTCGCCACAGGGCCGCCTGCCGGCAGGCCTGCATCAGTGCCCAGGTGCCGATGGGCACGATCAAGCCGGTCTCCTCGGCGATCGAGAGAAACTCCTCCGGGGCCAGCAACCGGTTCATCTCAGGGTGCCTCCAGCGCAAGAGTGCCTCGGCCCCCGCCAGGCGTCCGCTGGAGAGGTGCACGATGGGCTGGTAGAGCAGCGTAAACTCGTCGTTTTCCAGAGCCTGACGCAACTGACCGTCGAAGGAGAGCTTGCGCTGACGGCGTTGCTTCAGGTCAGCGGTATAAAACTGCAGATTGTTGCGACCCGCTTCTTTGGCCGCCACCATGGCGGTCTCGGCGTGCTCGATGAACTCTTCGGCCGTCTCGGCGTCCAGGCTCACGCTGGCCCCGATGCTGGCGGTCACATGGAGTTTCTGGTTCTGCACCGAGTAGGGCGGAGCAAGAGCCGACAGAATGCGGTTGGAGACCAGGGTCGACATCTGGTTGCAGGCCCTGGCCCAGTCCTCGGGAGTTCGCACCTCGGGCAGATCGCCTCGCTCCAATTCCGATAGCAGAATCAAGAATTCGTCATCTCCCCGCCGGCCGAGCACGTCGGACTCGCGGACCAGGGCTTTGAGCCGGTCGGCGACCTGGCGCAGCACTTCGTCGCCCGCTCGAAAACCGAGCGTATCGTTGATGACCTTGAAACGGTCCAGGTCGATGCACAGCAAGGCTGCCCCTCGCTTGTAGCGATGAACCTGCTTGAAGGTGTAGTCGATATATTGCTGCAGGATATTGAAGTTGGGCAGGCTGGTCAGCCGGTCTTCGAAGGCCATTCGCTCGGTCTCGGGGTCGAGCTCTGCCGCCTCGCCCGACTTCATGCGCTCTTCGGCCTCGTGGAATTTGCGCTTGAGGTTGTCGAGCTCGCGCTCGAGGGTGACAATCTTTTCCTCAGCCGTGCGGGTGCGCGCGCTGGCAGCCACCATGCGCTGCTCGGACTGAAAGAGCCGGTCCACCGATTCGCGCGACTTTTGCTCGGCGGCCTTGGCCCGAGCCTCGGTATCCTGCAGCTTCTGTCTCAGCTCCTCGAACTGACTGGGATCGGCCTGACTGCGGGTCTCCTCGAGCTGCTGGCAGGCCTGCTCGAGCTCCTCGCGCAGACGGATCGAGTTGGCTTCCACCTCACCGAACTTCTCCTCGAGCTCCATGGCTCGCTCGTTGGCCTCGCGAACCTCATCCTCCAGCTCGATCAGCTTCTGCTCGGCCAGCTCTGCCCGCTCGACCGATTCCAACGACTCGCGCTCGGCCGATTCGAGTTTCTTGCGAAGAGACGATAGCTCGACCCCGTCGCTCCCCTCAGGAGCACCGGCAGCCGCCTCCCCCGCCGCGTCGGCCACCCGACCGGTGGCGACTTCGAGCTGGCGCAGCTTGCGTTCGGCCTCGCGGGCCCGCCGCTCGGCGGCATCGGCGCGTTCTTCGGCGGCCCTGGCCGCCTCGTCGGTCTCTTCAAAAATCTGCTTGATCTGGCCGAGACGGAACTCGGACTGACGCAGCTTCTGCTCCACTTCATCGGCGGCCGTGGTCAGCTCGCCGACCCGCTCCTCGGCCTCCTGAGCGCGGGCCAGGGCGTCCTCAAGCTGGCTGCGCGTGGGAGCGCAAGCGAGCTTGTCTTCGGCCTCGAGCAAATTGGCCTCGAGCATGTCGAGCATCTCGCGCAGCTCGATCACCTGTGTGCTGGCTTTGGCCAGCTCTTGCTGCTTGCCCTCCAGCTCGTGCGTGCGGCCCTGGTGCTCGGCCGCGGTCAATTGAGCCTGCTCGAGCTGGCTGAGCAGGTCGTCGCGCAGCTGCTGAGCTTCCTCCATGTGGCGCTCAACCTCGGCTTTGGCCCTGCGGGCCTCCTCCAACTGCTCTTCGAGCAAGCGTGCTTTGCGCTGGGCCTCTTCCAGACGAGACTCGCCCTCAAGGAGATCGGCCTGGGCCCCCTGGAGCTTGTCTTCCAACTCTCCCAGCCGATTCTCGGCCTCGCGCTGCTTGGCTTGCAGGCCTGAGGCCCCGCCTTCGAGCTCTTTCAGCCTTGCATCCAGCTCGTCTCGCCTGGCTTCGGCTTCCTGACAGCGGGTCCTCAGCAAGTCATGCTCGGCCAGTTTCTCTTCGAATTTGCGCAGGGCCGCAGCGTGGGTCTCGTCTGCACTGCGCAGGCGCTCCTCGATCTCCACACGGGCCCTCTCGGCCTCGTCCAACCTGGTAGAAAGGCCATCGGCCCCGGAAAGGCGCTCTTCCAGATTCTGGCGAGAGCGCTCCGCTTCGGCCAGTTGATCGGCCAGATGCTGGCGCGATTTGAGCGCCTCATCGAGGCGCGCCTCGAGATCACCTGTGTCTCTCTGGCGCTCATCCAGCTCCGAGCCCAGATGGCGCTTCTCTTGCTCGAGCAGGCCAAGCTGGCTCTCCAGCTCCTCCACCTGACCCCGAGCAGCCGCGTGCAGCTTTTCCAGCTCCTCCAGCCGCTCTTTCTGCGCGGCCACCGTGGCTTCAAGCTGTCCCCGCTCCTTCTGCTCGTCGGCGAGCTTGTCCTCAAGCTCCTCGATGGCGACCGAGGGCAGCTCCATCGAATCGCGCAGCCGCCTGGCCTTGACTTCGGTTTCCTCCAGGATGGCCCGCAGATTGAGGGCCATTTCCTCCAGCGAAGGCTCCGGGCTCTCTTCTTCCTCGTCGATATCTTCGACGACCGGCGCTGCCGGAGCCGGAGGGGGGTTGGTCGCCGCCGGCCTGGCCAGGTGCTGGCCCGGCTTTTTTCCTTTGGAGAACTTGTTCTTTGCCATCTTCGCGCCTCGGGCAGAAAAATTGGACCCTGGCTTCGAGCCAGGCTGTCTCGCACCTTCCGTGGCGTGCTTCCGGTTCACTATAGGGAAAACCAGTTGAGGCGCGAAAGAGCCGTCAATTCACGGTTTCTTGAGGTGTCTATGCAAATTCTGGGAGGCAGCAAGACGGGGTGGGTCAAGCTGGTGATCCTGGGCGGAGCCATCGTCGTTGGCCTGCCTCTCCTGGTGGGCGGAGTCTACTTTCTGCTCGGTCAAAAGGACCAAGAGAGCGAGCCCCAGCGGGGGGCCCCGCCTGAGCCCGGGCCTGAGCCCCCTCCGGCCCGAGAGACCCGAGAAGCTCGAGAGACAGAATCCGAGCCTGAGCCGGAGCCTGAAGCCCCCCTCGAGGAGTCCTTCGAGCAGGTGGAAGAGTCCGTCGAGGCCTCCTACGAGTTGCCACCCAGCCTGGAAATGCTGCCCAGCTCCGGGGAGACGCCGCGAGTTGTCCCGGCCGAGATCCAACAGTTTCATTCGGTGATGGTGCAGGCCCTGCGTCTTTTGCAGGACAAGGAGCCTCCTGGCTGGCTGAGCTCGATGGTGACGGGGCTGAAGTCGTTCGGGGTGGATAGCGAGAAGACGCCGGATCGACGTCGCAGCATTCGAGTTCACAGCCAGTTGGCCATTGACTTCTCGCTGGGAGAAAAGAGCGGCCAGGCCCAGGTCGTCAACATCGGGCTCGGTGGGCTGCACCTTTATCTGGATACGGAGCCCGAGCGTGGTGACGTCGTCATGTTGCTCGACCCCGCCTCGGGGCGGGCCAGGCCGATAGGCATCAAGTGCGTCGTGCAGTGGGTTCGCAAGATGCCTCGCAGCACCCGCTTGCTGGTGGGGGTCAACTACGACGAGAAGCCGGAGGTTCTGGCCCGCTCGCGCCTGGCCCAGATGCTCTCCGAGCTCGGGTTCCTGGAGAATCTTCTCTACCGTCGGCGCCGCAAGCGCCGGGTCAAGGCTCGATTGCACGTTGAAGTGAGCGCAAAGGCTCAGGAGTATGAGGGGACCGTACTCAACATCGGAGTCGGAGGGGTCCTGCTCGAGTGCAAGCAAGAGCTGCTCTCGACCGCCCCCGTAACCCTCACCATTGGCCCGGCGGGCCGCCTTTATGCCCTCACCGTCGTCGGCGAGATTCGCCACCGTCACCAGGGGGAGGACGGCTGGCAATATGGTCTGCGCTTCCTGCATCTCAACCCGGATCAGGTGAAGCTTCTGGGCAAGTATGTGCTGGAGCAGCTCAAGGAAGAGAGCGGATAATCCAAAGATTGGCTCGCCGGAGGTGGGGATGAACGGTGAGCGCCGAGATACAGCGGTGCCATTACAAGATGAGGTGCTGCGCTCTCAGCTCGAGCTGGGCAGCACGGCCCAGAGTTTCCTGCAAGAGGTGGTCAGTGCCATCCCCGACCCCGTGTTCGTCAAGGACAGCCAGCACCGGTGGATCTTCCTCAACGACGCCCTGTGCGAATTCATGGGCTACCAGCGCGAGCAACTCCTCGGTCACTCGGATTACGAGTTCTTCCCGGCCGATCAGGCCGATGTTTTCTGGGCCGAGGACGCGCGCGTCTTCGAGACAGGGCTGACGCGCGAGAACGAAGAGCTCTTCACCGACGCTAGCGGTCAGACCCACACCATCTGGACCAAGAAGTCGCTCTTTCGAACCAGTGACGGGCAACCGTTTCTGGTCGGCATCATCCGCGACATCACCGAGCGAAAGCGCATGGAGGCCGAGTTGATCCAGGCGCGTGAGCGCTCCGAATCGGCGACCCGGGCCAAATCCCAGTTCCTGGCCAACATGAGCCATGAGATCCGCACCCCCATGAACGCCATCATGGGGATGACCGAATTATTGCTCGATACCGAGCTGCAGCCCGAGCAGCGCGAGTATGCCGACATGTCGTTGCAGGCGGCCCGCTCCCTCCTGGGGATCATCAATAACATCCTGGATCTGTCGCGCATCGAGGCGGGCAAGGTGGTGCTGGACCATCTGGTGCTCGACCTGCGCGCGTTACTCGAGGAAGTGGTCGAGCTTTTCAGCTACCGGGCCGCCGACAAGGGCCTGGAGCTGACCCTCCAGATCACAGATCCCCCTTCCCAGGGCCTGGTGGGCGATCCGGGCCGGTTGCGCCAGGTCGTGAGCAACCTGATCGACAATGCGGTCAAGTTCACCGACCAGGGTCGGGTCGCCGTGAGGGCCGAAACCGCCAGGCAAAGCTCGGAGCGCATCCTCCTGACGCTGCAGGTCCAGGACACGGGCATTGGCATCTCTCCGGCCGGCCAGTCCCTTTTGTTCGAGGAGTTCACTCAGGTGGACGGGTCTAACAAGCGCCGCCACGGTGGCACCGGGCTGGGCCTGGCCATCACCCGCCGCCTGGTTGAGGAAATGGGGGGGGAGATCGAGGTGACCAGCGAGCCTGGCTCTGGGACCAGCTTTCGAGTCACACTGCCCCTGCTGCTCAACCCGAACCAGGACGGCTCACTCCATCCCGAGCCCGAGGAGGCTCTCCCTTTGAGGTTTGCAGGCCGTGTGCTGGTGGTGGAGGATAACGCCATCAACCAGCGACTGGCCCATCGGATGCTGGAGAAGCTCGGCCTGCAGGTCGACCTGGCTGGCAATGGCCAGCAGGCGGTCGACCTGAGCCGTCAAAACCATTACGATGTCATCCTCATGGATTGCCAGATGCCCCTGATGGACGGCTACGAAGCCAGCCTGGCCATTCGCACCCGGAGCTCAGTTCCCATCGTGGCCATGACGGCTCACGCCATGGTCGGGGATCGGGAGCGTTGCCTGGCAGCGGGAATGGACGACTACCTGACCAAGCCGATCGCCCAGGTGTCACTGCGCAAGACCTTGCAGCGGTGGTTGCCCGGCCAGTGAGGGCGCTGGCACTCATCCTTCTCGGCCTGCTGGTCCTCACGGCCGTCTTCTTCTTTGTCAGCGGCTCAGAAGCGGTTGAAGTGACCGCCTGCCGCGTCGAGCGCGGGTCGGTCAGCGACAAGCTGGATGAGGACGGACTGGTGAAGAGCGGCGTGGAGGCAGCCCTGTCCCCCCGGGTGCAGGGTCGTCTGGCCCGGCTGCTGGCCAGGACCGGGGAACGGGTTGAGGCCGGGCAGTTGGTGGCCGAGCTCGAATCAGACGACTTGAAGGCCGCCCTGCGAGTGGCTCAGGCCAATGAGCAGGCGGCTGCGGCCGCGCTGGAGCAGGCCCGGGCCCGCCTGGCGGCCGAGCAGCGGGCGGTGGCCGCCGAGCTAACCGGCTCGCAGGCTGCTCGTGAGGTGGCCAGCGCCAATCTCGACCGCCTCGAGAACGGCTCGCGTCCGCAGGAGCTGTCCACGGCCCGAGCCCAGCTCACGTCGGCCGAGGCCGCCGAACGCGAGTCGCGAGCCAACCTGACTCGCAGCCAACAACTGTTCGAGCAGGGCTACGTCTCGGCTCAGCAGGTGGACGCCGCTCGGACCGCTCTCAGCGCTTCTCAGGCCAGTCGAGAACAAGCCCGCCAGCACCTCAGCTTGCTGCGCGAGGGGGCCCGCCAGGAGGAACGCCAGGCCGCCCGGGGCGAGCTGGCCCGGGCCGGGGCCCAGGTCGAGGGAGCCCGGGCGCGCCAGGGCCAGCTGGCGGTGATGGAGGGCGAGGTGGCCGCCAGCTCCGCCCGGTTGGAGGCAGCCTCGGCCAGCGTGGCTCAAGCTCGGGCCCAGCTCGCGCAGACCGAGGTGCGGGCTCCTGGGGCCGGGGAGATCGTGCTCGAGGACGTGCAGCCTGGCGAGTCGGTCGGGCCCACCGTGCCGGTCGCCCGGCTGGTCGACCCGGACCGGATCTGGGTCGAGGTCCTGCTTGACGAGAATGACCGGGGTAAAGTCTCCCCCGGCCAGAGCGTGCTGGTGACCACCGACGCCTACCCCGAGGTGGAGTTCGCCGGCAAGCTGAAGAGCATCGACGCTCTGGCCCAGCTCAAGCGGGAGCTGCGCGGCACCCCCACCCAGGACGAGGACCGCGTCTTCAGGGCCCGTATCGAGCTGGCCAGCTCTGAGGGGAACACCTCGCAGCTCTTCCCGGGAATGTCGGTCTTCGCCGAGGTGGTGCTGCGCAAGCTCGAAAACGTGCTATTCGTGCCCCGCGAGGCCCTGGTGAGCCGAGAAGGAAAGTGGGTCGTGCTGGCGGTGGACGGCTCGCGAGCCCACCAGCGGGTGGTCAAGACCGGAAGCCGGGACGCCAGTCGGGTCGAGATCGTTGAAGGCCTGAGCGAAGGCGATCAGGTGGTGCTCAATCCTGGCAATCTGCGCGACGGGGCGCGACTGCGTCTGAAACCGTGACAAAAGACGTGGTTCTCGAGCTCAAGGGAGTCGAGCGCACCTACTCGGGTCACGGGGGCGAGGTTCCCGCAGTGTGCGGGGTAGACCTGGTGCTGCATCGAGGCGAGTTTGTCTCGCTGGTAGGCCCCTCCGGCTGCGGCAAATCGACCCTGCTCAACATCCTCGGTTGCCTGGACAGGCCCACAGCCGGCCAGGTGATCTTGCGCAACCGGGACGTTTCCCAGTTCTCCTCCAACCAGCTGGCCCGGGTGCGCAACCGCGAGATCGGATTCGTCTTTCAGAGCTACAACCTGCTGCGCCGCATGAGCGCGCTCAAGAACGTGGAGCTACCCATGGTCTACGGCGGCGTCCCGCGGGCTGAGCGGGCCGCCCGGGCCCGCGAGCAGCTGGCCCGGGTTCACCTTGAGCACCGGCTCGACCACACTCCCAACCAGATGAGCGGAGGAGAATGCCAGCGGGTGGCCATCGCCCGGGCCCTGGTGATGAGTCCCGACCACGTCCTGGCGGACGAGCCGAAAGGCAACCTGGACACCCGCACCGGAGCCGACATCATGGGCATCTTCCATCGCCTGCACGGC
>QWHO01000142.1 GCA_021404945.1 bacterium CPR1
GAGGGCGTTTGGCAGGCGCTGCGCCAGGACCCCAACGTGATCGTGGTAGGCGACCTGCGCGACAGCGAGTCTGTGCGGGCCGCGGTGGTGGCCGCCTCCACCGGAAAACTTGTGCTGGCGGGGATATCCTCGTTCAGCGCGGTCAGTGCCGTGGACCGCATCCTGAATGCTTTTTCAGCCGGCGAGGCCCAGCGCCAGGTTCGCCAGATGCTGGCGACCTCGCTGCGAGGCGTGCTCGGCCAGCGACTCCTGAATCGAGCCGACGGTCTGGGGCGTGTGCTGGCGGTGGAGGTCCTGACCGGAACCACCCTGGTCGCCTCCCACATCCTGGAGGGTCAGACCCACCAGATTGGCCAGTTCCAGGCTCAGGGGGCGGCCGATGGAATGCAGACTCTGACCCAGGCCCTCGGTCGGCTCTACGAGGCCGGACTGATCAGCAAAGAAGAAGCCGCCTATCACGCCGAGCAACCCGCTGATACCCGGCCGTCCGAGTCCGGTATCCCGGTGCCGGCAGCCTCCATGACTGAAGATACCTTGATGAACTGGCTCTGAGTTTGAACCAGATCGGCATTGTCCCGAAGTCGGGTGGGCAGTAGCGCGTGGCCTTCGGTTTTGCCAGCTTTGGCGACCCCCTCGCCGAGCCGGAGCCGGTGGTGGCTCCGGTGGATGGTGTGCGCGGTCGCCTGGCCGAGATCAAGGAAACCATCGCGCGCACGTGCGTGAAAGTCGGGCGCGATCCCCGGTCGGTACGCCTGATCGGCGTGACCAAACTTCACACCGCCCAGGAGATCAAACCTGCCGTTGAAGCCGGGCTGGAAGACCTGGGCGAGAACTACGTGCAGGAAGCTCGCCAGAAAGCCACCCAGATACCCGGGGCGAAGTGGCACCTGATCGGCCACCTGCAAAAGAACAAGGTGCACCTTGCGGTTCAACTCTTCCAGATGATTCACACGCTGGACTCTATCGAGTTGATCCGCCGTGTGGAAGAGCGTTGCCACGAGCGCGGCCAGAGCCTCTCCGGGCTGATCCAGATACGACTGGGCGGCGAGGTGAGCAAGAACGGCATCGAGCCTGAGCAACTCGCGCCCCTGCTCGCCAGGGTGGCCGAGAACCCGCCCACCCGCCTCAAGCTGGTCGGCCTGATGACCGTTCCTCCTCCACCTGAAAACCCGGAGCAAAGTCGGCCCCACTTTCGACGCCTGCGCGAGCTGCTCGAGCAAAACCAGTCTTCCTTTCATGGGTCGGAGCTGTCCATGGGGATGAGCGCCGACTATGTGACCGCCATCGAGGAAGGGGCCACCCTGTTGCGCCTGGGCACCGCCATCTTCGGTCCGCGCACCGTGCGCTGACGGTCCTCAGGCCGGCCAGAAAGATTTTCCCCTACAAAGAGGGGACCTCCCCGGTTTGTTGAATACTTCTCAATCAGGTATTGGTCGGAGGTGGGCCCGTCGTGGGAGCTCGCATCATGGAAAGCATCCGCAAATTCTTCACCCTGGAGGAGGACAGCTTCTCCTCGGATGTCTTGAACTCCGATTCGGTCTCGACCTCCGGCTCGGCCGCCTCGGCCCAACCGGCGGCCCGGGCCAATCCCGCCCCCCCCGCCGGCGCCCCGATCCAACCGCGGCGCAACAACAACGTGGTGGGACTACCCTCGACCCGCAAGGAAGAGATCGTGGTGCTCGAGCCGGCCTCCTTTGCTGATGCCCGAGAGATCGCCGAGGCCCTCAAAGTGAAGAAGAGCATTCTGCTCAACATGCGTAAGACCGACAAGGAGCTGGCCCGTCGCATCATCGACTTCCTGTCAGGCATTTCCTACGCCATCGGCGGCCACAGCCAGAAGGTGGCCGATCAGATCTTCTTGTTCACACCCGGTCATATCGAAATTCTTGTGCCCGACCCCAACAGCTACCAGGCCGCCGGCGGCGGAGATCCGGAGTCGGTTTCGCTGGATGGGCTCTGAAGTGCAAGGCCAAAGGCCTTCTTGCATTGACCAACGCGCTGGAACTGAGTTCCGGCGCGTTGGTCAATTGGGCTAATGGGGTAAACCAATGAGCCAGGCCAGGCAAGAAGCCCGAGCCGCTTGAGGCTCGGGCTTCTTTGCCTGGTGCGCGCCTGCCCTGTCGATCCTCGGGTGGAGGCGGGGGGCTTCGGCTTCCAGGCTAACCGCCAGTGTTGCGGCGCTGCACCTGGGCTGTCAGGCCGGTTGCCAGAGCACCGCTGGTGTCGCTCTGGATGTCAGCGAGCATGTCGCGGCCATACATCCGCTGATAGGCAGCCGCGATCGCGTCGATCTGGGGCTTGGAACGGGTGGCCAGGATGTCGATCAAGACCTGCTCGTCCGTGCCTGACTGGTTGTAGGCGGCGTCGTAAATGCGCTGGGCGTCCTGGGTGGCGGCCAGGGGGTCGACCTGGCCACTCTCGTCGCGCCCACCCTGAGCCAATTTGACCGCCAGCGTCCCGGCCCAACCCGACGTGCTGTCTTGCATCTCCTGCTCGAGGGTCTTGCCGAAACGACGCTGGTAGGCGGCGCTGATCTCGGCGATTTCAGCGTTGCTACGATTGGAGAGCACCTCGAAGATGGCCGTGTAGTCATTGCTGAAGGTGCCCAGGGAAGAGTTGATGCGCACCGCATCCTGGTCGCAGGCAACCCGGTCCACCGAGGGTCGCGTCGGTTGCGTCGGCTGCGTCGGCTGCGTCGGTTGCGTCGGCTGCGTGGGCTGCGTCGGCTGCGTGGGTTGGTCGCGGGGACCCACTGCATCGGCCGGGTTCTGCGCGATAGCAGCGTCCAGGTCGACCATCGCAATCAGGCCGTCCCGGTTTCCCCCGTGCGCGGCCGTGTCAACCGCGTCGAGCATGGCCGGGTTCTGGAGCAGAAACTCAATGGCTTTCTTCAAGTCCGGCGGGCAACCCGGATTGCCGAGCATGGCTTCGAGGTCATTTTTGCCAATCAGGCCATCCTTGCCGCCCCGGCCGGCAGCGGTATCGAGAAAGTCGAAATAGCGCTTGAGAATGACAGCGGCGCGACCGAGCGTCATCTGGCCCTCCGGGTCGGGAGTGGCATCCAGACCCGAGTATTTCTGCACTGCAGCTGTCAGGTCGTTGCGACCGATCTTGCCGTCACAGTCGCCCTGACCAGCGGCCGTCTCCAGCGCATTGAACATCGAAGGATTGTCAAGCAGGTATTTGCAGGCCTCCTTGAGCTCTTCGGAAGCATTGGGGGCGCGACCGGAGACGATAGCCTCCAGATCGGGCTTACCGATGATGCCGTCGCGCGAGCCAATTCCGGCGGCAGTGTCCATCAGGTCGAAGTTGGCCTGCAGCAGGGAGGCGGCCCGAGCCACGGTCATCGGCTGGCGCTGGGTAGGCGGCTGGGGGGGCGGCGGCGGGGTCGTGGGCTGGGGGGGCGGGGGAGGAGGCGGGCAGCCGCCTGCGCCGTGCTGGGGGCTGGAGTAGCCACATCAATTGCTGCATTTGTTGTTGCTGCTGCTGCTGCATCATCATCATCATCATCATGAATCCAAACTGATTCTGGCTCTGCTGCATCTGCATCATCATCATCAACAACATCGGATCCATCCCGAAGCCACCGCCCGGGAAACCCATCTGGCCCATCGGGAAGCCCATCTGCATCCCGCCCGGGAAACCGAACAAACTGGCCATCATGTTGGGTCCGGGAGGGCCCTGCCAGGAGTAATCGGCGCCCGGAATGATTCCCGGCATCTGCGGGAAGGGGCAGCAGTAGCGCACGGCCTGAATGTCGCTGGTGCACTGGCCGTAGTAGGCCCGATGAGCGTGAACCTGCTCGGCCGACATTCCCTGGACCGGGACCAGGCCTGACTCCAGTGCCTGATGAACGGCAGCCATCCGGAGAGCCTGCGCCTCGCGCATCTGAGGGCTGATTACTACACGCTGGGGCCCGAGTCCGGTGATGTCGCTCACAGCTGAAGTCTCCTTTGAGCCAAGATTTGTTCTTCTGGACCTATTATGCCTGACCGCTCCGCAGAAGTAAATAGAAGAAAGTAAACATTATGTGAACGAGCAAAGGGCGATTCGTCTGGACGCAGGAATAAACGTGCTAAAAATGGAATTTTCTCTCCGTTTAAAGACATCAAATAGTGTCCACTTAATCAAGAATCCGGGGTCCATCTCTCAGGAAGGTAAGTGACTGAACGCGCGGCGCTTCGTGGGTGCCGGCTCCTCCCGGCAAGAGTCCTCGCCCCGGCGCCGAACCCCCCCGGCATGCCCTGGTGCCCCTTCAAAGACTGCGAGTGCTACCGCGAGTGCCCTTTTTTCGTGGCCTCGGTAGAGCGATGCCAGTTCGTGGTCAAAACGATGCAGCTTGAAGACCTGCACAAGATTGCGCTGATCGCCCTCGATCGAATGACCGAGGAGGAGGCCAGGCTCGATTGAACGAGGATGCGCTGGCATTCTACCGCCAGCTCGAGACCGAGATCCAGACCGCTCTGCAGGAGTTGACCGTGGTCCCGCCGCGCAAGTCCAGGCCCAGCGCCATGCTGCGCCAGAAACTGGAAGAACGGCTCCAGAATCAGCGCGAGATCCTGCAGCGGCTCGAGGCCGGCCAGATTCAATCCGAGCAGGCCCTGCAAATGATCGTGCAGGAGCAGGCTCGAGAAGCGGATCAACCCGGAGTCTACGGAGACTACCTCAACCGCCTCTCCGGACACCTCAAGAAGCTGTCAGGCAAGGTTCCAGGAACGGAGCCGAAAGCCGCCGAAGGCCCCGCCGATGACTGAGGTGGCCTCCGATCTTCTCACGTTTCTGCGCAATCTGGCCGACCATCTGGCCCTGGGAACCCCCCTGCCGATGGAGGAGATCCGCAACTCGCTCAACCTGGTGAAGAACACTCTCGAGCAGCTCTATGCTCAATATGAAGCCCCCGCGCCGGCCGGGGCCGAGGTCATCCGCGAGTTCATGCTGGAAGCCCTGCAGCTCTTCTACGACGCGGTAGAGGGCATCGAGGCTTATGTCGAGACCGGGGAGCGCGATCGACTGGCCGAGTCGGTCCTCAAGGCCGAAGAGGCCAACGATATCCTCAGCTCGATCGAGTATGTCATCGAGCAGAACAAGCAGTGGCTGAGCCAGTTCTCGGCTGGTTAATGTGCGCCTGCTCTGGTCTTGCACATTCACAGAATCTGATGAACGCGCCAGAACCAGGTTCCGGTGCATTCCAGAGTGCAAGACCAGTGGCCTTGCACTTTAGCCGGCTCCCCTGAATGGCCCGCGACTATCTGAGCCAGGACGAGTTGCTCGAGCAGGCCCGTGAGCTGGGTCTCGACCTGACGGAACGTACCCTCAAATTCTATACTGCCAGGGGCCTGGTGCCCCGACCGGAGAAGAAGCCATACCCGGCGGCCGATGGACGGGTGGCCTACTTCCATCGCGATGCCTTACGTCGCTTACGCCGCATCGAGCAGCTGAAAGCCCAGGGGTTCAAGCTGGAGCAGATCCGAAAACTGCTCGAGCAAAAGGGAGGAGAGACCCTGCGCTCGCTCGGCCCGGCCGAAGAGGACTGGCGCCGACAGGTCGCCTTTCGCTACCTTCACCAACAGGCGGGAGAGGAGAGCCGCCGGGCCCGGGTCGAGTTTCTGGCCAGCGTGCTCGGCACCGATCAAGAGGAGACACTCCAGCGGGCGGCTCGCCGCTATCTGACCCGATTATTGACTCCGCTCATCGGGGAAACCGAAGCGACTCGTTACGTCGAGGAGTATTTCCTCGGGCTCCCCCCTCGCGAGCTCAATCGCCGGATGGAGCTTTTTCGGCACTGGAGAGACGAGGAGAAGAAAAAGGACCGCCAGACCTCTCCTCTAGAGCTGCTCAGGCGCATGACCTCCGACTTTCTGCTGGGGTTGGTGCAGGCCCCTGCCTTCGGGGGCGAGCTTGCCAGGGTGCGCGAGAGGCTCTCGATTCGGCGCCAGGCTGTGGCCGCCCTGACCGGTGCCCCCTGGCACGAGCCCGTGCTGTTGAGCATGGCGCTGGATTCCCTCGAGCAGGCCGATCGGGGCCTGGAAGCCCTGGAGCAAGCGAGCCTGGAGAAAGATTCAAAGAATGTGGGGGCGGGATTGGAAATTTTCCAAAGAGCCACCGATCAGCTGAGCCTCATCCTGACACTGGCTCGCGACCACGCGACCCTGCTGGAGAGGGGCCAGGGGCTATACCTGCCATGAACGGTGTGCTATAGTAGTGGCAGATGTTCTCAGTGGAAATCCTCATTCATTTTCACTGCCCGCATTGTAGCTATCAGCTCAAGCGCCGTTTCCTCGACTATCTCTCCTCGCGCACCACGCGCTGCCCGAGTTGCCAGGTCAAACTGGTTCACCTGGCTCGCGGCGAGACTCCCTCGCGTCACAACGTGGACATGGAAGAGATCCGCCGAGCCATCGAGCGCCTTGAAGGCGACTGGGGATGCCTGATCAACGAGTATCTCACGCACCAGTCGCGCGAGTGGGGCAAGGACGAGCCGGGTCTGGCCTGATCCGGCTCGTTATTCAGGGGGCCTGGTCGGGCGATGGTTCCAGACCTCGGTATCATCCTCGTCTGCGCTTGAGCTCAGACCAGGCGTCAGGCTGCCCCCCAGGTCGCCCACCAGGTGAGAGACGCTTTCGGGCTGGCCGGTCAGAGTCACGGCCCGCCTGGGGGCCTCGAAGATGAACACGATATCCCCGATAGCCACTTTGTCTCCATCGCTCAACACATACTCTTGCACGCGCTGGCCGTTGACGAAAGTGCCATTGCGGCTACCCAGGTCACGCAGCAGGTAGCCCTCGGCCAGGCGCACCACCTCGGCATGACGGCGCGATACCGACTCGTTGTTGAGCATCAAGTCGCACTTGACGTCGCGGCCGATGACGATCTGGTCCTTGTTCATGGGAAAGGAGGGCTTCAGACCCTCGCCGTGCGGCTTGAGCCAGGCCCACGGCTGCCTGGGGATTTCCGGGCGGATTAATTGCTCTTCCAGGGTCACGGGAAAGATCGATTGACCAACATGATAAGAGATGGCCACGAACACCGTCATGAAGATCAGCACGATGAAGATGCCGCCCACGGGAGGCAATTCCACGCGAGACTCGAGAAACTGAACCGTCCACAGACCGCAGGCTCCCCCCAGGAGAAAGGAGGCCATATTGAACAACCAGCGGCGCAAGATGGTCACGGGGCGGCAACCTCCTCACTGCCCTGAGCTACCCACCGGCCCGCATCAGCTCGAACCATCGTCCAGGGCAACACAAACAGCTTCCCCGAGCGATTCCAACCCAGGGTCGCTCCCCGCAGGGCGTTCAACTTGTAATGAGAGGCGATGACCCAGAACAAAGCATCAAGGTTACGAGCCCGAGCCAGGTCGGGGATGTCCCGGGCCAGACTGGCTGCCAACCACTCCCCCTGGCAGGGCGAGAAGCGAATCAACCCCCGCGCCCCGGGATAGTTGGCGGCGGGCGGAAGAGCGGCCTCGTCGCTGGCCAGGACGACCAGCGACTCGTGGGGAGCCTTCAGCGAGGGCAGATCTTGTGGACGGGCCAGCACCAGGCCACTGGCACCGCTGAACTCGGGAATACTCAGTCCCAGCGACTTGAGCTCGCCAGCCAGCTCAGAGTTAGCCGAGAACACGGGACCAGTGGCCACCATGCGAGCGAGCTGCTCCACCGGCCAGGCAATGTCAGGGGGCATCTGGCGGGGATCTTCCTGCTCGGAGGCCTGGGCCAGGAAGAGCGGAAGCTCGCTTGCCAGCTGACCGGCATCCACCTTGCCAGCCGGAAAAATAAGCAGAACCTCGGGCGGGAGCCCGGGGGTGCGAGCGTTCACTTTGCGCGATTGGCCCCCGGCCTCCATTGAGGTCAGGCGGCGCTGCAGCTCACCCGGCCGATAGCTGGAGAGCATCAATACCACGGGTCGCCCGCCCACGCCGCCAACCCGATTGAGCTCCTCCTGGCCCTGGGCCAGAGCAGCCAGGACCTCATCGGTCCGCTCAACGGGATAGAGCACGCCGATTCGGGCGGGCTTCTTGGGGGGCGGCATGGAAAGTCCCAGCGCATTGGAGTGATAAATTCTTGTCAACGGGTCCCTTGCGTCTGACCGAGCAGCCAGGCGCAATTGCTCAGTGACCTCCACCAGGGAGTGGCCTTCCTGGTAGAGCTGGATCCCGGCATCGCGGGGATTTCTGGGCGCCTGGCGAGGCATGAGGCTCTGCAGCCAGGCCGCCAGCGACTGGCGCCCCTCCTCCAGAAGAGCTGGATTGAAGCGAGCCACGGCTGCCAGGCTGCCCAGCAAAACGAGCAAGAAGAGCCACTTGAAGAGTCCAGCGGCGGAGCGACGCACAACCGGCGGCGTGGGAGCCTGGGCGGCGGCAGGTGGGGAACTGGCCGCGACCGGAGCGGCAGCGGCCGCCACCGGGGCAACCGTCGCGGCTGCCACCGCGCGAGCGGCATCCACCGCCGAAACGGGCGAGGTCGCCTCGCCCGGGCGCACCACCCGGGTAGCGCCCGCCAGGGCCCGGGCCAGAGCCTGCAGGTCCCGCTTCATGTCGATCATGGACTGGTAGCGCTGATCGGGGTCAAGCTGGGTGGAGCGCTCGATGATGCGCACCAGGTCTTCCGAAACGGATGGATTGAGATCGCGCACGGCGGGCAGGATGAAGGGGGTCTGCGTGGTGGTGGGGTCGCGGCCGGTGATGGCGTGATGCAACGTCACCCCGAGGGCGTAGACGTCGGAGCGCGGGTCGGTCTGGCCACTGTACTGCTCGGGAGGAGCGTAGCCGGGCGAGCCGATGCGCATGGTATCGCCCTTCTTGCTGGGATTGAAGTGGCGGGCGATGCCGAAGTCGATCAGCTTGACCAGGTTGCCGGTCATCATGATGTTGGACGGCTTGACATCCCGGAAGATGATTGGATGGGGCTTGCGGCAGTGCAGGTAGTAGAGCACAGTGGCCATCTGCTCGCCCAACTCGGCCACCTGGCGCTCCGGCAGGGGGCCTTTGATGCGGTTGAGCATGCGGCCAAGGTCTTCCCCGTCCACGAACTCCATCACCAGATAGGAACACCCCTTGAAAACAAAAAAATCATTAACCTTAGGGAGGTTTCGATGATCCAGACTGGCCAGCAGGTGGGCCTCGCGCTCGAACAGCTCGACCGCCATCCGCTGCTCGTTGGGGTCGGAGTAGCGGGCAACCATCTCCTTG
This sequence comes from bacterium CPR1, assembly GCA_021404945.1. Lineage (GTDB taxonomy): Bacteria > Vulcanimicrobiota > Xenobia > Xenobiales > QWHO01 > QWHO01. Next base: position 9,191 of record QWHO01000142.1, read on the forward strand.
ACCACCCAGCGACGACCGCGAAGGTTCAGATCATCGCACAGATAGATGTTGCTCATGCCTCCCTGGCCGAGCAAACGCACTACCTGATAGCGCGACCCGATCATCGTCCCGGGCGCAAGCATCCGGTCAAGCCTCCTTCTGGTTCAGAGCATACTGGACTGCAGCATATAGCGATAAATGGCCACCAGACCGCCCCCCATCAAGACGGTCAGCAAGGCACCCAACAACCACGCCTTCAGTCGCGGAGATATTCTCTTTGTTCTCCGGACGCCCCCCCCTGCCCCTACGAGCGGAGGGGATTTCTCCGAACGAGGGGCCGGACGCTGGGGTTTCCCTTTCTGAGTCAGGGCGCTTTCCAGGGCTTTCTTGAGGTCGGACAGGCTGGCTGGTCGGTCACGAGGCTCATTGCGCGTACACTTTTCGATCAAGGTGCGGACCGACTCGCAGACGCGGGGGTTAAGGTGGCTGACCGGGACCAGGTTGAAGGGCGAAGAGCCCGGGTTGACCCCGGTCACCAGGTGATAGGTTAATGCGCCCAGGTTGTAGACCAGGGTGCGGGCATCATAGTTTCCTTCTCCGGTGAACTGCTCGGGAGCTGCGTAGTCGGGGGGGCCGGTGCGGGCTTCTCGCTGAAACAACCGCGAGAAACCCAGATCCACCAGCAGGACCCTCCCCTCGGGGGTCAAGATGAGGTTGGGCAGGCTCATGTCCCGCAGGACGATGGGGGCGAGTTTCTTCTTGAAGAGGAAAACCATCAGCTCGCAAAGCTGGAGGGAGATGCGCAGAGCTTCGTCCTCGCCAAATGGGGCCTGGCGCTGATTGAGGATGCTCAGCAGGTCGTTCCCGGGCACGAACTCGCGGATGACGAACAGAGAGGAATCCTGGGCGAAAAAATCCACCAACTTGGGCAGGCAGGCGTGCTCAAGCTGGGACAAAAGCATGGCTTCCGCCTGGAACTGAGTGAGCAAGCGACTGCGTTCGCCTGCATCCACGCCCAGCGGTTGCATTTGCTTGATCACCCATAGCTTGCCGCGCAGGTGCTGATCTTCGGCGACATAGACGTTGCGCAGCCGCGACTGATCCAGCACCCTGGCTATCTTGTATCGGGCCCGCAGGCTGGTCCCTACGGGCAGCACGTAAGGCAAACCGGCCAGGCTCCTTCCCGAATGCCAAAAAAGACCGCCGTGGCGTCAGGACGCCCCTTTGGCCCTCAACCCCATCCGCGCCGCCCCTGTCCAAGCGCGATCACAACCGGCATGTCACACGCGACCGCGATTTCCAGTCTGCCGTCGGAAACCACGCTTCCGATCAGCCCAGCGCTTCGCCGACCCTTCTGGCTACGCTCGCAGATTTCTAGAACCTGGCTTAGAACCCTCTCCTGACGACCCCGGAGGGCTCCTCTCGGGGGAGGATTTTCAAGCCCGGCAACAGAATCGCCCGCACGCCCTGGCCGGGAACTTCTTGGATCCGGCCAACGTCATCAAGAGGTCGGCGGACCGTGATGGTCTGCAACCAGATGCTTTGCCAGCAGGAGAGCTTGAGCCATGATCACCGCAACAGGACTGTGCAAACGATTTGGAGAGAAACTGGCGGTCGACAACCTCAACTTCGGCATCGAGAAGGGTGAGATTGTCGGCTTCCTGGGTCCCAACGCCGCCGGGAAGACCACCACCATGCGCATGCTGACGTGCTACTTCCCTCCCAGCGAGGGGTCGGCCAACGTGGCCGGCTTCGACGTCTACACTCAGAGTCTGCAAGTGCGTAAGAACGTGGGCTATCTGCCCGAGCACGTGCCCCTCTATCTCGACATGAGCGTGCGCGAGTACCTCGAGTTCGCGGCCGCGGCCAAGGGGGTTCCCCACGCGGACCGTAAGAGGGCTGTCGCCACCGCGGTCGAGCGCTGCAGCCTGGAATCGGTCGTGGATCAGCTGATCGGCACCATCTCGCGCGGCTATCGCCAGCGCGTCGGACTCGGCCAGGCCATCATCTCCGAGCCCCCGGTGCTCATCCTGGACGAGCCCACCGTGGGCCTCGACCCGGCCCAGATCCGCGAGATCCGCGAGCTGATCAAGGAGCTGGGCAAGAAGTCGACGGTCATTTTATCCACCCACATCCTGCCCGAAGTGTCCGTGACCTGCAGCCGGGTCATCATCATCGCCAACGGTCGCATCCAGGCCCAGGACACGCCCCAGAACCTGGCCGCCCGCCAGCTTGCGCTGGTGCCCATCACGCTGGGAGTAGCCGGCGCTCCGACGGGTGAGGTTCTGGAGTTCCTGCGGGGCCTTCAGGGCGTCAAAAAGGTCGATTCCGAAGGGGGGGTGTTCCGGGTGGAGGCTGACAACGATCGCCAGGTGCGCCCCCAGTTGGCCCGAGCCGTCATCGAGAAAGGGTGGGAGTTGCTCGAGCTGCATGCCCGCCAGGCCACCCTGGAAGACGTTTTCCTGGAGATCGTTTCCAGGAGTGAAGCCGAAGAAGCAGCCTCCAAACCCGAAAAGGCTGCCGAGCCGGTAGCGGTCGGAGGTGAAAACGCATGATTGCCCTGATGAGCAAAGAGCTGCGCACGTACTACAACTCGTCCATGGCCTGGATCCTCACCGCCTGCTACCTGCTGGTGATCGGCCTGGTCTTCGTCATCTTGCTGCTTCAATTCGGATCGGCCAGCACCCGGGCCAGCGCCAACCCCATGGGAATGGGCGAAGTCAAGGTGATGGAGCAACTGGTCTACCCGGTGATGTGGTGGATGGCATTCTTACTCATCTTCCTGGTTCCCCTGTTGACCATGCGGCTGTTCTCGGAAGAGAAGCGATCGGGCACGCTCGAGTTGCTGTTCACCTACCCGCTGACCGAGTTCCAAATCGTGGGGGCCAAGTTCTTCTCCGCCCTGCTGGTCGTCACCATGATGGTGCTCTGCTCGGGCAGCACGATCTTGCTCCTGTCGCGACTGGTCAAGATCGAATGGCCCACCATCGGGGTCGCTTATCTCGGACTGGTGCTGCTAGCCGCCAGCTTCGTAGCTTACGGCGTCTGGGCTTCCAGCCTCAGCAGCAATCAGCTGGTGGCGGCCGTCGTCACCTTCGGTGGCCTGTTCGGTATGTGGCTGGTGGGCGTATTCCAAGAGGCCGTGGCGGTCGTCAAGGAGTACGTCGGCGACCCCTCCAACCTGACCCACTTTGAGACTATGGCCCGGGGCGAGCTCAACTCGCACGACGTAGTCTACTATGTGGCCTGGACCGTCCTCTTCTTCTTCCTGACGATGCGCATCCTCGAAAGTCGGAAATGGAGCACCTGAGCATGTCGATCCATACCAAAGCGGCTCTCAACACCGTTCTCTCCTTCTTTCTGGCCATGCTGCTCTTTGGCATCATCCTGGCCATCTCCAACAAGCACAACAAAACCTATGATGTCACCCAGAACAAGCGGCTATCGCTCTCGGAGCAATCCGCCAAGCTCGTCAAAGAGCTCAAGAAGCCGGTCCGGGTGGTAGCCTTCAGCAACGACCACGAGCGCAAAAACGTGGAGCGGATCCTGAAGAACTACCGCAACGCCAATCCGGCCATGTTCCACTTCGAGGTGCTCGACTTGCTGAAGAACCCGGCCCGAGCCAAAGCCTACGACATCGTCTACAGCGGGCAGGGGGTGCTGGAGCTGTTGCCCGAGGGAGGCGCCAACGAGCCCTCCAAGCGCCAGGAGCGTCTCAACGACTTCGAGGAGCAAACCATCACCAACGCCCTGGTCAAGCTCTCCGACCGCGACTCGCTCAAGCTGGGCTTTCTGACCGGCCACGGAGAGGCCTCCATCAGCGAGAACCAGCCCTTCGGCATCTCGGGTCTGAAGATGGCCCTGGAGCCGGAGGCCTACAAGGCGGAGGAGATCAACCTGGCCAAGCAACCCCAGTTGCCCACCGATCTGGCCGCCCTGATCGTGGCCGGGCCCAAGGCTCCCCTGCTCGACGGCGAGCGCGACATTCTCAAGAAGTACATCGACGACGGAGGGCGTCTGCTCTTCTGGTTCGATGCCCAGACCGACCGCAGCTACGCCGATTTCTTGCTGCAGTATGGCTTTGAGATCCCTGACGAGATCATCCTGACCCCCGACCAGGTGGGCCGCATCACTCAGGACTCGGCAGCCGTGGTTGGCATGATCTTTGACGCGGGCCACCCGGTGACTAAGGATCAGAAGGAGTTCATCCTCTCGCTCCTGTCTCACCCCATCAAGGCCGTCACCGATCCCACCAGGACCAACGGCTACACCGTCAAGCCTCTGGTCTCCTCGACCGACATGACGGTGGTGGTACCGACCGCCGAGGTGCTGGGGAAGAAGAAGATGGCTCCGCCCAAAGGGAAGGCCGCATCCTTCCCGCTGGTCACCCTGGCCAGCAAGAAGCAGACTCCGACCGCCTCGCCCTCCCCGTCGGCCAGCCCTTCGCCCTCCAGCGACGAACGCGAGGCGCGCCTGGCGGTGATGGGCGGGGAGGTCTTCACCAACCAGCTCCTGCGGGTGGTGGGCAACCGCGACTTCTCGGTCAACCTGATCAACTGGTTGGTCGAGGAGGAGGGCCGCATCACCATTCGCCCCGTAGCCGAAGAGTCCAAGCCGCTCTTTCTGGCCCCCGGCCAGGTGCGCAACATCGTGGGAGTCCAGCTCTTGTTGATTCCGATGGTCTTCTTGCTGCTGGGCATCCTGTCGGCCGTCAAGAGGCGCTGAGCCCGTGAACCGAAGCACGCTCATCCTCTTGATCCTGGTGCTGGGGCTGGGGGGGTTCTACTACTTCTACGACGTGCGGGGGGGCAAGACACGCGAGGAGGCAGAGAAACAAGAAAAGCGCGTCTTTCCGGGACTGAAGGCGGAGACCCTGATGGGGCTCGAGCTCAAGCCCGCAAAGAGCGAGCAAGCCCCGCTGGTGCTCGAAAAACGCGACGGTCGCTGGCTCCGTAAGGGCCCTCCCGAGGAGATGGTTTCGCTGGCCGAGGTGGGACGCATGGCCGACGGCCTGGTCGACCTGCAGCGCAATGAGGTCATCCTCGAGAGCCCCAAGCCCGAGGAGCTCAAGCAGTTCGGGCTGGAGAAGCCGGCTTTCGAGCTGAGCCTGAAGTCGGGGCCTGCCAGCTCGGCCCTGCTGGTGGGCGACAAACTCCCCGACGGCAACGGCTACTACGCCCGGGTGGCTCCCAGCGGCCCGGTGGTCACCGTGCCGGGGACCTTCTCGGCCATCATCGACAAGACTCCCGCCGCGCTGCGCGAGACCAGCCCCCTGCCCGGCGACCCGGGCAAGGCCGTACGCGTGAAGATGGTGCGGGGCACCCAGGAGACCGAGCTGGTGCTCAACGTTACCAAACGCGAGGAAGAGAAGTCTGACGAGGAAGAGTTCAGCATGCTGGAAGGCGACTGGAAGGTGGAGAAGCCCTTTCAGGCTGCCGCCGACTCGAGCAAGGTGAGCGCGTTCTTGTGGGATTGGAACCGCATGCGGGCGGGACGCTTCATGCAGCCGGGAGAGAAGGTGGACTTCAGCAAGAGCGAGCTGCGCCTGGAAGTGTGGGAGGACAAGCGCACCACCCCCCAGGTGCTGGAGATCGGCCCCCCGGTGGCGGTGCAGCCCACCATGCGCTACGCCCGCCGGCTTCATCCTGAGGAAGTGATGGTGCTGGACTTCTCAAAGACCGAGGCCCTCACCCGGGATGGGGAGTATTTCCGTGACCGGCACCTGCTGGCGTTCCAGGTCGATGAGATCGAGAAGGTGGAAGGCCAGATCGGCTCGCATGAGCTGGCCGCCCAGCGCTCGGGTGGGGACTGGCAGCTTTCCAAGCCAGACAAGCCCGAGGGGGATGTGGCCACCCAGAGCTCGGCGCTCTCCAACCTTCTCTGGGATCTGACCGAGGTGCAGTGGAGCTCGGTGGCCGCAGTCGGAGCGGCGAGCGGCCTGGACAGGCCTCGGGCCCGACTTACCCTTTACAAACCCAAGAAAGAGAAGCTGGGCACCATCCTGGTGGGGGCAAAGACCCCCGACAAAAAGGGCTGCTACGTGCAAATCGAAGGCAAACCCGAGGTCTGGACGTGCGAGAGCGACTTGCTCACCCGCTGGGAGGATAGCCTGCGCACGCTCTGGCCGGCCCCGGCCTCGCCATCGCCCTCCCCTTCAGCCAGCCCCTAGCCCAACATCTTGTGCGGGCAGAAGGCCCGCGAGCGTAGCTCCTCCGACACGACAAAGCATGATGCTAATGTGCTCGCACTTTGGTCTGGCACATTAGCACAATCTGACGAACGCGCCGGAACTGCGTTCCAGCGCGTTGTAAAGTGCAAGGCCAGAGGCCTTGCACTTTAAGCAAGCTCCTCGGCCCGGCGCCAGGCAAGCACCAGCCCTTCGGCCAGCGGAGTGCTTGCCCGGAAGCCCCTCCGACCAGGACGATTCGCTTGTCGGTCAGGTCCATGGAACGCCCAGGGTTGGCCGCGCGGGTTGATTCTCCTGGCGAGGAGTGCCGGCCCGGGCAGGGAAGTTCCTGGCCGAGATGGATCTCAGACCGCGCGATACCAGCCCTGAAGCCGAAGCGGTCCAACTGGCCGTACTGCGCTCGCTCTCAGGAGCACAGAAGGTGGCCATTTGCTTTGAGCTGAGCGAGGCCAGCCGGGAGTACACGCGAAGCGGCATTCGCAGCCGCCACCCCGAGTATTGCGAGCACCAGGTGGAGCTGGCCCTTCGCCGCATGACGCTGGGCGATGACCTGTTCCAGAAGGCCTGGCCCGACGAGCCGCTGCTGTCTCCGTGAGCACCTTTTTGAGCCGCCTGAACGAAGCCCTGCAGCGGGCCGGGGTACCCTTCATGGTGGCCGGCTCGGTGGCCAGCAGCCATCACGGCCAGCCGCGCTCGACGCAGGATTTCGACCTCATCGTCCAGATCGATCTCGAGCAACTCGATCTCTTGCTGGCTCAGTTCCCTGAGGACCAGTACTACGTCAGCCGGGAGGCTGCTCGCGACGCCATCCTGCGGCACTCGCAGTTCAATGTCATCGACCTGCTCACCGGTTTCAAAGCCGACCTGATGGTGCTCA
>QWHO01000143.1 GCA_021404945.1 bacterium CPR1
CAGAATAATGACCCACAGGCCGACTTCAATCATCTTGGTGGTATCCATGGTTAGCTCCTAGGCCCCGTACAGCCAGCGATTCTTGACGTTGGCGACGTAAATGAAGAATTCGAGCAGCATGCGGGTGATGTAGACGGCGGTGATCAGGCTCCACACCGTTCCGATCATGAGCGTGGCTCCGAAACCTTTGACCGTCGCGGTACCAAAGGCATACAGGATGAAGGCGCCGATGAAGGTGGTGACGTGGCCGTCCAGGATGGACGACCAGGCCCTGGCAAAGCCAACGTCGGTGGCCGTTCCCACAGATTTGTCGTGCCAGAGCTCCTCTTTGAGGCGCTCGAACTGCAGCACGTTGGCGTCCACCGCGATTCCGATGGACAGGATGAAGCCGGCGATGCCGGGCAAGGTGAGCACGAACTCCATGCCGGGTATGTTCATGGAGGCAAGCACGATGAGCGCGTAGGCCACCAGCGCGATACTGGCACAAAAACCGGGCAGGCGGTAATAGAAGATCATGTAGAGCACAATGATGCCCAGGCCGCCGGCAAAAGCCATGACGCTCGAGTCGAGAGACTCTTTGCCGAGGGTCGGGCTGACCGTGAAGGAGCTGAGCACCTTCACGTTCACCGGCAAAGTTCCCGAGTTGAGGTAGGTGGCAAGCTCCTGGGCCTCCTCGACAGTGAAGCTGCCACTGATCTGGCCGCGGCCGCCGCGAATGGCCTCCTGCACGATGGGCTGACGCTCGAGTTTCTCGGCTTCGTTGGCCCCGCGGCCAACCGGTTGACCGTCAAAGAAGATGCCCAGCGGTTGGCCTACCATCTCGGCGGTGATGTTGCCGAAGATGTCGGCCCCTTTGTCGGTCAACTCGAAGGCCACCACCCATCCCCCGCCCATGTTGCTTTCGGGCATGGCCCGCTTGATGTACTTGCCGTCCATGACGGTTTTCCACTCCACGATGCCTTTGGCAATGTTTGGTACCCGCCGCCGGAACTCGAGCTTGGCCACTTTCTGGACCATTTGCTCGGCCTTCTGGCTGTCGGTCATCTCGGGAATCTCGATGATCAGGCGGTCGACGCCCTCGGGGGTGATCAGGATCTCCAGCGTGCCATCGGGATTGAGCCGTCGTTCGAACACCTGGATGGTCTGTTGGCGCACCAGCTCGTTGACGGGAATGATATTTCCCTGATCATCGGGCGTGGGGATGAGCTGCACGGCGATGTGCGAGCCTGAGCGCAGGTCCAGACCGAGCTTCAGGCGCAGCCGGTGGTTGGGCGCATCGTAGAGCCACCAGAAGCAAAGAGCGCAGATAGCTGCGATCAAAGCCAGCTGGATGAGGACATTCCAGGTTTTCAACGTATCATTCTCCTTGAGGCATGGAAAAAAAAGGCGAAAAAATCTGCCACGAGTTCTTTTCAACCGATGCTTCTCCTGCCGGATGACACCTGTGCTATAATGGAGAGCGGGTCAGGGCCACCTGCCCCGTGAAAGATCTCTCGAGGGGAAGGTATGACGAGGGACGACCTTCAGTGGCGGGACCTGATCCCGCTGGAGGCGGGGCGCCGCCGGGAAATCGCACAAGACCTCACCCCCGAGGGGAAGACCCAGCTCTTGGAGCAAGCGCTGGCCCATGTGGACGTACTGATGGCCCAGGGCCACCGAACGGCTGCTCGGCGCTGGCTGATGCTGGCTGAAGAAGTCGTCTGCGAGCAGCCCGAGTTGCTCTATCGGCTGGAGCGAAAACGCATTCGCTGGCTGGAAGCCGAGGGACTGCAAGAAGAGGCTATCCTGGCGATGCGCAGGCTGTTTGAGCAGTATCGCCGCAGTCGTCTCAAGCCCCTGCGAGCAGCCGAGCTTTGCATGGAGCTGGGAATCCTGCTCGATCGACTGGGCAAGAAAACCGAGGCTCTGGGTCTGTTTCGTAACGCCGCTTCTCGCTACGAGAGACTGGAGCATTCTTATAATCGAGCCGCCGCTCTCTTCAACACGGCCAGCGTGCTCTATGACCTGGGGCGGGTAGCCGACTCCATTCGCACCTGCCAGAAGGCTCTCGATGAAGGAGGGCGCGGGCACCTGGAGTTGGAGACCCATGTCACCCTGCAACTGGCCAATTCTTACGAGACCCGACACGCCAACGAGCAGGCTCGCGAATGGTACCGCTATGCCTCCGAGGGCTACCGGCGAATGAACAACCGCAAGCAGGAATCGGATATTCTCTATCGTCTGGGCTGGATGGCTCTGCGGAGGGCTCAAGAAAGCGAGTTGGACGAGTTCGACGGACCCAGCATCGAAATGCGCAGCGCCCTCTTCGACGAAGCCTCGGCCTTTCTCGAGCGGGCCCTGCGGCTGAAGCGCGAGCACGACTACGGCCTGGGTCTGGCTCGCTACCATCTGCACCAGGCCGAGACATCCCGCTCTCTGGGGCCCGAGTTGAGCACGGCCGCCCGCCAGCACTACCTTTCCGGTCTGGGTCTGGCGCTGGCACTGGGCGAGGACGGTTTGGCCACTCGGGCCCGGATGGGCCTGTATCTTCTCGCCAGGCAGCCGGACCGCTCACTGCCGACCTTTTTGCGCCTCTCCCCCGAGCGCGACGAGCGAGTGGAGGCTTCCATCGAGCGAGGGCGCAACGGCGTCTACTCCGAGCAAACCGGAGAGGGGCCCCGCACAACCCTGTGGCGCCAATCGGGGGGCAGCGACACTCCCCAGGTCGATCGCACCTTCCTGGCGCGGCTACTCGACGATCTTTCCCGGGTGTGGCGTCGCAGCGATACCGAGGGTTATGAGCAGCTGAGGCGGCAGGGGCGGGAGGTCATGCAGTGGCAGACTCGCTCCAAGAAGCGATAGGAATCGCTCTCAAGTCCAAGAACTGAATTTCCCAGACCGCAATCTGGTCGCAGAATTCGAGACCGGCGGCTCTTCAACTGGGAGGGTTCTTTATGATCAAGCACTTCTTGCTCGGCGTGGTTCTGGCCCTGACCTTGGGCGCAGGCTCAACTGCGGCTGAGGTTACCAAGACACCTGTCGTGAACATGCCCCGCGAGGCCTTCGAGAACGCGGTGTGGGATTATAACCGCGTAAAGATGGGAAAGGGCGACGAGAGCGTGGCCGGTTCCATCCAGGGTCTCGGAGGGGCCCACGATGCCGTCATGACCTACAAGCTCGATGGCAAGTTTGACGCATTCGAGGCCAGAGTCGGTTACATCACCGGGACGCCCGAGGGCAGGGGGGCGGTCTTTGAAGTGTGGGCAGACGGTAGCTGCCTGTATACCAGCGACACCATACGCTCCGGTGAGACTCCCGAGCTCGTGCGAGTTCCCGTCACCAAGATGCAGTTGTTGCAGCTTCGCATCCGGCCTGATCGCTACGAGGGAACGCACGGAGCTGCCTGGGGGGAACCCTATCTCTACACCGGCGTCGGCCCGGACTTTCTCAACACGATGGTGATCAACAACAATGGCAGGATCCAACGCCTGACGACCGGCAGCCGGCTGAACAAGGTCGAGGTCACGGTGCCCCTCAAGCCCGGTAACCACGAGTATACCGTCAAAGTGCAGTATGACGAGAAGGCCAACCGGGTAGACATCGAGACGGTGCCGATCGAATCAGCTCCCTGACCTGCCGTGGGCGATCGTATCGACGCAGGTCTGACCGCCGTGATCCTGGCGGTTACTGGCGAGCAGCCTCGAGTGTTGACCGTGCGACACTTGGGATCGGTCCAAGCGCTTCCCTACGGCTCACTGGACCCGACCGGAGACATCACTCTGGAGCGCGCTCTGCGTCGCTGGGTGCTGGCTCGGACAGGCTTGGAGGTCGGCTACGTCGAGCAACTCTATACCTTCGCGGATCGCTTTCGCGATCCGCGCGAGCGGGAAACCGGCGAGCGCTCGCTGGCTGTAGCCTATCTGGCGCTGGTGCGGGAGATGGCCGTGGCCCCGGCCTTTGCGGCCCACTGGGCGGCGGTCTACGGCTTCCTGCCCTGGGAAGATTGGCGCCAGGGCCGGCCGCAGATCCACCAGGAGATCGAGCTCTCAATGAGGGAGTGGTGGCATGGCCAGCCTGCTCGCCGCGAGCGAGCCCTGATCGCCTTCGGCTTGAGCGGGGCGACCTGGGATGAGGAGCGAGCCCTGGAGCGATTCGAGCTCCTGTACGAGGCCCGGCTGGTGGCCGAGGCACCTGAGCCACTGCAACGGCTCGGGCAGGCCATGGCCGTGGATCATCGTCGCATGCTGGCAACCGCTTTGGGACGGATCCGGGGCAAGATCAAATACCGTCCGGTGATCTTCGAGCTCTTGCCGGAGGTCTTCACCCTCTTTCAGCTTCAGAGCGCCGTGGAGGCTCTGGCGGGAGTGCGCCTGCACAAGCAGAACTTTCGACGTCTGGTGGAGAATGCCGGATTGGTCGAGGGCACCGGTGCCAACACTCGAACCCGCGGTCGTCCGGCCGAGCTGTTTCGGTTCCGCCGCGAAGTGCTGACGGAGCGGCCCGCTCCCGGAGTCACCCGACTCACCCGAAAGGATAGCCCGAGATGAAGGTTTTACTGCCCGCTCTGCTGAGCCTGACTCTGGCACTATCGGCCCCTGGCCGCGCCGACGAGGGCATGTGGCTTTTGAACGCGCCTCCCAGGGAGCGCATCAAGCTCGACTACGGTTTCGAGCTGACCGATGCCTGGCTCGAGCGGGTGATGCGGGCGGCAGTTCGCTTCAACAATGGAGGCTCGGGCTCGTTCGTGAGCCCCGAGGGCCTGGTGATCACAAATCATCACATCGGGGCCGATGCGCTCCAGAAACTCAGCACCCCCCAGCGCGACCTTGTGCAGCAGGGTTATCTTGCCCGGACGCGGGCCGAAGAGTTGCCCTGCGCCGACCTCGAGCTCAACGTTCTGCTGGAGATCGAGGACGTGACCGAACGCGTGGAGGCCGCCGTCAAGCCAGGCACTCCCTCCGACCAGGCGGCGGAGGCGCGCAGCGCAGCCATGACCGCACTGGAGAAGGAGTCGGCCGACCGGACCGGCCTGCGCAGCGACATCGTCACCCTCTATCAGGGCGGCGCTTATCACCTGTACCGCTTCAAGAAGTATACCGATGTGCGGCTGGTGATGGCTCCGGAACAAGCCATCGCTTTCTTCGGGGGAGATGCCCACAACTTCGAGTACCCGCGCTACAACTTCGACGTATGCTTCTTTCGCGTCTACGAGAACGGCAAGCCGGCTGCCACGCCCGATTTTCTCCCCTTCAACCAGGCCGGGCCCCAGGCTGGCGAGCTGGTCTTCGTAGTGGGTAATCCCGGCCGTACCAACCGGTTGGACACGGTCGAGCGCCTCGAGCACCTGCGCGACCTGACGCTGCCTTACCGGCTGGCCCGGGTCCGTCATGCCGAGGCCAACCTGCTGCAGTATGCCCAGCTCGGTCCCGAGCAGGCCCGCCAGGCTCAGGGAGAGCTCTACAGCGTCGCCAATGCTCGCAAAGCCTATGCCGGCCAGTTTCAAGGCCTCTTGAACGACAACATCATGTCCGCCAAACGAGCGGCCCAGAAGAGCCTGCAAGAGCGCTTCCAGCGCCAGCTGCCGGAGGCCAATCTGGCCTTTCAGGAGATTGCGCGCAGTCAGAAGGCTTTGGCGGCATTTGAGCGGGAGTATTCCCTCTTCGAGCAGGCCAACGCCTTCGACTCGGAGCTGTTTTCCATCGCACGTCATCTGGTGCGCCTGGCTGCCGAGCGTCGGCTACCCGGCCACCAGCGGTTGCGCGAGTACCGGGACACGGCCCTGGAGTCACTCGAATTGACCTTGTTTTCTCCGGCACCGATCGAGCCCGATCTGGAGAAGGTGCGGTTGGCCGACTCGCTGACCTTCGCGGCCGAGGTGCTGGGAGGCGACGATCCAACTTTGCGCAAGGCTCTGGGTCCTCTCTCTCCCGAGCTTCGGGCGGCCGAGCTGGTTGCCGGGACGCGCCTTGTCGAAGTGGCCGAGCGCAGGCGGTTGGCCGGTCTGGACGCGGATTCCCTGGCTCGTGAGAAGGATGCGATGATCCGGTTGGCACTGGCCGTGGATGGGCCTTCCCGGGCCCTGCGCAAGCGGATGGAGACTGAGGTCGAAGAGCCGGAGCGGCGTGCCTACGCTCAGATCGCCCGGGGAATGTTCGCCCTCGAGGGTCCCACCATGGCCCCCGACGCCACATTTTCCTTGCGCCTGGCCTACGGCCGCGTGGGTGGCTATCAGGTCGGAGGCAAGGAGGTTCCCTGGTTCACCACCTTTGGCGAGGCTTTCCAGCTGGCCGCGGAGCATCAGAATGCGGCTCCCTTTCAGCTGCCCGTCCGCTGGCTGGAGGGCAAGGAGCGATTGAACCTGAGAACCCCCTTCGACTTCGTATCCACGGCTGACACCATCGGGGGCAACTCGGGCAGCCCGGTCATCAACCGGGCCGGCCAGCTGGTGGGGATCAACTTTGACCGCAACCGCTACGGGTTGGTGCGCAACTTCGTCTATACCGATCAACAGGCGCGCCACATCGCCGTGCATTCGAAGGCCGTGCTGGAGGCGCTGGACAGGCTGTATGGGGCGCAAGCGCTGCTCGTTGAGCTGGGGCAGAAGCAATAAGTTCACTCTCAGGACACAGCTGTTACACGAAATTCATTTTTTCGGGCTGCTCGTTTGTCGCGCTCTGGCTAATCTGAGAGCAGGAGGATGAACATGGACGCAATTTCCGCACTCAGTCCCCTGACTCAGAGCCCTGGTCTTCCTGGCAGCACCTCGCTTGGAAATCTTGGTCTGGCCAGCGCCCGTGCCCTGGGTACTGCAAGCTTGCTCAGCGCCAACTACGAGATGATGGCCATGCAATCGAGTATGCTGCAATTGCTGGCTCAGTTAATGGTGGGCCAGTCCAATCAGCAGTTGGCCCAGCTGGCAAAGGGCCTGGCCAGCGCCGGTGGCAGTTCGCCGGCAGGGTCTTCGGGGGGCAGCACCGGCAGTAGCGGCAGCTCGGGGGCCACAGGGGCCAGCACCGGCAGCTCGGGAGCCAGCAGCACCAGCGCCTCAGCCCAGCCCAAGGACCAGGGCGAGATCGACAGTTTCATTCAGAGCGCCGCCTCGGCTTACGGGGCCGATCCCAAGGTGCTCAAAGAGATTGCGCGTCGCGAATCCAACTTCAAAGCCGACGCGGTCAACAACTGGGACTCCAACGCCAAGAAGGGAACGCCCTCCAAGGGGATGTTCCAGTTCATCGAGCCCACCTTCAAGAGCATGGCTCCCAAGGCCAAAGCGGCCAACCCGAAGGCCTGGGAAGGGCTGGGTGAGCTCAACTGGATGGACTGGCGCCAACAGGCCCTGGTGTGCGCCTGGGCCATCGCCAACGGCCAGGGCAGCCACTGGGCTACCTATAACGCGGCCAGGTCGACCGCTCACGCTTAGCCTTTTTGGGGCCGGTGACACAGACGAAGTTCGCTCAAAGCCGCAAACCCCGCGGCACCACGAATCGCTCCAGCAGGTCGAAGCCCCCCTGAACGGCCAGAGCGAGCAGGGCGGCTGGAATCGCTCCCTGCAGGATCATCGGCGTATCGATCAGGGCGATGCCCTGCAGGATCGGTTGGCCCAGGCCCCCGGCCCCCACCAGGGCAGCCAGGGTCGCGGTGCCCACGTTGATCACGGCGCTTGTCTTGATACCCGCCAGAATTGAGGGCGAGGCCATGGGCAGACGGACGACCAGCAACTGGGACAGGGGGGTCAGCCCGATGGCCTCGGCGGCTTCGGCCAGGTTCCCCGGAATGGTCGTCAGGCCGGTATAGGTATTTCGCACGATGGGGAGCAAGCTGTAGAGAAACAGAGCCGTCAGGGCGGCCCACAGGCCGACGCCCATGATCGGCACCAGAAAAGCGAGCAAGGCCAGCGAGGGGACGGTTTGCAGGAGCCCGGTGCCCGTCAGGGTCATGGAAGCAAGCAGTGGTGAGCGAGAGGCTAGCACTCCCAGGGGAATCCCAGCGGCGATGGCCACCAGCAGGCTGGCGGCGACCAGGTAGAGGTGCTCCGCCGTGTTGGCCCCGATGGAGCTCCAGTCCCAGCCCCGCGCGGCGATCAGCGGCGCGCTCTCCTGGCCCAGGCACTCCTTGAGCAAGATACGGGCAGACTCTTGTGATGTCCGGTTCTCCAGCACCACTCTGGCGTTGGCGGCGACCATCTGCTCCTGGCCGATCTGGCCCACCAGACGCAGCATGGCCCCCCAGGCGTCTGGGGCCCGGCGGGGCAGGTCGGCACGGTAGAGCAGCACCGCATCGTAACGAGGAAAGAACTGCTTGTCGTCCTGCAGGACCACCAGATTCAGCCGAGCGATCTGGGCGTCGGTGGTGTAGACGTCCACCGCGTCCAGCTTGCCAGCAGAGAGGGCCTGGTAGCCCAACTCATGCTGCATCTGCTTGAGCTGCTGAGGCTTGAGGGCATAGGCTGCCTGAAGCGGGGCCCAGCCATCTTTGCGGCCTACGAATTCGGGTGTGAGGCCCAGGATCAGCTCGGGATGGCGGGCCAGGTCGCTGAGGGTAGCCACCCCCAGCTTTTCCTGGACCTCGCGCCGCACCGCGATTCCATAAGAATCGTTGAATCCCAGGGGATAGCTCATCCCGATGCGGTCCCGGGCGAGGGCGTCCAGCATGACCCCGGTGGTCGGGTGGGGCAGATCCTTGAGGAACACTTCCGAGATCGTGCCAGTATATTCTGGATACACGTCGATCTTGCCCTGACGAAGTGCTTCGTAAACGATCTGGGTGGCCCCCATGTTGTCCTGGTGCACCACCTCGGCACCTGCCTCGCGGGCCAGGATGGTCAACGCATCGCCCAGGATCCAGGATTCTGGGAAGGCCTTCGAGCCGACCCGAATCTTGACGTGTGGTTCGGCCCAGGCGGGCAGGCTGAGCAAAACGATCAACAACAAAAGCCGGTGCTTCACTGCAATCTCTGAGCCTTGAGGAACTCGCTGACGAAAGCCTCAGCGGGACGCTGGCGCAAGTCGTCCAGGGGGCCTTTTTGGACGATCGCGCCGTCGCGCATCAGGGCGATCTCATCGCCCAGGTAAGCAGCCTCGCCCATGTCGTGTGTCACCATCAAGACCGTCTTCCTCAGGTCCCGGAAGATGCGCTTGAGGTCTTGCTGCAGGTGGCTGCGCACGATGGGATCGAGGGCCCCCATCGGCTCGTCGAGCAAAATGACCTTCGGATCAAGCATCAGGGCGCGCATAATGCCCACTCGCTGTCGTTGACCGCCGCTCAACTGGGCGGGGTAGCGACCTAGCAGATCGGGGGGCAGTTGCACCAGCTCCGCCAGAGAAGCCAGCCGCTCCCGGATGCGTGCCACCTCCCAGCGCAGCTGCCGGGCCATCAGCGTGACGTTGTGAGCCGCGGTGAGATGGGGGAAGAGTCCACCGTCCTGAATGACGTAGCCCATCCGCAAACGCAACTCACGCGCTGTGCTCGGAGTCATAGGGACGCTATCCACGCTGATCTGCCCGCTGTCGGGGCGAATCAGCCCCACCACCAGTCGCATCAGGGTGCTCTTGCCGCAACCGCTCGGCCCGATCAGGGCCAGGCTTCGCTCGGCCGGGACCGTGAAGGTGATAGAACGCAGCGCCTCCCGTCCCTGGTAGGACTTGCTTGCGCGCTCGATATCGATCACCGATCGGCCTTCGCCTCTGGACAGAACACGACCTCTGTGGTAGGAATTTGTTTGAACCTGAACAGAAGGAATTTCTAACCCAACCCAACTGATGTCACAGACCATCCTAGAAGGAAGCATCCTCGGCTTCTGTCCCGCTTTGAATGAGGAGGAGCCAGCCAGTTTCTGGCTCAAGACCCTGACCGTCGTCGAACACATTCAACTCCCTCCAGGCCTGCACCAGAGTTTCGAGCCCGGATTGACCAGAGGGCGGCGAGTCCGCGTGTTCGTCGACGAGAATGCAGGGCAACTGGTGGCCCGCCTGATCTTCCCGCTGGTGGAAGGGGCTTTGAGCGTCCCTGAGACCGGGCGGATCGGCAAGGTCCAGGTCTGCATGCACAAAAACTGCTGCCAGAATGGAGCCCGCGAGCTGAAAAACGCCCTCCAGGATGCTCTCTCACGCCATCCTCAAGGCGAGCAAATCGTCCTTGAAGCGGTGGGCTGCATGGACCATTGCAAGCGCGGACCCAACGTGCGAATCTTACCCGCCAATCGAGTTTATCACCGCATGACCCCGATCGGGGTGATCGCGTTGTTGCACCGCTCGTTTCCGCAGCGGGCCCCGGTTACGAGCTGGCTTTCCTGGTCAGCTTCTTGAGGCTGGACCAGCTCTTTTTGTCCAGCACGAAACTGCGCTCAAGTTTGTCCTCGTGAACCACGAGAACACGCCACGGACTTGAGTTGCCTACCCGGACCCGGGCGAAGTCGATCCAACTCGCCCCAGATTTCATCGTGGAGACAACCTGGACGGCACCCGGCTTGAGGGTCGTGCGCTCCTGGAGCAGCGTTTCGCAGTGCTTCTCAAAAGCAGCCAGTTGGATTGTCTCCATGGCGAACCTGGCCTCACCGTCTTTGCCAACCTCTCTGATTTTCAGAACGACTACCTTTTTGCCCTCAACTTCCGCCTGCCAGACCTCGGCCGTGGCTGTGGGCGTGGCCGTGGCACCCACCAGCTCGTAAGTGGGGCCCGCCCAGGCCGCGGTCATCAAGAAGAGAAAAAGCAAAAGACATTTTCTCATGGTCTTGCCTCCTTCAAAGCCAGAGCCTGAATAGTGGCGATGTGCGGCCCCGACCGCATCCGATCGCGGCATTGGCTCAAAAAACTCATCGAATCTTCTCCAGTTGCTCGCGCAGATAAGCCTCGGGAAACTCCAGGGCCGAGTTGGGGACGCGCTCGACCTTGAGCAGTGGACGCTTGCCCTGATAGCGTTGGGGGAGCTTCTCGTCGGGCCCCACTACCTCTGCTTCCCCACAGGTATACAATCTGTTTGCCTTCAGGTTGGCCACCACCTTGAACTGGGGGCCAGATGTGTTGCGCTCACCATCGGCGCCGTAGGCCCAGGTGTAATCCACCAGCAAGAGATTGGCCACACCTCCCACGTTGTAGATCACCCAGGCGGGACTGGTATTGGGCAGGTCGATGGACTCGGTACTCCCTCCCCCGCTGAGCACCTCAAGCGACTCCCCTCCGACGTGGAAGACCCGCATCTTGCCAGACTCGCCCGGCTCGAGCGGCAGGCGCTCGAGGTTGAGTTGCAGGGTCAATCGGGCCCTGGTATCGTTTACCGCCAGCACGTCAGCGATCAATTTGCGCTGGAATTGCAGGTAGAAGATGGTGGCCGCCAGCCCCAGGGCTACCAGGGGGATCCACAGATCACCCAGGGTCGTGGAGCGCTTCTTGCGCTGGAACTCGCGCATAGGAACCGCCGTCGCACGCGGGTCCTGTCCGCGAGGTGGCTCGGGCGGCGGCTGAGTCGGCTCCATCGAGTTTACATCCCCAGAACGTGCCACCCGGCATCGACATACAGGATGTCGCCGGTGATGCCACTGGCGTAGTCGGAAAGCAGGAAGGTGCCAGCTCTGGCCACTTCGTCGACGAAGACGTTCCGGCCGAGCGGGCTGCGCTCGGCTGAAACTTTCAGCATCTCGTTAAAATTGCGGATTCCCTTGGCAGAAAGGGTCTTGATGGCTCCGGCCGAGAGGGCGTTGACGCGGATGCCCTGGGCTCCGAGATCGGCCGCCAGATAGCGAACACTGGCTTCCAGGGCCGCCTTGGCCACCCCCATCACATTGTAGTTTGGGACGACCTTCTGCGATCCGTAGTAAGTCAGGGTGAGCAGGTTCCCACCCTCGGTCATCAGAGGAGTGGCTCGGCGGGCCATAGCGACCAGTGAATAGGCGGAAGTGTCCAGGGCCACTCGAAACCCTTCACGCGAGGTGTCCACGAAACGCCCATCCAGGTCCTCGCGCTGGGCGTAAGCGATGGCGTGCAGGACAAAGTCGAGCTTCCCCCACTTGCGGCCCGCCTCCGCGAACACGGCGTCGAGCTCCTCGTCGTTGTTGGCATCGCAGGGAAGGATCAAACTCGCTTCCAGGCTCTCGGCCAGGGGGCGCATGCGTTTTTCGAGCGCCTCGTTGAGGTAAGTGAAACCGAGCTCAGCGCCCTGACGGTGGGCTTCTTGCGCGATTGCCCAGGCGATGGACATGTTGTTGGCCACCCCAAAAACAAGGCCCCGCTTATTTTCCAAGAGCTTCATAGGAACGTCCTCCAGAGAGATGGGCACGTTCCTTCGGGGGAGGGAGAATTAGTCCTCGAAGTCCTCAGGATCGGCAAAGAGCAGGCAACTGCCAGCGGAGAGCACCTCCAGGCACTCTTCCAGCTCTGGAATCCGAGCCCGGTCGAGCGGCAGCATCACCGTCTCTCCGAGGGGCGACTCCACCTCTACCTGGTACTGCCCTTCGGGCACCCGCAGCAGACCCTGGATACGGCTTGGAGCCACGGCGCACTGGCCCGAGATGCGAACGAAGACCCCGATGCGGGTTGCCCGGTCAAGCGCGTCCTCGAAACTGCGGCTGTCAAGATCAGGCAGCAACCCTCGCACGGTGGCCCAGTAGATCACGTCGCCACGGCCATCGAGATAGAGAATCTCTTCGGCTTCCACGCGGGTCCAATAGTCGGGAGCGGTGCGAAGAAGCGTCGGCTTCATTTTCACCCGCCCGTGGAGTTTCAACCCATCCACGGTATCATCCAGGGCTCCGAACCAGATCTTGCGACCGGGATAGCGGTCAGTTTGTGTAACTTGGACCACGGCTCACCCTCCCGATATTTTCAGCGTCGCCACATTACTGGAAAACTGTCCCGAGATCCTGCTAATTTTGCGAGAAATTTTAACAAATCGATCCGGAGGACCGGAAAGCT
>QWHO01000144.1 GCA_021404945.1 bacterium CPR1
GCCGCAGGCATGGGAGCAGCCTGGGCCGCGGGCGGGGCCGCAGGCATGGGAGCAGCCTGGGCCGCGGGCGGGGCCGCAGGCATGGGAGCAGCCTGGGCCGCGGGCGGGGCCGGAGCGGGCTGTGCCACAGGAGCCGGTGGCGCCTGCGGTTGAGCCGGCGCGAACGCTCCCCCCTCGCCAGCGGGACGTCCGAACTCGCGGCGAGCGATAGGAGTGGTGCTGGGCATTGGAGGCACGGCCTGCGGCCGCCCGGTCGGCACGGTTCCCGACTTGCTGGGAAAGACCGGGGCGAGGCGCGGCCGGCGCGAGGATGAATCAGTCGACTGGGCCTCTTCAGCCGGGAGAGGCTCTCCGGTGGCCCGGGCCAGCCAGGCAGCCAGGGCCTGTCGCATCTCGCGGGCGCTACCGAAGCGATGCTCCAGGCTGAAAGCGCAGGCCCGGTCGACAAGAGCCGCCAGAGGCGGATCGACCAGGGAGGTGAGGGTCGCCAGCGGGGGAATGCCCAGGGGCACTGGGAGCTGCCCGGAGAGCATCTGGCTCATGGTGGCACCCAGGGCGTAGAGATCCGAGCGCGGCTCGGGACGGCCCTGAATCTGCTCCAGGGGCGAATACCCCAGAGTGTTGGCCCCGGATGGAGTGCGTCGCGCATCCAGGGGATGAGACAGGCCCAGGTCCACCAGCATGACGCTGCCACTGCGGGCCTCGCACAATATGTTGGCCGGCTTGACGTCGCGATGGAGCACCGGGGGAGTGAGCGAGTGCAGGTAATCGAGGATCTCCAGCACCGAAAGGATGGTAGGCACCAGCTCTCGTGCCGGAACGGGTCTACCGGTCTGCTTGAGACAGTCGGTCAACTGCTGTTCGAGGCTGGTGCCCTCGACAAAATCCGAAACGATGTAGCATAGACCGTTGACCAGCGCAAAATCACGCACGCGGGGAAGGCCGGGATGACTGAGGCGCGCCAGAATAGCCTTCTCCTCCTCGAAGCGGCGCATGATGGCCTGCTCGTCACCCGAGCCCGGCTGCATCTCGAGCATTTCTTTGATGATGCAGTAAGACTGCATCCGGGCGTCCTCTGCCTGATACACCGCACCCATGGCGCCGCTGGTCAGGACGCGCGAAATGCGGTAGCGATCTCCAAGTAATTGGCCAGGCTGCAGTGCCACGAGCTTCGTTTCGTCGTGATCCGTCCGGGCCCTTCGAGTCCACCGATTTTCCGAAGTGCTTTGTTTGCAAGCGTTGGGGCCTCAGGACTCGAACGGGCAAACTCTGAATCGGTTGCAAGGAGATTCAGCAAGCGAGTCGAGTTGTAGCCTGCGAGCATTCCCTGCTCTTCAAGGCTAGAAGATGCCCATCACGGCGTGGCAGAGGTCGAGCCGCAGGCCCTCTGGTTGACCGCGGCCAGAGCTCCACAATCTGCTGGGCGTCGCGCAGCCGGAAAAACTCTGTCAGGCTGCTCCCTGATCCATTGCCTCTGCACGGACGGCTGAACTTGTAACATCCAGGGCTTGCCAGATGGAGCTGGGGCGATTATCATGCTCTTATGACCCGGTCCAAGCAGGATGCATCTTTCTTCGCTGCCTCGTGCCGTTGTCGTTGCCTCTGTTGTTGTCGCTGAGCTAGAGATCTCGCGCCCCAATCCAACAACCAGAGGTGTGTATGCTGATCCGAGTCGCCATCCTGATCCCCCGGAATTATTTCACCCCCGTTCGCGCCACGGCCGGGAACGGTCCCACCCATCGCACCATCCCCCTCATCCAGGAGGCCCTGCAGCGGGCCGGAGCCGAGGCCGAGCTGCTCGAGCCCGGCGAGCGGCCCCTCTCCCGTCCCCAGGCCCTGATTCTTCCTGGCGGTGGGGACCTGCATCCCGGCTTCTATGGCCAGACTCCCCTGCAACCAGCCGAGCACGACCTCGAGCTCGACCGCTTCCAGCTGGCCTGGGCCCGCAAAGCCTTGCGTGAACACCTCCCCCTGTTGGGCATCTGCCGTGGCCTGCAGGTCATGAACGTGGCTGCGGGAGGCAGCCTGCACCAGGACCTGCCCGAGCACGCCCCCGAGCGCGTCCTGGACGACCCGGCCCTGCGCGCCGAAGCGGTCCATCACCTGGATACGACCCCCGATTCAGAGCTGCGCAAGCTGCTCGGAGCCCACCCCGGAGTCAACTCCATCCATCACCAGGCCATCGACCGCCTGGCCGCTCCCTTTCAGGTGGTGGCCACCGCTGCCGACGGAACCGCCGAAGCCATCGAGCGGCGCCGAGGAGGCTTTCAGCTCGGGGTCCAGTTCCACCCTGAGGACATGCCCTCGCAGCAGGGCCTGTTCGACCGCCTGGTGCAAGCAGCCAGAAGTTAACCCCCTGGCAACAGAGCCCGCCGCCCTGGCGGGCTACTCTTATGGCGATGAGAAAGATCGTTTTGGTGCTGCTCTTCCTGCTGCTCTCCCCGGCGCTGGCGGCCCTCTCGGACGTGCTCTTCCAGCTCGAGCTCGACTGCTCCACCTCCATGGGCAGTCGCAGCGCTGCCACGGTCGAGCTGGCCAACGGGGGCACCCAGCCGGTCCCCGTGCCGGGCCTGACCCAGGCCCAGGTCTTTGTGAACGTCACCACCCATCGCCTGGGCGTGGCCTACCTGACCTACCAGGTGAAGAGCGCCGGCCCGGTCGAGCTTTTGACGGCGCCCCAGGCCGTGGTCATGATGGGCCAGGCACCTCCCGAATTCCGCTTCCGGGTCCCGGGTCAGGAAGTCTGCCTGCGCACCACCGCCTTCCGGGTGGCCACCCCCGGTGTTCCCGTCCTGGACTCCTCCGCCCCCATGCCGATGGTGCCGGGCATGATGCCCGGACCCACCGACCTGCCGGGCGTGCAACTGCCCGAGGGCTTCAACGTTGAAGCTCCTCCAGGCTTCGTGCTACCGGGATCGTCCAGGCTTTAACAAAACGTTTCCACGCTCAGGGGTATCCCTGATGTATCGTGTTCTCAATGGAGATCTTCTCGCACCCTCAGGCGGCTTTCGTGCGCACGGCTCCGGGACGCTACCTTCCTCCGCCTGACGAAGCCTGCGACGAGGTGGATGACTCCGCTCCCGAATTCCCCGAGCTCGAGCCCGGCCGCGTACGAGTTGGCCGCGACATCATCAGCGAAGAGGGCCTGATGATCGTAGCCGATCTGGCCAAGCAGATCAAACTGGACGAGTCTCTTTCGCCCAAACGTCTGGAAAACCTGATGAAGGACATCCGCGAGACCCAGACGGCCGACAAGGTAGAGCTGCAGGAATTTGACAAATTCGTCCGGGGAGTGCAGAGCTGGCACAGAGAGCTGCACACTACCTACCGCGAGAGCGACTACACCGACAAGAAGGCCAACCAGAGCCTGGTCAAAGTGCACCAGTTCCTGCAGCAGTGGGAGGGGGCCCGCGAGCGCTACCGGGTGCAGGCCCGCACCCTCGAGCTGGGCCGCATCGCTGAAGGGTCGCCCGCCTTCTCTCCCACTACGGCGGGATTCTACACGTTCGCGACCATCTCGCAGAAGAACATGAAGGAAACCCTGAGCCAGATGGAGCGCATCCGCCAGGGAGACGACACCATTGTCTACAACGGCAACTCGGCCCAGGTGCTGACCCGCGATCAAATCTGGTCGGCCAAAATGAAGATGCTGGAAACCGCCACCTCCACCGCCAAGAACGGCGGGGTTGCTCCAGAAGTGGATGTGCAATACTACGAGTTGACCAGCCGCACCATGCTCACCAAGCTGGTGGAGGCCTCCAAGGCCGGCTGCAAGGTGCGCGTCAACCTCGATCCCGGCCGGGTCACCGAGGACCGCTCGGGCAACATGTTCGTCAACGAGCTGGCCAAGAAGCTCTACACCTCCTACTGCATCCTGGACGCCGCCGACCAGGGTCACGACATCGGCATGACCTTATTTCCGGTGGAGCGCGAGATCGACGACGCCAACCTGATGCACCAGAAGCTGTTCCGGGTCGGCGAAGAGGTCATTCTGGGGGGCATGAACGCGAACTCGGCCTCGTCAGAGAACGTGGACGCGGCCGTCAAGCTGCAGGGCCCCGGGGCGCGACGCCTGGTAGAGATCTTCGCCGAGGATACCGAGCTGTCCAAGGGCGCCAAAATCGAGGATATCTACGACTCCGAGAAGACCGCCCTGATCTCGGCCGGCAACATGTACATCGGCCCCTCGGGCCTCATCTCGCTCCTTCTCGCGGCGGCAGGCACGGACTATCGTGGCGTGGACAAGCCCCTGTTACCCTGGAACGCCGACACGCTCCACACCCTGGCCGAGGCGGCCGGCACCCGGCTCGACCTCATCGTCGACTTCGAGGACAAGAACGGCGACAAGACCAGGGACGGCCTGGATCTGCAGGCCTTCCTCCAGAAGGGCGACACCCCCTCCAATACTCTGGCCCTCAAACGGGAAGGCGGGCGTCTGCTGGCACGCCAGCTCAAGGAGGTCGTGGAGCGCGTCCAGTCTGAGGCCAACGTCGAGCGAGCCGGCGACATCACCCTGCCCGAGGGTAAGCAAGCGGGCAAGTCCTCCCTGGCCATCGGCAACGCCCCCACCGAGCGCATGGCGGTGATGCTGAGCACCATCGCCACCGCCGAGGAGTTCATCTACGTGCCCAGCTTCGTGATGACCCGGGTGGTGGCTCGGGCCATCGTGGCCCGCTACGAGGAGCTGAAGGCCCAGGGCAAGACCCTGGACGTGCGGGCCGTGCTCGACCCGGGCATCTATCCCGATGGCGGCACCCCGAACGAGGCTGGCTACCTGGCTCTCGAGGATGCGGGCATTCCGGTGCGCTGGGCTCTGCTCGCCCGCACCGACCCCACCCACGACCGCAAGGTGCACGCCAAAGCGCTGATCACCGAGAAGATGGCCGTGCTGGGCAGCACCAACATGTCAAGCCGCGGGCTGATGGACAACTGGGAGCTTTCTGGCTCGATCGGGTTCGATCCTCAGGACGCCGAGTCGCAGAAGCAAAAGCGGGCGCTGGTCAACGACTTCCTCAAGACCTGGGAGCTCGAGTCGGTCGAAGTCAGCACGCTCAAAGTAGCCGAAGAGCGGCTGCGCGAGATCGACTCGCCCGACAAGCCCCACCGCATCAACGAAGCGCGCTCGAGCATCGTGCGCGAAGTCATCAGGCGCATCTACAACTACGAGAAGGAAGCCGCCGCCGTGGTGCGTCGGCTGGTCGACTCGAGTCAGGAAGTTCGCGAGGCCATCGACCGTCGCGTCGATGAGGGCGCGCCCGAGGGCTACGCCACCCTGACCTCCATCGAGGAGGTCCTGGGGCCCAACAAATTCCAGGAAGAGCTGCGCAAGACCGATTCGTGGAAGTCGCTCGAGCCGCTCAGCAAGGGCGATTATCTCGAGTTGCCCAATTTGTCCTGGGAGTAGCCAGGAAGGCCGGGGTCCTCTAAAGAAGTTCAAGCATTCATGCGGCTACTGCACACCGCTGACTGGCACCTGGGCAAGGTCCTGTGCGGGGCCTCCCTGGTGGACGATCAGGCCCACGCCCTGGAGCAACTGGTCCACATCGCTTCCGATTTCCGCCCCTCGGCCATCTTGATCTCGGGGGACATCTATGATCGGGTGGTACCGCCCCCCGAGGCCAGCAGCCTGCTGGACAACATCCTCTCGATGCTGGTGCGGGAAGTTAAAGTCAAGGTCATCTTCATCGACGGCTTCCAGGACAGCCCCGACCGCCTCAGCTTCGCGGCCCGCCTGCTCGAGAATCAAGGCGTCCACGCCCGCACCACCCTGACCGGCTCGGTGGCCGTCGAGCTGATGGACGAGCACGGGCCCGTGCGCATCTACCCGGTCCCCTGTGCCGACCTGCCCACCCTGAGAAACTTCCTCAACCGCCCCGACCTGATCCATCCCAGCGAGGCCACTCGAGCGCTGGTGCAAAAGGTGCGAGCGGCCCACCCCGAAGGAGTGCGCTCGGTGGTGGTGGCTCACACCCCCTGCATGGGCGGGCAGCCCAGCCCCTCCGAGCCCCCCATCCCCCCCCACTCCTGGGTGCAACCGGCCCTCTTCGAGGGCTTCGACCTGGCCGCCCTGGGCTATTTCCACAAACCCCAGTCGGTGGGGAGCAAGAACGTGCAGTACTCCGGCTCGCTTCTCCCCTACTCTTTCGATGAGGCCGGCCAGACCCGCTCGGTCAACAAGATCACCCTGGACGTCCGCGGACGTCTGAGGGTCGAGCCAGCGCCCATCAACCCCCGACGCCTGCTGCGCCGACTCGAGGGAAAGCTCGAGGACCTGATCGCCACCTCGTTTGACATTCCCCAGGGCGACTATCTGCAGATCCGCCTGACCGACGAAGTTCCCGTGGCTGACGCCTGGGGCCGCCTGAGAGCCATCTTTCCCAACCTTCTCAGCGTCGAGCATCCGCGCATGAAAGCAAGTCTCCCCCTGGAGCTGCAGCGCCCCGAGGATGCCGCCTTCTTCTCCGAGTTCCACCGCGAGGTCACCGGCCAGGCCCCATCACTCAGCGATCTGGTTCTGCTCGGCGAGCTTTCAGCCACGCCCGAGCCAGGCGGCCCATGAGGCCCGAGCGGCTGCGGCTCAAAGCCTTCGGCCCCTATGCCGGCGAGCAACTGATCGATTTTCGTACCCTCAAGAACCAGAACTTCGTGCTCATCTGCGGACCCGTCGGGGCGGGCAAGACGGCCCTGCTCGACGGTGTCTGCTACGCCCTCTACGGGGTCACCTCGGGCGGCGAGCGACAGGGGTTCCAGATGCGCAGCCACTTTGCCGACCCCTCCCAGCCCACCGAGGTGACGCTCGATTTCCGCGTGCAGAGCGAGCTCTACCGGGTGATGCGCCGGCCCCGGCTGGAGGGGCAACCGGACCAAGCCATCCTCTCCAAGCCCACCGAGGGCGAGCAGACCCGGGTGTTGGCCGAGGGCTGGACGGCCGTGGACGAAGCCGTGGTCTCGCTGATGGGGCTGGGCGCCGAGCAGTTTTGCCAGGCGGCCATGCTGCCCCAGGGGCAGTTTCGCCGCTTTCTCGAGGCCGAGCCGGCCGAGCGCGAGCTGGTGCTGGCCAATCTGTTTCACACCCTGCCCTTCCGGCGTTTTCAGGACCGCTTGAAGGGGCAGGCCCTGGAATGCTCGCGCCAGCTCGACGAGCTGCGCGATACCCGTCAGCGAGCGCTCGAGAGCCAGAGCCTGGAGTCGCCCGAGGCGCTGGAGAGCCAGCTCAACGAGACCCGGGCCCGGGTTCAGGCCCTGCAGTCGCAGCAGGAAAGCCTGCGGCAGGGTGAGCAGCGAGCCGAGAAACAGGCCCGCCAGGCGGAAGGTAGCCAGGAGCGCTATCTGGAGCTGGATCGGGCCCACGCGGTCTTGCGTAAGCTGACCGAGCGTGAAGGCGAGATGGAGGAGCGTCGTCAGAAGCTCGAGCAGCTCAGGGCCCTGGCCGATCTGAGCGGCCTGCGGGCCAACCTCACCCGGCGGCTGGCCGACTCGGAGGCCGCGCAGCACGCCCTGCAGGATGCCCAGGAAGCCCTGGACCAGGCCGAGGAGGAGCGCCAGCAGGCCGAGACCGACCTGGAAACCGCCCGCCAGCTCTCCTCCGAGCGCCAGCAGGCTGAACGGCGCCTGCTCGCGCTCGAGTCCGGTCACGAGCAGCTGGAGGAGGTTCGAGGAGCCGACCGCGAGCTGAGCGCCGCCCAGAGCATCCTCGACAACCTGGTGGAAGCCCTCGAAGCCGGCCGACGCACCGGCCAGAAGTTGACTCTGGCCCTGGCCCAGAAAGAGAAGCGCCTGAGCGAGATCGACCCTTCGGGCAAAGAGCGCGAGCTGCTCTCGCTGCGCACGCGCGAAGCCTACCGGCTCTATCAGCAGGCCCGCCAGGCCGACGAGATCGAGCGCCAGCTGGCCCGGGCCCGCAAGGCGATTCGCGACGACCGGGTGCAGAAGCTCGAAGAGCGCGTCGCGCGGCTCAAGGACGAGCTGGCCCAGCTGCGAGAAAGACGTGGACAAAGCCAGGTGGCCTCGCTGGCGACTCAGCTCCAGGCGGGCAAGCCCTGTCCGGTGTGCGGCTCGACCAGGCATCCCCGGCCAGCCGAATTCGAGGGCGAGCACCCCGAGGCCGAGCGCATCACCCAGCTCGGCAACCAGCTCGACCAGGCCGAGCGGCTCCTGAGTCAGGCCCGCCTGGAATACTCCGACAAGAAGCTGGTGGTGGAGCGGTTGCAGGCCCGGCTCGACCAGGTCACCATCGAGCTGGGCGAGTACGACCTGCCCCGCATGGAAGAAGAGTATGTCGCTTTGCAGCGCCAGCTGGACGCGGTCAAGGAGAGTCAGGCTGAATCTCTCAAGCTGCGCGCCGACCTGGAGCGCCTGCGCAGCAAAGGGGCGCTGCTCGAGCCGCGCCAGCAGCAGGTGGAAGAGCAGCGCCGCCAGGCCGAGCAGCGCGCGGTGCAGGCCCGGGCGGTGCTGGAGGAGCGCCGCCGCAAGCTGGAGGAGCTGGGGGTCTCGGTGGAGGAGCTGGAGCGCACCTGGCAGCTGGTGCACGGCCAGCTGGAGGAGGGGCGCCGGGGCCTGGAAGGGGCCCAGAAGGCAGCCAGAGCCTCAGCCGAGGCGGTGGCCGGGGCTCGGGCCGCAATGCAGGCTGCAGAGCAGGCCTTGCAGCGCTGCCTGACCCGCCAGCAAGAGGCCCAGAGCGAGTTGAAGGCCCGGCTCGAGAAGCTGGGCCTGGAGCGGGTGGCTCCCTTTGAAGAGCCGGAGGCAGGCTGGCTGGAGAAAGAGAGCGCCGCCCTGCGTCGCTACGACGAGGAGCTGGCGGCCGCCCGCGACCGCCTCGAGCGAGCCCGGGCCACGGCCGCCGAGATGCAGCTCGAGGATCCCACCGGATACGTGGAGCAGCGCCTGACCAGCCGCCGCAAACTGGAGTCGGTCCTCACCGAGGAGGCCCGTCTGCTGGATCGGATCGACCACCTGGAGAAGCTCGACCAGGAGCTGGCCGAATGGAAGATCGAGCTGGCCGAGCTCGAGCCCCGCTGCCAGGCGCTGGATCGGCTGGCCCGAGTGGCCGCCGGCGAGAACAACCGCAAGACCTCGTATCACAGCTTCGTGCTCGGCCGCCTGCTCGAGCAGGTACTGGAGGCCACCGAGCCGCGCCTGCGTAAGCTCAGCAAAGGGCGCTTTCAGCTGCTGCGCGCAGAGAGCTCGCCCCTGGACCTGGTGGCCCTGGACCACTTCACCGGACGCACCCGCTCGGTGGCCACGCTGTCCGGAGGAGAGTGCTTCCTGGCCTCGCTGGCCCTGGCCCTGGGCCTGTCCGACGCGGTGCACGCCCGTAACCAGCGCAGCGGACTCGAGAGCCTGTGGGTGGACGAGGGCTTTGGCTTTCTCGACTCGGAAGCGCTCGATCTGGCCCTGCAGGCCCTTCAGGAGCTGAGCGCCGAGGGACGGCTGGTGGCCATCGTGTCGCAGTTGCCCGAGATGCGCGAGCGCGTGCCCACGAGGTTAGAGGTAACGCCCGGGCCAAGGGGCAGCACGGCAAGGTTCGTTTGAGCTCGACAAGCTCAGTAAGGCGCAGGCCGGCGGTCCTTCACGGTGACTTTTTCCGAACCGGGATCGAACTTGAAGTCACTGTCCTCGAGCACCGGAGCCAGCTCCATCCGATCGCAGGTGTACTGGCGGATCAACCTGAGGTCGTTGCCCGTCCCGTTGTATGTCGCGCCCAGGGAACGCTTGAGAATGATCTTTCGATTCGGATCGATGCAGACGCGATCCCAATTGACTGCGTTCATCCCGGCGGAACGCTGCAACAGGCGCGTGCACGACACGCCGTTCACAGTGTCCGTCCCGTCCGGCTTCCACTCGCCCCCGCCCGGTTTCCAGAACTGGATGGCGGCGAGATCGTGATTGTCAAGCTCCATCTTCCCAATGCCCCACTTCTCCGGACTGCCGTTGCCGGTCAGGGGCGTGGTCACTCCGTTCACTGTCCACAGCACCTTCCCGTCGTAGATCAGGTCGAACTCGTGCTTCACTTGCCGGGCGGTTCCAAGAGAGGCTCCCTGATACATCTCGTGAATGCGGAACCGGTTGCCCTTCACCCAGACCTCGAGGTCATAGTTGGGGAACCCGGGCGAATCGAGCTTGCATGTCCAGTGCGATTTGAAATTCTGCTGGCGAACCGGGCCGCCCCCGCCACAGCCTGACACGCTCAGGCTGCCCAGGACCAAAAGCGTGAGAATGTTTAGACGCATCGTTCACAATCCTCCGCTGTAATCTTAGAGCGGGGGGGCCAGGGACGACCAGGGGAAATCCGGGGAGATTTTCCCACCGCCTCCTCGGTGACGAAGGCGAGCCCTGACCGCCCTCAGGGGCGCCGGAACAAGACGATCCGATTGGTATTCGTGCCCTTGCTGCCGTTGGCCACCCCCCAGCAGTTGGCTGTCTTGGTAAACTCTTGAGCGTTGATCATGACCAGCTCGGGCTCCAGGCCGGCCGCCAGTCCGCAGGAGGTCACACTGCTCTCCAGGGCCAGACTTCCGCCCCGCACCTCGCCCACCTCGAAGGCCACGTGGCCGCCGCGGCGCACGACCCTGAAAAGCTCGCGGAACACCCTGGCCATGGCGGTCTTCCAATCGTCCAGACGGCGCAACAGCGTCACCTTGACCTGGCCGGGGTCGATGCCGCAGAACCAGCAGCGCAGCCAGTTGTCACCCTGGTAGTCGACCACGTCCAGGAAGGGCGGCGAGGTGACCACCAGGTCCACCGAGGCGGCAGCCATGGCCTTTACCTGGAAACACTCACCGGTATGAAGCCGGGGAGAAGCCTTCCCCAGCTGCAGGCGGACCTCGGCCGTGCAGTCAGCCAGCAGCGATCGCGTCTTCTTCAAGAGAATCGAGCTGACGTCCCGACGGGGGGGCACCTGATCGCGCCGCTCGTTGATGCGCCGCTGGGCCTGCACCGAGACGGCCTGATTGGGAGGCATGGTGTAGACCGAGAAGAATCCCGGCGAGTGACCGGTCAGCCGATTGACCGCCACCATGCGGATCCACTCGTCCACTCTGTCCAGCAGACCGGCCTGCTCGCGCCTGAGAAAGTAGTCGCGCAGCGAAGCGATCTCGGCCAGCGTCTCGGGGTGATAGAAGACCAGCAGCTCATCGGGAGCCTCGCATTCGGTCAGCGGGATGGCCTTCAATCGCTCGGCCACCTGCTCCAGGGTGGGCGGCCTGAGCCGGGGGCGAACCAGCAGAGCGCTGAGAGGGTTGACGTCACAGCCCACCGGCGCGCGCCCCATCAAGGCCGCCTCCAGCAACGTGGTGCCACGGCCCATGAAGGGGTCGTAGACAGTATCGCCCGGACGGGTCAGGCGCTGGATGAAGAAACGCGGCAACTGGGGCTTGAAACAGGCCCTGTAGGAAATCTCGTGGAGGCTGGAGGCGGCCCGCTGGCGCGCGGTCCAGAACTCATTCGTGAAGACCGTCAAGCCGTCGGCTTGCCCGACACGGGTAGAGGCTCCGAACTCGTTGAAGCGCTCCAGCTCGTCGGCCAGGGGGGAAAGGCAAAACAGACTAAGCATAGACTTGCGGTTCGCCGCCCGGGCATCAAAGTCCTCGAATTTTCTTCAAACCCACCCGGCCTGGCCTCCGGGGCGGTTGACCGCACCAACCGCCCCGAAGGCCACTATCAGGGGTCGATCCGGCCGACCAGCCGACGACGGACTGCTGGGAAATTCGGGCTTCCTCAAGCGAGGTGCACAGGACGACCGGGCCATGCGCTCTGACGTACAAGACCAGGGCCTGCGCGATGGCAGGCCCCGGATGGTGGGCGCGAACGGACTTGAACCGCTGACCCCTACGATGTCAACGTAGTGCTCTAACCAACTGAGCTACGCGCCCGATTATGTTGGAGGCGACGCGCAGAGTCGAACTGCGGTGCGCGGTTTTGCAGACCGCTGCCTAACCCCTCGGCCACATCGCCGGATGTGTGGAGCGGAAGACGAGATTCGAACTCGCGACCCTCGGCTTGGGAAGCCGATGCTCTACCGCTGAGCTACTTCCGCGGGCGAATGATACTATAGCACGATTGTCAACCGGCTGTCCACGGCCAGATCCTGGCATTCACAGGGCCGGTCCCACGCGCGTCGAAACGATAGCTCGTGGAGCTTGCTTACCATTTTCTATTGATCTTCCTGTCCACCATGCTGGTCACCCTCACCGTGCTCCACCTCGTCAGCCTGCACTGGCTGACCCGACTCGAGCGCAGCCTGGCCTCGGGCCACCTGGAGGAGGCCGAGAAGGCGTTCCATCAGCTGCTCACCTGGGTACCTCGCCGCCTGGAGTTCACCACCATCTGGAACCGGGCCGCCCTGGACGTGCGGCTGGTCTCTCCCCTGCCTCCCGAGCGCGTGCGCAAGAGCTTGCTCGCGCTCACCCGGACCGCGGCCAGCAAGCGCCCCCGCCTGATCGCCCTGCGCCGCCTGGAAGCCCACCTGTTGCGCCAGGAAGGCCAGCTCGACGAGGCTCGGGCCTTGCTCGAAAGCGTCCCCCGCCGGCCCCATCCTGTGGACGCCCAGCAGCGGGCCATCTTCTACGAGCTGACCGGCGATCTGGAGCGAGCTGTGGAGGAATACAAGCTGGCTCTCGAGCGACTCGATTCACGCTGGGCCGGCACCAAGTTTGGGATTTCTCGCCGCTCCCAGGCTCGTCTGAGGGCCCATCTTCTGCGCTCCAAAGCCCAGGTGCACACTCGCCAGGGCAAGCTCGACGAGGCCGTGCAGGCCCTGGAGGCCTCCATCCTGAGCGAGCCTCGCTCTCTGGAGGCGGCCTATAGCCGGGTGGCCGTGGCCGGGCTGCTTGAGCGCACCCGG
>QWHO01000678.1 GCA_021404945.1 bacterium CPR1
AGCGTAGGAATATTCAAGCGCCTGTCCATAACAGACAGAGGAGGTTCCAAGCCACTTGGGTCCGTGCAGTTAACCGGGTTCCCCCCACAGTAAGCGTAGTTACTGTCGGAAGCAGATCGGGTGTACAGCGTGATCCTGCTCCTGAAGAAGCGCGCGCCGGTACGGCCGGGAGGAGCCGGGGAAGCAAGTGAGGGCTGGGCCTGGGAGTCGTGGGCCTGATGGCGCAGGCTCAAGCCTTCTGCGCGCCCCGGTAGGAGCAACAGCAGCAGGACAAAAAGAAAGGTGCGCATCCGAGCCGGCATGGGCGCCAAGTTCGCCGTCAAGTCGGAGGTTCCTTAGAGCTTCATGTCTGGCTCAGAGACGAAAGGTGTCCGGGTCACGGCAGACGTGGCGGATGGTCAAGACCACGATCCGCTTGGCCTCGACGCGGTGGACCAGACGGTAGTTGCCAAGGATCAACTCGTGAATGTCTGGTGCCCCCAACTCAGGAACAACGCGTCCTCGCTCGGAGAGCTCGTCGAGCGAGCGGGCTGCCTGGACGATCCGCTCACGCCATCGACGGGCGGCTTCCGGGTCATCTTGCTTGATTTGCAGAAAGATGATCTGCAGTTGGTCGCGGGCCTTTTGGGACCAGATTACTCGGCGAGCCATCGATCAAGATCTTGCTCGATCTCCTCCTGCGTGTAGACCTGGCCCTTCTCAACTTGCTGCAATGCTTCCTGAACATCGAGATGAAGAGAGAGACGGTCCTGCAACTCCGTCGGAGAATAGTCTCCCTCTGGGAGCCTGCTGACGAACTCTTGAAGCTCTTGTTTGGTCATGGCGTGAGCTTTTTCGGCGCTACGTCTCAAGAAGCCTGGCAGGGGATTATCAAGTTCGTGGATTGTTCCATCGGTCAGAAGGGCAGTCGGGGCCTCTGGAACACGTCCGCCAGGGCTCGAGCAGATTGGAGCAGGCGCCGGGGCCCCAGCCTCTGCTCGAGTCCGGCCCGCCTGCCCAGGTGCAAGATGAGCTGGGTCACCCGCTCCGGCCCCAGGCGCCGGCCCTGGGAGCCCAGGAACAGGGCCTTCTCTTGGGCCTGGGACGCCAGCGCCGGCCGGCCGCGCTGCAGGTAGGCTCCCAGCGCCTGGGTGGCCCGGTCCTCCAGGAGCAGCACCTGGCCGGTCGGCAGGCGCAGACGCCCGCCCGGCAGCACGTCCGCCAGATCGCGCGCTAGAGCCTCGGGCACCGTCAGCTGGCCGAGCAGTTCGAAGAGAGCCGCGTCGCGTCGCCCCAGCGGGGTGGACCGGTCCAGGAACAGGCGCAGCGAGTCGAGCTGCTGCCCCGTCAAAAGAGACCGCGCGGGCTGAGCCGGGCGGGTCAGGAGCAGCTCGCGCGTGGGGTCCTCGAGCAGGTAGCCCTGGCCGTGCGCCCAGCGCAGGAACATGCGCACCGCCCACAGCCCCTGCATCACGCTGTTGGCCGCATACAGTCGCCCGCTCTTGCCCGGGCGCCAGAGCAGCCGGCGATGGAACCGCTGCACGTGGGCGGGGGTCAGGTCTTGCCAGCCGGCCAGCTCCTCGGCCCGGCAGAAGTCCGCCAGCTCGGCCAGCCAGTGCCGGGTCGCCGCCAGCGTGGTCTCGGTCATGCCCTGCTCGGTCCGGTGGCGCAGGAAGGCCTCTTCCGGGCTCATGGCCGGGCCCAGATGAGCGGGCGCTCCGGCAGGCTGGGCCCCGGGCTCTTGCGCCGGGCCCGGGGATGGCAACGGCGCAAGAGCGCGAACAGCTCCACGGGCCGCACCCGGGTGTAAAGCTCGGTGGCCAGTTGGGAGCGGTGGCCCAGGAGCGCCTGGATGTGGCGCAGGTCGGCCCCGCCTTCGAGCAGATGGGTCGCGTACGCGTGTCTCAGTCGATGGGGCGAGAGCGGCGCCAGCCCGGCTTTCTTGCCCCAGCGCGCCACCAGCACGCCCAGGTGTCCGCGCCCGAGCCGCCCTCCATACTGGTTCAGAAAGAGCGCCGCCTGCTCGTGTGCTGCCGACAGACCAGGCCGCCCCTGCTCGAGCCAGCGGGCCAGCACCGCCGCCAGGTGGTCCCCAACGGGCAAGAGCCGCGGGCGCCCGCCCTTGCCCTCGCGCACTTCGAGCTGCCCCCGCCCCAGGTCGACGTCGCGCAGCTCGAGCCGGTGGCACTCGGTCAGCCGCACGCCCGTCCCGTAGAGCGTCTCCAGCACCGCCAGGTCGCGCAGGCCCAGAGGCGAGCTCGCGTCCGGCAGGGCCAGCAGCTTCTCCACCTGGCCCGGCGTCAGGACCCGCGGCAGCCGGCGGGGCAGGTGATTCAGCTCCAGCTCCAGGCCCGGGTCGAGCAGCAGGTGGCCGCGCCGCCAGGCCCAGCGGAACAGGCCCCG
>QWHO01000145.1 GCA_021404945.1 bacterium CPR1
TGTTCGCGCAGCCAGGCGACGCTGTCGTCGTCGGAGCGGTCATCGACGAAGATCAGCTCGAAGTCGCGGCGGCTCTGCCGTGTCAGCGAGGCCGTCAGCTCGGGCAGAATAGTGTAGAGGGCTTCGTACTTCCAGCCGGAGTCGGTCCCGGCGATCGAGCCGTTGACATTGAAACCGTTCATCGAGAGCCAGCGCGGCTTCTGGTAACCAGGGTTGCGCGGTCCCTGGAGCACGAAGCCCTCCACGTAACGTGGGAAAAATGAGCCGATGGTGAGCTTGGTATCGCTGGGACGATGCTTGACCCAGAAGTTGTCGAGCACCATACGGGTAAAGGGCTGATTGTTGTCGGGCTGCTGACCAGGGATCACACCGCCGCGAGCGGTCCACTGGTTGAGCAGAAAGGGAGGGGTGATCCCCCAGTAGGCATCCACGCCCTGGTCACCTTGAGAGGTGAAGGCTACAAATTCGGCCCCGGCCAGGATGTCGTCCGAAACATCAGCATTCAGACCGAGGGTGGCCGCTGACGTGAAACCGGTTCCCTCCATGAGCAAGCGACCGGTCGACCAGTCGATCCCCGGGTTGGCAGCGGTGCCGATGGTGGCCGGACCGGACAGGTTGTTCGAAACTGCGATGGTATGCAAACGGCCATAAAAGCGGATCCGCTCGAGCTCACTGACGCGCTTGTCGAGACGACCCACGTTCTCCTCGAGATTGGTGACCCGAACACCGAGGGCCTGAAGCTCCTCGCGATAAGCCTCAACCAGCTTGCGCAGATCGTTGAGCTCGGCCTTGGTGGCGAAGGTCGCGTGCTCTTGCTCCATCTTGGCCAGCAAGCGGGCGATGACCATGGCGACCTCGTAGCGTGTTGCGGCCCGATCGCCTTTGAATGTCCCGTCCGGGTAGCCTTCGACCAGACCTTTGGCTGCCAGTGCCCGCAGGGCATCCGAAGCCCAGTGGTTCTCTGGAGCGTCCGGGAATAACGGAGCCGCCACACTCTGAGCTGCCAAAATCGACACGAGTGAGAGCCCACCGACAAAATTCCACAACCGTTGCACCGATCGATGCCCCCTTATGCAGATTCGCCCCGGTAGGCACGAAGAAACTTCAGTACGTCCGGGTTTCATTTTGAATACCATTCTATTCTTGAGTTTTCCGCAGTATTCTCGCAGGAACTGTTTTCCCCTTCCGAATCTCTAGAAAGTGAAAAAAACGTTCGAGACAGTTATCGTTGGCGGCGGCGCAGCCGGTTTTTTTGGGGGCCTTCGACTGCGTGCGCTGGCACCTCGTGCCTCGATTCTGGTGCTGGAGTCGGCCGCCCGGCCGCTGGGCAAAGTGCTCATCTCGGGCGGCGGGCGCTGCAACGTCACGCACGACCTCAACGACCTGGAAGGGCTGTTGGAGTTCTATCCTCGCGGCGGGCCAGCTCTGGCCTCCATCCTGCGCCGATTCATGCCGGCCGACACGGTTAAGTGGTTCGAGTCACACGGGGTCAAGCTCAAGACCGAGGCCGACGGGCGCATGTTCCCGGTTACGGACCGCTCCCAGAGCATCGTGGACTGCCTGCTCAAACAGGCTGCCCGGTCGGGGCTCGAAGTCCGTTCCGGCGACCCGGTTAAGTCCATCGCATTGAGTCCCGAGGGTTACCTGGTCCAATCCAAGAGCGGGCTGTTCTCGTGCCGGACCGTGCTGCTCGCCAGCGGTAGCTCCCCGGCGGGATATCGTTGGGCCACCGCCCTGGGCCACGATCTCATTGCGCCAGTGCCTTCTCTGTTCTCTTTCAAAGTGGACAGTCCGCTGCTCCAGGGTCTGGCCGGAGTCAGCCTGAGCCGCTCACGGGCCAGCTTACTGCTCGACCCTCCCATCACCCAGGAGGGCCCCTTGCTTGTCACCCATTGGGGCCTGTCGGGGCCCGCCATTCTGAAGCTCTCGGCCTGGGGAGCCCGGGTTCTCGCTGATTGCAGCTGGCGTTGCCCTCTGTCTCTTGACCTCGTCCCCGATCACACGGGCGCGGAGCTGCGTCGACTCCTGCTGGGACAAAAGCAGGGCGGGCGACACCAACTGGGCAACCCACCCCTCGAGCTACCCCGCAGCCTGTGGCGAGCCGTGCTGAAAGGGGGCGAGCTGGAACCTCAAAGGGTCTGGGCCGAGGCCTCGAACCGCGCTCTGGGCTGCCTGGCCGAGCGTCTGAAGGACTGGCGCTTCGAAATCGTCGGCCGAGGCGTCTTCAAAGACGAATTCGTGACCGCGGGAGGAGTTCCGCTGGAGCAGGTCCAGCTCAAGACTCTGGAGTCGCGGCGCTCGCCGGGCCTGTTTCTGGCCGGAGAGATTCTGAACGTAGACGGATTGACCGGTGGGTTCAACTTTCAGAGTGCCTGGGCCAGCGGCTGGGTGGCCGGCCAGGGAATTGCCGCCAGGTTGCAGTGAAGAAATGGTCGTCTGGCATGACTCAAGAAATCACCCGAGAGCCAGTGCGCCCCTTCATCGCTGAGATCGTCTTGGGAGAGGGAAAACGGACCTGGCTACGAACGCGTTTTGACTGTTTGGCCTGAAGGAGTGTCCATGAAAAAGCATGCCTGGTGCGCCGCGGCCCTTTTCGCGGCCCTGACCTTCGGATGCGGCGGCGACTCTGCCACCAACACAGGAGGTGGCGACGTCCCTGATCCATTCCCCCTCCAGGGCAGCTTCCGACTCGACCTGGGAGCCTTCGGACCTGGTAACGTCGCCGATCTGCTCTTCTTCACCACGCCTGCGAATGGCGATGCCAGCTTGCAGGTCAATCTAGACAACCAGAACCGGGAGCCGGTTTCGCCGCGCACCGGCGAAGAGACCGGCAACGACGCGAGCGAGCTCGCCTCCAAGGACCTGCCCCCCTCAGTGTGCCAGGCAGAGCGCGGCGAGATCGCGCGCGCCATCAAGCAGCGTGCCAACGGCGGCGACGAGAGCCTGCAGCCCCGATTTGAGCAGGTGGACCAGGGCAGCGACATCACCTTCTTCGTGGTGGGCCCGGGCAACCTGACCTGCCGCAAGATTCTGGCCGAAAGCCAGACCACGAATTGTGTGATTTTCGCCGAGGTCCGCAATGGGCAACCCGTGCTGAGCATCGAGCGCGCTCTGGCCATCGCCCAGGCCTGGGACAGCAACAACCCCGCCAGCCCTGGCTCGGGTATCTACGCTCAGGTCCGGGCCGCTTTCGGCTCGGAGTGGACGGCCAACGGGGGGCGCGACGGCGATAGCAAGATCGTGCTGGTTTTCTGCAGCGGAGAGAGCGTCGGATCGAGCCTGTTCGGCTTCTTTCGTCCGTCTGACGAGTTCAGCAAGACCGAGATAAGCACCTCCAACGAGGGCGAGATCCTCTACCTGAATGCGGACAAGTCCGATTTCGACACGCTGGCCACCATGGCCCACGAGTTTCAGCACATGGTGCGCTTCAATCAAAAGCTCATCCAGCAGGGTACGTTCGCCGGAACAGCTGAGAATGACACGATCGATGAGGGTGCCTCGATGGTCGCCGAGGAGATTTGCGGTTACCGCCTCGACGCGGCCGGCGGCGGAAACCGGTTCATGTTCCAATGCTGCCGCTCCTACCTTGAAGAAGCGGCCGATAGCAATCTGTTCGATGACTTCAACGGCGCCTATCGATTCTATGGCGGTGGCTATCTTCTGGTGAAGTACTTTCGTGAGCAGTTTGGCCAGGCCGCCTTCCTCACGTTCAACACGAACACTGGCATCGGATTCAGCAACATGGCCTCAGTGGCCGGATTGAGCCAGACCGAGCTCTTCCGCCGCTTCTCCCTGGCTCTGCTGGCCTCGGGGTTCACGGGATCGGTGCCGCCCGAAGGCCGCTTCCCCTCGGGGTTCAGCACGCAAGGATCCTTTTCCATCAACGAGTTAGGATCCGTCTCGCTGCCAGGTCTCCAGCCCGCCACGGTACTCAATCCCCCGTCCAGTCCGAGAGATCTGACGGTGCTGGCCTTTGCGCCCACTCTGGTTCGACTCCAGGGAGGCTCGGGGCAGAACCTGGTGGTCGAGGGCACGACAACGGGTCAGGGCGCCCTGCAGGCCGTCACCGAGAGTGTCATCGGCGTGGTGGCCTCGACGGTGGCCCAGAACCTGGGCACCGCGGAGGGTCTCGGCCGGGGGTCGATGGCGCACGAAGGCACCCCGCCCGCGGAAGTCCCTCACTTAGAGGCTCTCTGGGTGGTCGACTGAGCCCTGTCGCCGTAGCGGATGGAAAGAGGGCCGCAGCTTCGCGGCCCTCTTTCCATGCAGGAAGGTTAACGCACCACCAGTCGGTCCGAGCCGCTTCGTCCGAAGGTCTCGGGATTGTACATCTCTTCGGCCTTGGAGGGCGGCACCACGTAGCTCCCGGGCGTGGTGGCCCGGGCCACGTAGGTGTAGTCGTAGACGCCCTCCCATAAGAGAGAGGTGAACGCCTCCACCCGCTCGTCGCGCATGTTCTGGTGCTCGTACCAGGTGCCCATCCAGTACCAGTAGGGCCCGATGGCATCGCGCTGCTTCGGATCCTGAGGCACGGTGCCGGTAACCTTGAGAGCCGGGTTGAGAGGCTCGAGCCCGGCCGGCAACGGATCCACCAGGGCCACATGGTAGCGTCGGTTGGGCGCCACCATGGTCAGGCGCACCCGCACCCGGGCGCCAGCCTTGACGGTCCACACCCCTTCGGCATCTTGAGTCACGTCTTCCTTATCGTCCACGGCCTCGTAACGGCGCTGCACGGTGAAGCCGTGGTCGGCCGGATCGAGCTTGAGGTCTTTGGGCGCGTAGCGCATCCCGATACGATAGTAGAGGCGGCCCGGGCCTTCCTTGCTGAGCACCAGATCCTGCTTGCCCTTGCCCGCCAGCCAGCTCATGGGCACCTCCAGGCCTTTGCGGTCGGGGCTGCGGCCGACGAAGCGCTGCTCGCCGGCGTACTGCTTGCCCAGCCAGACCCGGGCCACGAAGTCGGGCGTGACCTTCTCGTAGGTATTGAAATAGCGGTCCATGGCCAGCAGCACGAAGACGTTCTCCTGGGTGTTGAGCCAGCGCCCTTTGGTGCGGTGGCCCAGCAGGCCCCTTACCAGCTTGGGGATCAGGTCGCTTTTGGGCGAATCCAGGATCAGCGCTTCCAGCAAAATGGCGTCCACCCGACGATCCGAGAAAAGCAACAGGTGCGGCCCGCTCTCGCCGTAGTCTTGCACGAAGTTGGCCGCCTCGGCCGTTTCGGTGACGCGGTTGTCGAGGTGACGACGAATCGCGGCCGCCTCGGGCTCCTTGCTCAAGATGGGCAGGATGAAGCCCAGCGCCTCCAGCGAGAGCTTCTCCACCCCGCCGGCCTCGGCCACCAGCTTCCTGGCCCGGCTCACGTCCCTGTCGCCGTTGAGGGAACGAACCCAGAGCGCGTAGGCAATGATGGTGCATCGGCAGTCCAGGCCATACCAGTGATGGATGTGGTTCTCAACCTCGCGCACGTAGGCCAGGCTGCGCTCGAGCATGTCGCCGGGAATGGGATGCCCCTTGAGCTTGGCCCGCACCAGGGTATGGGCGACGTGCACGCTCAGGTAGGGCCAGTCCTCCTCATCGGGACGCCAGAAACCAAAGCCGCCGTCGGGACGCTGCATGCCGCGCAGGCGCTCGAGGTCGAGCTGCACCGACTTCCTGACCGCCGCCGGGTCAGGCATCTCCTCGCTACGGAAGGCAGAGAGCACGTCCTGCAGCGCCACGATTCCCAGCACCCGTGAGGAGACCTGCTCGGCGCAGCCGTAGGAGTAGGTGACCAGGTAGATCATGGCATCGGTCAGCTCGGCCAGAGCGGTCGAGGTGGTGGTCAACTCCAGGCCTCCGAACTGCTTCCAGACCTCGCCAGGGGCCTGCACCGGCTGGGCCGTGGCGCCCTCGTCGAGCTGGCCGTAGGTAGCGAAGGCCTCGGTCGTAGCCGGGGTCCAGACCGGAAAGCTGAACTCGCTGGCATCCGAGTGCTCCCCGCTGAAAGCGCCTACCTGGAAAGAGGCTGTGCCGGCCGAGTCGGTGCTGACCGGAAAGCGCACCTCGGCCCGGTCATTGGCCTTGACCTGGAAAGTCCGGCCCTGGCCCTCGGCCAGAACGGCGTTCCGGGCCCGCACCACCACCTGCACTTCGAGTGGCTGATCGGTCTGGTTCTGCACCACCACCGGCAACTCGGCCCGATCGCCGAAGTTCAGGAAGCGAGGGGGCGAGGGGCGCACCATGAGCGGCAGGCGGGCCACCACGCTGGACTCGCCCTTGCCGAACTGGTTGGCTCCGGCCACGGCCACGGCCACGATGCGATAGCGAGTGAGGTTGTCGGGCAGTTTGACGCTAACCCTGGCGGTACCATCGCTCTTCGTCTTGACGAGTGGCGCGAACAGGGCCAGGGCAGAGAAGTTGGTGCGAACCTTGACGGGAGGCTGCTGGCTGGCCCCGCCCCCGCCGGCCTCGAGCTTGGAGTGGCGAGCCACCGGGGCCTTGCTCATCTCCTCAGCGGGAGCGGCCGCCGCGCTTGGCATGGGAGGTTCGGCGTCCATGACGGCCCCTCCCGCGAGGCCATCAGCACTGCGTTGCTCGGCCTGCTCCGACAACGAGGCCAGATCCACCAGCATGACATACTGGCGGCTGTGCCAGTCGCTCACTCCGGAATCTCGCTGGGCATAGAACAGATCCAGTGGATTGGCGATCTGGTAGCCCGTCAGGGCCAGCACCGCCTCGTCCACCATCACCAGGGCCACCTCGCTGTCGGCCACGATCTGGCCTTTGGCGTCGGTCACCCGCACATCGACGTGAGTCTCAGCACCGGGCTCGAGCCCCTTCTGGGCGGGCAGCACCTCCACCTTGAGGGTGCGCTCGCGGGGCGGAACCGCCAGATTCAGCATGCCGGTGGCGTAGGCGGGCCGCTCGGACTTGCCCGAGGTGTCGTCCTCGCGGTTGTTCTTGCCCACCAGGTCGACCTGGGCGTAGAGGTTGGGGACGTGGGCCGACTCCATGGTCACCTTGAGCACCGTAGAGGGTCCGCTCAGGCTGAAGCGGCGCGTCTCGAGCAGACCCGAGCGGCGCAGGGTGAGCACCCCCTCGGCCGGGTAAAAGGGCGCCTGCACCAGAATCTGGGCCGTGTCCCCCGGTTGGTAGTCCTTGCGGTCTGGGATCAGCACCACTTTCTCCTGAGCCACCCCGCGCTCGGGCACCTGCCTGCCGCCTGGAACCCAGACGGTGAGCTGGCTCTCGTTGGGCCGGTCTTTCTCGTCGTAGGTGCGCACAGTGATCTGGTAGGTGCCCCCGGCCGGCGTCTTGAGGCTGAAACGGGAAGGCGTATCGCCCTTGGAGCTCTCGTCGAAGCTCTGGCGGTCAGCGTAAACGGTCTGGTAGCGACCCTTACGATACTCGTAATCGATGCGGGCCGAGCGCAGCTCGATGGGCCGGCCTGTCAGGGCCTTACCGGCGGTATCGCAGACCAGCACTTCCAGCTCGATGGGTTTGCCCTGCTCCACGAAGGTAGAGGCCGTCTTGAGCCCCACGTAGGCGTCGGAGGGGTGCACCAGCACGCTGGTGGAGGCGTTCCAGGCCTGCCGGTTGACGTCTTGCACACTGGCTTCGGCCCGCACCACCATGGGCCGGGGAGGCTCGACGCTCGCAAAGTCCAACTTGAGGCGGTGTACGCCACTCGAGTCGGTGCGCCCCTCGAAGGTCTGGGTGGCGTCGGCGGTGGGGCGCACGGAGAAGTCCATGTCCCACCAGGGAGTCCAGGTGCCGAAGGTGTATTCGTCGCGTCCGGGGGGCTGGAAGGAGCCCTGGGAAGCGCTCACGGCCCAGTCGACCTGGGCGTTGGGCAGACCGCCCCCGGCGTAGTAGCTGGCCTTGACCGTGGCCAGAGCACCCTGACCGATGGAGGAGGTTTCGGGCTCGGCGCTGGCGCTGACCTCGAACTCGGGCCGACGGAATTCCTGCACCTCGAAGGCGTGAGCCGTGCTGCCCCCGGGCGCGAGGCCGGTGGAGAGCTCCAACCGCGAGGTGCCC
This sequence comes from bacterium CPR1, assembly GCA_021404945.1. Taxonomy (GTDB): domain Bacteria; phylum Vulcanimicrobiota; class Xenobia; order Xenobiales; family QWHO01; genus QWHO01. Next base: position 8,020 of record QWHO01000145.1, read on the forward strand.
AGGTTCATGGTCTTGGGCAGCTTCAGCTTGAGGTCGAAGCCGCCCAGCGCACTGACCGGGGTCTGGCCCTTCTCGACCTCATTGCCGCGCGAGTCGTAGAGGGTCCAGGAAACCCGGGCCTCCCCACCCGGGCCGGCGGCGGCGATGTCGCCTTTCGGGCCGGCCTGCCAGCGCCGTATCCAGCCTTTGACGAGCACCTCCTCGTCGGGTCGGTACATCTTGCGGTCGTCGAACACGAACCAGATGAGCCGATCGTTCTGGAGCATTTTCGACCAGCCAGACCGGTCCCAGGCATAGACGTTGCGAGGCAGGAACGTGGCGTCCTGGCCCGAGCGTGCCACTAAAATCTCGCAGCTGTGAGAGGGGAGCTCCAGCTCCAGGCTGCCATCGGCGGCGGTGCGGCCGCGGGGGCCACCCAGCAGGCTGACCTCGGCCTCGCTTACGGGCGAGCCGTCAGCCAGCTTGCTCACATAGGCCACCAGCGAGGTGGCGTCATTGGCGGCGTCCAGGCCCAGGTCGGTGACCTGCACCCAGGTGATGATGCGCTGGGGGTACTTCTCCCTGGTAACGGGCTCCACCACCACGATGGCCATGCCCTTGCCATCCTTGAGAGCCGGCTCCAGAGCCACCTTGACCTCGGTCAGCTCGTCAGGCTGCACTCCAGTCTCCTGGGTGATGTCCACCACCTTCTCGCCGGGGGCCTGGAAGGGCCGGTTATAGCTCTGGTCAGTAAGGGCCTTTAGAAAGTCCGGCCACTGCTCGGGCCCCACGGCGTAGATCTTGACCTTGAGCTTCGGATAGTTGATCAGGTAGAGCGGGAAACCCGGTTTGTCTTTGGCCTGCAGGGTGACCAGCTGGCCCCCGGGCGCCATGAGCTGGGGCTGGGCCGAGCCCACCTTGAAAGTGAGCGACTCGCTCTCGCCGAGCGTCTGGCCGAAAGTGTCCGGCAGCGAGCCGTCCAGGCGCACCGTGTAGGTGGTGCTCCCTTTCGTCTGCCCGCGCACCCAGATGACCGAGCCACTGGCCTCCACCTTGAGGCCGGGGAGCGACGGCTCCACCCTCACCATGGTCTCGGGGTCGAGCTTTTCCTCATCGATCGGGTTGTTGAAACGGATGTAGAAGGGCTGCAGAGGGCGGCAATCGTCCCCCCAGCCGCAGCGCGACTCTTCCACCTTGAGCCGATCGTAGGTGCGAAAAGAGTAGGTTTGAGCGCTCTCGGTACGCAGGGGGCCTTCGGCCGAAGGGGTCCCCGGGCCCACGCTCACCGTGTAGCCGGTGGCCGGCTGGAGAGGCGCTGTGGCCTTGAAGGCTACCCAGCGCTTCTTCTCTTCCTCGGAGATCCCCAGGATGGCGGCCTTGACCTCATCCTCGCTGGCCAGTCGCACCGAGATGTCATTGGAGACCTTGACGGTGGCGATCACCTTGGAGGGGACCACATCCTGATCGAAATGAAGCCAGAAGAGCGGCTCCAGGGGATGGGGCCCGTCTTTGGGCGCAGCGCCAGCCAGGGTGGGCGGCGGGGTCTTGAAGGTCCAGCGCTCGGCGGCGGCCAGCTTGTTGCCGGTGGCCGAGGGGGTGCCGGCCGGCACCTCCACGGTATACTCGGTGGCCATGGGGAAACGGTGCAGCTCATGTCCCTCGCTCACCAGCCCGCGGGGCTCGAACAGGAGGGTCTTGCTACCCACCCAGCGCCAGTTGCCGTCGACTTCGGGGGCCAGGCGCACGGGTACGCCTTTGGCCAGCGTATCGGCGTGGGAGGTGACCGCCACCATGGGCTGGGAGAAGGTCACTGAGAGCTGAGGCACTTGCTCCACCGCCCCTTCGGGGGCGTGGCGCAGCACCTTGAGGGGCCCCGATTCGACTTCGGGTGCCCTCTCCGGCGGCACCGGCGGAGGGAAGGGCTGCTTCTCTACCCGGCCGGCCCGGGGAGCGGGCAGAGAACTCTCGCGCAGGGCAAATTCCTGCTTCAGGCCGGGAACCTTCTTCTGGGCCGGCAGGCGAGCGGTCAGCTTCTTGACTTCACCCTCGCTCAATGGCTTGGATTCGGTGGGGGGGCTGGGCGTACCCCCGCCCCCGGGGGTGCCCTCGGACAGATTGAAGACCAGGCCCGGAGCGGGGGACACCGTGCTTTGCGGGGTATCGGGCGAACCGGGCCCGCGCGAGTGGGGGCCAGACCGGCCGGGGCCAGAGGAGCAGCCCGAGGTCACCAGTGCGGCCAGGATGCAGAACAAGATCAGTCGTGCCCAGCGCATGCTTTGAGCCCTCCATCCGGGGTTTGGTCGGCGAGCGGGGCCGCCCTATTCCTTCCGGGTCTTCTCGACCAGGAAGCTCTGCAGGTTCTGGATCAGGTAGGCCACGCCCTCCGAGCCGCGAGCGATCGATACCTGGATGTGGTCCATGCGACTCAGGGTGGCATCGGGGAAGACCATCTGCCCCTCCAGAGTAAGAGCCTCCCCGCGAAAGCTCTCCATCGAGTCGCGCAGGGGAGCCAGAAAGCCCCCCAGTACGCCCGCCCGGGTTTCCTCCAGGTTCATCATGGAGAGCACGTTGCGCGTCTGATCCACGTGGCGAATCATGGTGCCAAGGGCCTGGTCGAGCCGAGTCAGAACCTGACGCACCTCTTCGGGGGCGATACTCCGCTGGCGCTGGGACTTCTGGACGGCGTAAAGCTGGGGCATGAAGCCCCGTTGCTCGGCCACCAGGCCCAGATGAAATTGACAGCGAGTGCAGGACGGGCCTGGCCCCTGGTTCTCCAGGCCACACTTGAGACAAAGCATAGGGGCGGCTCTTCGGGGTAATCCCCGCGCTTGCCTTCAGGGCGTTGCAGCTTGGGGGAACTCCGCGCTCGTCACCCTTTCCGAGCAAGGTCACGCTCTCTGCATCGGTAGTTATCATTGTCACCCGCAGAGGAGCGGACCCATCAGGCTCAGAACCTACCGAAACCTTGCCGTGAAACTGGCTCAATTACAGGAACTGAGGAATTCAAATGATTTCAAGAGTGGAAGACTCCCGGGAAGCGAAAACGTCCGGTTCCCCGCGTTCTCACCAGTTAGCAGACCGGATGATCTGGCGATGTCTGTTGGGCTTCCTCCTGATGCTCGCGCTCGGAGGTCTGGCGAGGGCTCAAGACTACGGCACCCCCCGGGTCTACTGGTCGGGGCCCCGGTCGACGGGAGTCCTGGGGCCCATCGCCACCATGAGCGGGTTTCGTTATGCGGGCTGCTCCTCGACTTCGCCGTCAGAGATCCCCGGCTCGGTCACCTTTCCTCTGCCCGACCGCGAGTATCTCTACGACCAGTGCAAGCTGGGCGTGGACATGCCAAACCTTACCGCAGCCGATCCCGAGATGTGGGTGGGCGTGTTCGCAGTCGCCAACCGGGGCGATCGGGAGGCTCAGGTCCGCTATGTCCCCTTCCTCAGGCTGGTGAGTTATGACAACGCCAGCGGTGTGGCAAGCTTTCGCACCAATGTCGGCCGGCTGACCAGAAGCCAGTTCCGCAGCGCCCCTGCCCTGATCTCGTCGGTGGGAGGGCAATTCACCTACCAGGTGGTGCAGATTCAGGACAACAGCGACAACAGCATCAGGCTCCCTGCCGGGCTGGACCTGAAGCCCGACGACTACGTTCTGCCCGCCCCCTCGCCTTATCACCACTTCGGGTATCTGACCAGCCTCAAGCTAGAATACAGCACCTCGGTCACTCCCAACCGGGGAAATCTCAGTGAGTGGCGCAATTTCGTCCTGCTGGGAAGAAGAATGTATTCCTACACGGGCAACCCGTGGGGCGAGATCCAGTCCACCGACTTCCGGGCCCTGGACTTTCGCCACCAGGTCTCGCCTCTGGCCACCGGCGTCATTGTGGGAGGGCAGGCTTATATCCGCAGCGATTCGAACCAACCCGCCTATCTCTTCGTCACTTATGACGCCGTGCACACCGTCTGCTCCTTCGGGATCGACCGGGGCATCGTGTCGGGGATGGGCACTTCCTCGAACTCCGTGGTGCCGTTTTTCCGTTCTCAGACTCTGTGGTGCAAGGTGACCAGCCTCACCACGGGCAAGCTCACCATCTTCGGCTGGTCCGAGGAGTAAATCCGCTGGCCTGCACGATGGGCGGGCAGAGTGGAGCCTTCCATTCTTTCGGTTCACAGCGCTCGTGCTCGTCGTCGTCAGCCGCCCAGGCTGCGCTCCTGGCCGGGGCGCAATTCATCGATCCTTGCGCTTGAGGCGTACGCCCCCGATCAGGATGTGACTTTCTTTTTCCTCGACAGCCTTCTGCTGCCGCTCGAAGGCCTGAGCCAGCGACTGCACCTGGTTGCGGCGCACGACCTCGTCAACCTCCTGGCGCAGCGAGCCCACCTGGGCGTGCAGCTCAGAGAAGGTCTGGCTTGCCTCGCGGGCGATCTCGAGTCGCTCGCGGGCGGCCGAGGAGCGGGCCAGCGAGAGCAGCCCGAAGGCCGTGGCCGGCACCACGACCAGGCCCGAGGCCAACATCCCCAGCGGACCACCGGCCGCCCCCAGAGCCAGGGCCAATCCGGCCCCGCCCAGCCAGAGGGCGGCGCGCTGGCGGCTCTGGCTGGCCATCGTCTCCAGCTCGGGAATCGAGCCTTCATAGCGCTCGACGCTGTGACGCAGGGTGAGATCGAGGCTCTCGAGCTGGTCAGCCACGGCCTGGGGCGGCCGGGCGGGGGCGGAGGTGGGGGGGACCGCTGCAATGTTCATCTAAGTGCTCGTTTGTTTTCTTGGGCGCAGGCGCACTCCGCCCACGATGAAGTAACCGTCTTGCTGCCCCACGCCAGG
>QWHO01000146.1 GCA_021404945.1 bacterium CPR1
TCGGCTCTCTCCCCTCCCCATCATCATGCTTACTGCTTATAGTGACCAGGAACTGATCAACAAAGCGACTGATCTGCCCATTCATGGCTATCTGGTTAAGCCGGTGCAGAAAGGTGATGTTGCGGCCGCGATTGCCGTTGCCGTCAAACTCCAGATGGTGGCTCTTGTAGAAGGCGTCCACCAGATCATTGGCATCGGACTTGATCCGGTCTCCCAGAGCAGTCTCCTCCTGCTGTTGAGCGGCCTGCAGGTTGGTATAGGCCATGAAGAGGTCCATGCGAGGAGGCTTGGGGATCTGAATTCCCATCCCCTCGACCCCAGCAAAAAGATTCTCGGGGATCTGCCCGGTGGCCAGCGCGTTGATCAGCGCCTGGCTCTGGTTCCCCATCCCGATGACCGACTGGACCAGACCGCCAAGGTCACCGGGAGTGGCGTCAACGCCAGTGAACGGATTGGCGTTGAAGGTGGGGACGAAGTTCGGGTTCGTGATGGGATCCAAGAGCTACCTCCATCATGGCGCAAAGTTGGCAAATGCACAGCCAAAAGAGATCGGGCCAACTTAACTATACCGAAAGCGGACCCTTCTGTAAAGAAGAGCCCTTTTGAGCCACGAGGATGCGGCCCATGGGCGTGACCTCCGGCGGGATGGATCGCCAGCGCACGCGATAGCCGGCGCTCTCCAGCCGGTAGGTCCGGGCCACATCGGTAGCAAGCTCAGTGCCCAACCCGGCCATCAGGGCCGGGGAGGCCTCCCTGGGCGGACCGTAGCAACAGGGCATGACGGCCACCTGAGCGCCCCGCTCCAGGGCCAGATCAAGGCAGGCATCGGTGCGATGGCCACAGGCGTGCACCGCCACCATCGCCTCGATCGGCTCGGCGGCGCACAGGTCAAGATTGCCTTCCAGGTAGCGCAGCCGGGGAGGGGCCCAGGGGGCCACCCGGCCCAGACTTTCGAGCAGCGCATCGTGATTGGCCGGGCGACGGCGGTCCACCAGCAGCACCTGCTTCACGTTCGGCTCGAAGACCGCGAATAGAGCACCCACCAGACCGTGGCCGCACATCAAGTCGGCCACCACCGGCGCTCGCAAGAGACTGCGCACCCGCTCGAAGAACTCGAACGACTCCACCAGCTCCTTGATGGGCATGGAACCGGCCCGGCCCAGGGCCCGGGCCAATCTGTCGGCCATGCGCTCGGAAGTGAAATGGCGCAGAGTCGCGGCGCTCAGTCGGCTCTTGGAGCCTGCCACCTCGCCCAGGCCGGGCTGATTGAACTGGGGGAAGGAGCGAAATCGCACAGGGGTCACCTCGATAGTGCTCGAACGGCCGCTCATGATTCGCCTGCTCGTGTTGCTTTTACTCCTCTGGATCGCCCCCGCCCTGGCCCAGGACGGCCCGGTGGACGACCTGGCCACCACCTTCGTGGCTGTCATCCAGGATAAAGACGGTTATACCAACGTGCGCGCCTCGGCCGATGGCAAATCGGCAGTCGTGGACAAGCTGCACACTGGCGAGCGCTTCTTCGTCCGCCAGTTCATCGAAGAAGAGTGGGCCCGGGTTTGCACCCCGCGAGGGATCTGGGGATACGCCCACCGCTCGCGGCTGAAGAAGGTGCGCTCGCGGGCCTACTATCCGGTGGTGGTCACTGACCGGGACGGCTATCTCAACATGCGCCAGGGGCCAGGCACTGACTATCCGGTGGTTGTCCAGCTCGCCCGAGGCGAGTGCGTGGTGGTGCTGGAGGCTCCCGGTGCGGGCCAGCGGGATGTGCGCGAGGTGCTGGCCGAAAAGCGCTGGCTCCAGGTCATCGACGCTCGGGGAAAGGTGGGCTACGTTTTCAGCGATCGGGTCCGACCCAACCTGGAGTAGCCGCGCCGGACTTCCGGAACCCCCTGACAGTTTCAGGCTGCGAGTCGCCGTGCCGCCTAATATCTTGCGGGCCCGAGGGCGTAGCCCCTCCCACACCACAAGGGGGTGCGGCTGGACGGCTAATGTGCAAGACCAAAGTGCGAGCACATTAGCCTTTGCGGCGTAGCAGTCCGCCCAACAGCCCGCCCTGGGCCGGGCGCAGGAGCCGATGCAGCTCTTCACTTTCGCTCGCTTCGGCCAGCGAGCGGGGGGTCTCTCCATGCTGGTTGGCCAGGGCCGGGTTGGCTCCCCGGCGTATCAGGATCTCGGCGATCTCGAGCCGGTTCTTCTGGACCGCGAAGTGCAGGGCCGTGTTGCCCCCCGGGCCGCGGCGATCGACTCTGGCCTGACGCGGCAAGAGCAGCTCTACCACCTCGGTCCTGCCCTCCATCACCGCCGCCATCAAAGGGCTGAGCAGCTGGTAGTTGGGTCGGTCCAGGTCGGCCCCGTGCTCGCGCAGCCACTCCAGCATGGCGACGGCCCCGGTCATGGCGGCTCCGAAGGCGGCCGTGCGACCGGCCACATCGCAGGCGTCCGGGCTGACGCCCAGGACCAGCAGTTGCTCGAACAGGGTCTGCTCGCCCGCCGCCCCGGCCTGGTAGGCCTTGCGGCCTTCCTCCCAGGCCTGGCGCTCGGCCGGGGCCAGCAGGCCGGAGAGGCGCTCCCAGCGCGAGACCAGCTCGTGCAGGTAATCGGCCGGGTAGCACACCTTCTTGAGCTCGTCCATCAACTGCCAGGCCAGACAGGCCAGGTTGCGATCCTGCCGCTCTTCGGCCAGCTCGAGCAGGCCCAGGTGGCCGGCAAAGGCCTCTTCGGGCTCCTGCTGGCTCAGGCCCAGCTCGATCCGCTGGCAGGCCAGCTCGGGGCCGGGCTGCTGGGCCCAGGCCTGCCGCAGCCAGTCCAGGTCTTCGGTGGCTCGGGCCGCCAGAGCGGCGAAGCGGTCAAAGCGTGGCTCGCCGAGGGTCAGCTCGGCCGCCAGCGAGTAGAGCCGTCCTCCGAACTTGCCCGCGTCGGCGCCGGCAGCCAGTTGCAGCAGCTCTTCCTGGTGGCCCAGCTTGTGCAGGCACTGGGCCTCTTTCCAGACGGCCCAGTGCAGCTGCTCGCCCTGGGCATTGGCTCGCATGGCCCGGGCGCAGGTCAGGGCCGAGGCGTAGTCTTCGGCCTGCATGGCCGCCTGTACCCAGCTGTCCACCTCCAGAAGTTCCCTCTCAGGGGTCGGGGACACCTCCAGGCTTGCGGGATCGCTGGGGCAGACGTATCCCACCGATCAACACCAGGTCTCCGATCCGCTCGATCGCCGAGGGAGCCTCCAGGGGCCGCGCCTCGGGCGGCTGCTCGCCTTTCTGGAAGGCCGCCTGCCGGGCACGATGGTTCTCGACCAGGGCTGCGTGCTCGCTCTCGAGCCGCCTGAGCTTCGAGCTTCGGGTGTTGATCATCAGGGCTGAAGCCGCCAGGCACCCACCGGCCAGGCTCAGGCCCTCTCCGCCAAACTGGTAGCCCAGATAACCGCCCGCGATCGTCCCGGCCAGCATCCCCGTGAGCACACTCCCGATCGCGACCATCGCAGGCCAGTTCTTGCCGGAATTGCCCATCAGCGCGAAGGGCATCGCGACCAGAAGGCCCGCCAGTCCCCCGACGGTGGTCCCGGCGCCCATGACCCCGACCATGGCCCCGCAAACCTTGCCGGCAACGCCCGGCAGATAGACCGTTCCCGCGCCCAGAGCCAGGTTTCCCAGGACACGGCCGGCTCTCAGAAATGGCTCGCGAGAGCGCGCCGCCAGAAGCTCCTCGCTGGGCTCGGGGGGTGGGCTCAAAGGCTGCGCGCTCGGGGTGCACAGATCTCGAGCCACCTGGCGAAGGTCCCCGCCCGGCCCGGATAAAGCTGAGAGATGCATGGCAAAAGCTTACCGTCGGGGTCTGAAAGAAGTCTGGCATCCACACCGACTTCAGACCTGGCAGATCAGGTGGAGCCGCCCCTGGCTCATCCCGACCAGGAACGAGTCCTGGTCGAAGGCCGCCACCACCGTGGGAGAGTCGCCCCCCTGCAGCAGGCAAAGGCTGCCCAGGAGTTTTTGCTCGCTCAGATCATACAGTCGGGCCCAGCCCTCCGAAAGCGCCATGGCCCTCTGAGCGTCCGGCGAGACTGCGACGCCCGCAAGTCCGGCCGAGGGGCAGGGGGTCACATCCACCAGTTCCCCCGTTTCCAGACGCCAGCGCACGATGGCCTCGTGATTCCAGGCCACCAGAAAGGAGCCGCGCACCTGGTGGCGGTCGACCTGGCAGGACCAGTAGAAGGTCTGCTCGGTTTCCCCGTCGCGCAGTCGCGCACGCCGGTAGCCACCCTCCGGCAGGGGCAGGCAGATCTGATCCAATCCTGCCAGGACGTGCTTGGGGGCTACCACGTCCGACCACTCTTCCAGCGAGACCTCGCTCTCGAGCTTCCAATCCGGGTAGACGAGCAGCTTCGCGAACTCCAGCCGGTTGCCCACTTCAAAGGCCAGATTCCGCTGGGGCGCGCGGGCCAGCACCGACCCGCCCTCCAGCTCCACGACCACCAGCTCGGTGCTGGTGCACCAGCCACCCAGCCGCCCACCGGGCGAGAAGCCCAACTTGCCGAGATTGCTGCTGGATCGATGGCGGGCCAGCTCGTGGCCTTGCGAGTCGCGCACTACCAGCTGTTGACCGCCACAAGAGAGAATCCGGCCCGATCCTACGATCAACTCCTCCACAGGGGCCGAGCGCCAGAGACGGTATTGATCACGCCACACGTCCAGGCCCTGCCGGCAGCAGAGCCGCAGCGCGCCGCCCGAAGAGACTCCGGGGCCGAACCAGGTCTGGCCGCTGAAGACGGCCTGAGGCTCGAGAGCGGGGCCGACAAAGTGCAGGCCCGGGCTGGCCTCCACCTCTCCTGAGCGCATCCGCTGCAGACCCTCGGGCCAGCTCGACAAAATCCACTGACCGTCGGGGCTGAAGGCCAGTGCCAGGGGCTGCGAGCCGGCAGAGGCGCTCCACAGTGGCTCGCCTTCGCGGCTCCAGACCTCGACCCGCTCGGGGCGAGCCACCGCGAGCTGGTTGCCGTCGGGAGAAAAGGCCAGGGCTCCGATGGCCCCCGGACCTTCGGCGCTCCAAAGATCCGCCCCCTCGCGGCTCCACACGGTGAAGATGCCCTCTCCTCCGCCGCTGGCAAAGACCTGGCCGTCCCGGGCCACAGCCAGGGCAGTCGTACTGCGGTGGGCCTCAAACTCGCTGTCCAGGGTCCAGCTCTCCTCCTGGCGTCGATACCGTCTCAGTGTGACCTCCTGACCCTCGTCGCTGCCTGCGAGCAGAAAGCTCGACTCGGCCGCCAGGGCCAGGCAGAGCACCCGGGTCGAGCCGGCCTCCAGCCGCTCCAACTCCTGGCCCGTAAGGGCCGCCCTCCAGGCGATCTCGGACCCCGAGGCGACCGCCATCCATTGCCCGTCATCGGAGAGCACCGCCGACTCCGACCCTGAGGCCTCTTCCCCCCAGGTGGCTTTCATTATCAGTTCCATTCAGGCGGGGTTCGGGGACGGACCCTGCAGGTCCTTATCCGGATTGAGCCGAATTTTCGGGGAATGAATACCGGTGATCTCCGGAGTGTCAGCTCTCTCCCCGCCGCCTCCCCGGTCCGATCTTCTTCCCCTTCCGCCTCCACCCCGCCCGCGGCCCCAGAGCCCAGCGACCAGACCGTACTGGGCAAGTCCGCTCCCGTCTCCGCTGCCACGACTCCTCCTCTGTCACGCGGTTACTACAACATCTCCATGCGTCTGCCGGCCAGCCTGGTAGGTGGCCTGGGTGGCTACACCCTGGCCCTGGTGCCCGAGCACGAGGTCAAGGAGGGTCTCTGGCGGCCCGGGGCGGAGAAGAAGACCCTGGCCGTGCCCGAGCTCCGCTTTGCAGATGTCTCCCCAGCCCCGCCCGACGACCATGAGAAAGCCTTTGTGCCGGTCGTCTTCACGGCCGAGGCGTTGGGGCTGACCGAGGCATCGGGGACAGAGTACTATATCGGCTCCGAGGGCAAGGTGGCGACCGCGCGCACCCTCGAGCAGGCTCTGCAAGATGCGCGCAAAGCCGGGCTGCCCGAGGGAATGAGCATTCTTAACGTCTCAGTTGGTTTCACCGAGGCCCAGGCCAGCCACCTGGAAGGCTCGACCCTGGCGCTGATCCCCAACTCCGAGCTGCAGGACGGGGTCTGGAAGCCTGCCTCTCCCGACTCCCAGGCACCCGCCCCCCAGGTCGACCGGGCCATCGCCCCGGTGGCCGACACCATGGGGGGAGTGGTGATCCACTCCCTGGTAACCGGGCCCGGCACTCTGCTCGACCAGGACGAGGTTGCCAGCGAGCTGGCCTATCGAAATGCCGGCGCCCTCTTGCAGGGAGGGCTGATCGACGAGGACCACCAGGCTCTGGAGTCGGCCCTCAAGCTCGACTGGGTCAGGGACAAGCTCCAGGCTCAAGGCGTTGACCCGGTCCGCGGCCGTCAGTGCCTGTTCGAATACCTCAAGGCCATGCACACGGGGGGCATTTCGGCCGAAGCTCTGAGCACCGAGCAGAGCCGCAAGGACCTGGCCACCGGCGCCTTCCTGGCCAACGCGATGATCTTCTCCAGGGGCTATGAGCAATATGGTCATGAAGCCTGCGAGCAGGTCAAAGTCGCCCTGGCCAACAAGCGGCCCGAGCTGCTGCTCGGAGAGGACGGCCAGCCGTTCCTGCCTCAAGCCGATCTGGCCCTGCTCCAAGTTGGAGTGGCCACCAAGATCGACCAGATCGATCCCTTCCGCGTTTTCGGACAGATTCGAGCAGCGGCCGAGAATACTCGCTTCGAGGCTCTCACAGGCATCCAATCGCAGCTGGGACGACCCGAGCCGGGCTCGGACATGGAGTTGCTGGCAGCCGCCATGGGGCGACATCGGCAGATTCCCGCCGAGCGAGGACCGCACTTCGACCTGCACTCGCTCAAGCAGTATTCCGATACCATGCTCGGTCAACTCGAGCGAGGAAAGAGTCAAAGCCATCTGGTGCGGCTTGGCATGGCCGCGGTCTGGTCAGCGGGAGCAGTGGTCTCGGGCTTTTATCCGCTCTTCCTGGGCGCAGCGGCAGAGTTGGGAATCGGTTTGGCCAGGGACAAAACCGCGAGCAAGCAACTGCAGACTGAGCAACGGCTCAACCAGGTGCTGGCCAGAACCATCGAGGCCGCCAGTCAGGAGGGGGAAGGGGCCCTGGTGCGCTTCATGGCCGAGGCTAGCGGACCACCCGCGTAAAGGGTTTCCCCTTCTCGTCCAGGCCGCTCTCGAGCACCGTGCCCTCTCTGGTCACCTGACGCGCCATAGGCTTGCCTGTGAACGGGTCGTTGAGCACGCCCGCGTTGGGATAGCTGGGAACGGGGGCCGCCGCCGGCCTGGGAGCGGCCGCGCGAGCCGGGCTGCGCGAAGAGGGAGCCACGCCAGCATCCGGGGCCGAGAAGTTGAACCTGGCCTCCGGGGCGCCCCGTGGCGGGCGCGTCGCTGCGGCCGAGCTCGGTCCGCTTCGACTGCTCGGGCCTGCGCTCCCCGGGGTCACGGCCCCGGGCTGGAGAGCCGCCTCGGGTGTGGCAGCCGTCGAGCTGGCCGGCTTTGCCTCGGCCTTTTGCGCCTCGCCGGCCGGGGGTTTGGAGCATCCCACCGTCAGCATTGCCACACAGGCCAGAACGAGCCACTTGGACATAGGACCTCCTAGAGATTAGTGGATTCTTCCCAGCGCAGGAAGCGAAACACCCTGCTGGGATCGGCCGTGGACATATCCATGTCGGCCCTGATCGTTGCCTGGGCGCTGGGGCTGGTCCGATCTCCCACCACCCCGACCGAGCTGATGCGCAGCACGAAGAAGGGGGAGTTTCGGTGAGTCTCATCGATGGAGACGGTGTAAGATCCGATCACGATGCCCCCGTCTTTGACATCCTCGGAATAGGTGAAGATCGTCTGGTCATAAGAGGACTGAGGCGGAAAGCGATAGTCTTTCTCGAGCTTGACCCGAGCATCCTCGATTCCAGCTCGAGCCAGGGCCCGGGCCTGGGCCGCCTCGAGCCCTTTGGCGGCGCCCCGGTACTGGGCCACCCGCGAGCCCAGGTAGGCCATCCCGGCCACAACCAGGATCACCGTGATCAAGAGGGCCGCGATCATGATGAAGCCCGGGCGGCGGCCTCTCATGGGACCTCAGGAAGGGCCCGCGAGGTGAGCGTGCGCACAAGTTTCTCCTCCTGCACCGAGACAACCAGTAGATACGAGCCGTCCGCCAGGGAGTCGCAGCGAAAGCCGCTGACCCCTTCGCAAAGCGATTCGGTGCTGGTGGGAGCCGATCCGGCCGGTCCCACCTCACGAATGAGTCGCCCGTCGCCCAGGCTACGGTAGCAGACTTCGAGCAGCAAGCCGGGAGGATAGGGATCGAAGGCCACTGGCACCGGGCTCGGGATCGGCCTGGGCAACCATGCGGAGCTATCGGGATCGGTGGCGCCGGGGTCGAGCTTTCGAAAGCGTAGCTCGTTGGAGGTTCCCCCCGACGAAGGCGTGATGACAGCCACGGTCTCGCGCAACTCGCCCACCGACCGCTGGATGCCGACCTGCGCGGCCAACCAGCTGTTGTCCTTGGCGGCTGAGAACTTCAGCACCCGAAAGTAGCCCACCAACAGGGAGCCACACAGGCCCAGCAGCATCCCCACTAGCCCCAGCGTGATCAGGGCCTCGAGCAAACTGACGCCTGGCGCTCTGCGAGCGATCATGGCTGAAGCGCCACGGGCGGAGAGTAGCCGAAGGCTTCCTGGCCTCGGAACACGGCCCGGGCGACCACCACCACCTGGCCACCCGAGTAGGCCGGGGGTTGAGCCGGGATGTTGATCACATTGCGCATGAAGGCGGTCTTGCCGTCAGTGCTCTGAAAGGTGGTGGCATTTCCATCGCCGGGCTGGATGTACCACTGGAAGAAGAGGTCCTCGATGGGCTGATCGAACTGGTCGTAGGCGACCACACGGAACGGCACATCCTGGTCGTGAGCCACCAGGGGCGGAATGGGCGGCGCGGTGGGCGTCACGACGATGGGGTTGTTGTTGCGAAAACGGCGCGGGGGGCTGGCGCTGGCAGCGGGCTCTCCGATCAAAGTGATCAGGCTCAGGTTGCTGGTGCCCTGGTCCCAGGTAACCGTCACCCTGACCTGCTTCATCGAGCGAGATAAGGTGCGCGTACCGCTGGTCGGCTCATAGCCCTCCGAAGGGGAGAAAACGGTCAGGTCCTTGACGCTGGCCGACACCTCATAGCCAGGAAAGTCCGGATCGGTAGCCACCCCCGTGAACGTGCTGAAGTTGGCGAAGCCATACTCCGTCCCGGTACGATTGCGGGCGTGCGTGCGCATCTCCTCGATGCGTCGCTCGGCCAGCAAGACAGCCAGGTTGCGCGCTTCAATCCGGTGCACGTAACGAAGGCCGGTGTGAAAAAGCGTGGCCACGATGAGAAAGGACGCAATGATCAAGAAGATCGAGATGAGCGCCTCGACCAGGGTAAAGGCCCGGCTTCGCAAGACTGAGACTCAGGGACCCCAGGAGGGGTAGTTGACGTACTCTTTGGAAGAGGTGATCTGCTTCAGTCCGCCGGTGCCGAGCGAGCTGATCCGGTAGAGATTGGCGTTTCCGAGCAGAATCTCCGAGCCATCCGGCGAGAAAGAGGCCTGATAGCCTCTGAGCGTCTGCGGGAAAGGAACCTGGACTCCAGCGCTGGTCATGCGCAGCAGCTGTCCCGCCTTCTGATACAAGATGGCGTCATTGGTGGAGTCGGGGCACCAGGAAGGATTGTTGACATCGGTGTAAGGGTTCGTGGAGCCGTTGAAGGTGCTAGAGCTGGCCAGGATCTGCTGGGGAGAGCCCTGGGCGGTGTCGATGGGAGTCACCCAGATCCCGTTCTTTCCAGCAAACTGACTTTGATAAACGATTTTCTGCCCATCAGGCGACCAGCTCGAGTTATCCCAGCCATAGCCTCCCACGGCCACCACATCCAGATCCACCCGGTTGGCGCCGTCGGCGTCGATGACAGACATCGTAAAGTCGCTGTTTCTCAGGCCGATGAAGGCCAGTTTGTCGCCCAGGGGCGAGAAGATGGGCAGGATGCCAAACCCGTTGTAGACGTGACGGGGGTCGCTGCCGTCGATGTTGGCCACGTAGAGACCGGAAGGATAGCCATTGGCACCCACCTCGCACCAGGTGATCTTGTTGCCGTCCCGCGAGACCGAGGGGGCCGGAACGAAACTGTTGCGCTGGATGACGGCCCGGGCCTCTCCGCCTTCGGGGTCCATCACCATGATGTCGTAACCGCCGGTGTAACCGTTGGTGGTCGTGGTGGTGGCCTGGCGCTGGAAGCAGATGACGCCGGGCGGGCTGATACCGATGTTGAACGAGGTCGGGATGGCCGGCACGGCCACCTGGCCGGCCAGATTGCGCACCGAGCACATCAGGGTATACTGCTGTCCGGGAGAGGCCAGCTCGGGAGGGCGCCACTGCCAGTAGCTGACCCAGGCCTGCCGAGCCGAGTTCCATTGCATCTTCTCTTCTCCCGGATAGGAGAAAGTGCCGTCGGGGCAGCTCCACTGCAAGAAAAGTTGCTGACCAGAGGGGTCGTTGGCCGTGACCACCAGGGTGACGTGGCCGTCCTCTGGTACCATGACGTCCACATTGGGGGGAAGAATGCTGGGGTCGACCTTCGGGTAAACCTGCAGGTCGGCCACCACGGGCTGAGCAGTGGTGCCCGGGTCGAAGGGCGGCAGGGAAGCCGGGGTCACCGGGGTGCTGATCGTCGGCCCGGCAATCAGGTTGGGATTACCGCCGGTGACGCCCTGCTCCAGGCTGATGGCCCCCGAGGAGCTGACGCTGACCGTGTAGGCCTCGCCCAGGGCGGTGGGGGCAAAGTAGGCTGGCGGGCTGACCGGGGGGGTGCCCGGAGGCTGAGAGGCGGACCCGTAATCGACACCGGCCGCCACCAGCACGTGATAAGCGCCCTGGAAGTAGGGCAGACCGTTGGTGACCACCCCGCCCTCGGGAGTGAAGACGAAGCAGTAATCGTCTCGCATCGTGGCGTTCAGCCAGCTGGTCAGGTTGATCTTGCCGGTCTTGGTTCCCGGCAAGGTGGGGCCGCAGGTCAGCGTTCCCGAGCTCTCGGGCCAGGTGCCGATGAAAGCCACGGCGCGAGGAAACTCGTCCTTGAAGTTGACCACCCGGGACATGCGGGGCAGCTCGTTGCCACTGGCCACGTAGAAGCCCTGACTGTGAGGTCGGGTGCCACCCTGACTGGGGAAGCAGACGGCTACGGGAACCTGGTTGGCCATGGCTTCCTGGCGAGCCAGGCGCATCTGGTCGGCGATCACGCTGGCCAGGCCGCGAGCGTTGGCTTTGCCGGTGACTCCCCTCAGATTCAGCAGCGACAGGGCCATGACCAGGATGACGATTGAAGCCGCCACCATGAGCTCGATCAGAGAGAAGCCGCGTCGAGTCACCCCATTAACAAAATTGTAACAAAAAGATCCAACCGAGACAAGTAGTATTTTTGTCTCAGGCGCCGAGCTTGTTCAGGAAGCCGTAAAGGGGCAGGAAGATGCTCAACACGATGGTGCCCACCACGGTCGCAACCCCGGCCAGCATCACCGGCTCGAGGACGGCACTGAAGCCCTCGATGAGATAGTTGACTTCCTCGTTGTAGAACTGCCCCAGGCGAGCGAACATGGCATCCAGGTTGGAGGCCTCCTCACCCGCGCTGACCATCTGGATGACCGAGGCAGGATAGAGATCGCGACGGGCCTCCAGGTATTCCGAGAGCATCGACCCCTCCTGCATGGCGTTGCTCATGGGGTTCGAGTCTTGAACCAGGAGGGGGCTCCCGCTGGCATTGGCGGCCAGGCGAAGGGCCGGAATCAGGTCCACTCCCACCACTAAGAGCGCGTTCATCGAGGAGCAGAACCGGGCCAGGGCGGCCTGACGCAACATCTGTCCGAGCACGGGGACCATCAGGGCGGCACGGTAGAAGCGAATGCGCCCACGCTCGGTGGCGGCCTGATCGCGCAAGAAGAAGTAGAGAGCCGCACCGACCCCCAGAGCCACCATCCAGGCGCCCGGATTGCGCACAGCCTCGGTGATCGCCATGACGATCTTCGTGATCAGAGGTAACTCCACTTGCATCTCGTTAAAGATCTTCACAAAGCCGGGAAGGATGGAGTAGAACAGACCGAGGGTCAACACCGTGGCCAGGATCAGAACGAAGACCGGATAGGTGAGCGCGGATTTCACTTTGCGCATGAGCTGGTAGTCGCGCTCCATCCACCCGCCCAGCATCTCCAGGTTCTCGGCCAGGGCGCCCGTGCTCTCACCGATGCGAACCATGCTGACATACATATGGGTGAAAACGCGCGGCACCTGCCCCAGGGCCGAGCTCATCATGTGCCCCTCCGAGACCCGTTTGTAAATGAAGTCGATGACATCGCGCATGCGAGGGTCATCCACCTGCCCGGCGAGGGTCTCGAGGCAACGCGTGATCGGGATGCCGGTGCGCATCATGGCGGCCATCTGCCGAGTGAACATGATCAGATCGGATTCCCGAACCTTGACCCGGCCGAAGAAGCGCACTTGCTCGGCCCTTTTCTTCTGTTTGTCGGGGGCGCTCTGGGCGCTCGGTCGAGCCAGGGTCATGGCTGGGTTTTCGCCTCGAAGAGCTGCTTCTCCCTGCCGCAGGTTGGGAGTCGTCAGGTCCGCAGGCCAACGAGACGGGCTGCGCGAGAGAAGAAACAAGAGCAGACTGCGCCTCTTGCCGGCAGGTCCTTGACCGGGCGCAGGTTGAAGTCCCCCCCCACGATGGGGGTCCGCAAGACGCCGGCAAGAAGACG
>QWHO01000679.1 GCA_021404945.1 bacterium CPR1
CCGAGGGAGCCGACGTGGGCACCGACGCGTACGAGGAGATTCCGGAGACATTCTCTCGGCATTCTTTGACGCGCTGGGACAAGCGTAACCAGCAGCGATTGGAGCTGGAGGTCGAGCGAAAGTCCCAGGGACTCTATCACTACGAGCTCGTTATCAAGCACGAGGAACGCCCCGAGCGCTCTCTGATCAAGTCCGAGCAGGTGACCCTTGATGGGAGGCCTCTTTTCGCCTACGAAGACGGCTCTGTGCACCTGTTCAAGCGAGACGGAGCGCCCGGACCAACGTTTCCCTTTCGAGGCAACCGGTCGTTTTTGCCCCAGATTGAAGATCGCCCTGAGACGCGCGACCTCATCTGGTTTCTGGACTTTCTGCGCGGAGTTCTTGTCCTGAGACTGGACTCGAGAAGGGTCAGCGGTGTGAGCCACGAGGAGCAGACGCGGCTCGTGGGAGATGGGCGGAACTTCGCCTCCTGGTTTCGGCACCTGGCCCAGGAGTCTCCCGAGAAACTCCAGCCTCTCTTTGCCGCCCTTTCGAACGCCATTCCAGGCTTCAAGTCCCTCAAGCGCGTCAGCTCGGGTCGGGGTGGGCGCACACGGGATCTGGTAATGACCCAGGAAGCCGGCGGTCGACCGTATGAGCTGGATTTCAGCGAGCTCTCCGATGGTCAGCGGGAACTGATCATCCTGTATACCTTGCTGGAAGGCCTCACGGCAGGCCAGGGCTGTCTCTTTCTGGACGAGCCCGAAGCGCACGTCGGGCTGACCGAAGTGCAACCATGGCTGGTGGAGTTACGCGATCGTTTTTCTGACAGCATCCAGGTTTTTGTGGTCTCGCATCATCCGGAAGTCATCGACTATATGGCCGCTGGTAGTCCGTTCTGGTTCGAGCGTCCGGATGGCGCAGCGGCCCGGGCACGGCCGGCTCCCTTTGACCGAGAGACGGGTCTTACGGCCTCGACACAGATCGCCAACGGGCTCAACGGAAATGCCGACTGAGCGCCAGGGCGTGCAGGGCGTCGTGCTCAGCGAGGACGTTCGCACCGAGAGCTTCGTCCGCCGCTTGTTGGAACATCTTGGTTACAACAAGCGCAAGTTCCGATTCGAGACGGCACCCTCCGGGCGCGGTGCGGCCGAGAGCTGGGTGCGGCAACAGTATCCGGAGAAAGTAAAGGTCCTTCGGAGCCGAGAGTTCGAGCGACGTTGTCTCCTGGCAATCCGAGATGGAGACCGGGTCGGGGTCGCTACGAGGAAGGCCGAGCTCAACCAGGCCCTCCAGGCTAAGGGCATGCCCCTCCGACGGAGCGATGAGCATATCGCCACGCCCGTCCCGACCTGGAGCATTGAGAACTGGTTGTTGGACCTACTTCATGAGCCCGGAATCGATGAGAACCAACACGCCCCTGGCTCAGGAAGTCAGACCTGGAAGCAGCGGTTCGAGCGAGACTACGGTTCCAATGAGAAGGCAGCATTGAAACAGGCCGCCGCGGAATATTGCCGCCCAGCAAGTTCTGCGCTCGAGCTGCCTTCCTTGAAGGACGGGCGCCAGGAGATCGATCGGCTGGATTGATCCGGCGTCAGGCGAGAGGAATTTGCCCAATCGACTGCGCATGAAAGGGAGGGGAGAAGCGTCGTGAAACTGCTCCACAGCTCCGATTTGCTCATCGGCCAATCCTTTCCTCACGCCTATCCGAAGGCCGAGGAATTGCGCTCGGCCCGATTTGGAGTGCTGGACGCCCTTCTGGCCAGGGTGAAGCCTGAGAAGGCAGAGGCGGTGATTCTAGCGGGCAACACCCTGGCAGATAACCGGGTGACCAAGAACGATCTGAAGTCGCTGGCAAGGGCTCTGATGAGCAGCCCGGTCCCCGTCTTCCTTCTGCCCGGCATCACGGACCCGTACACGCCTGACAGCCCCTTTCGCCGGCATCAAGAGTTGTTCGGCCCTCCCGTGCAGATTCTGCACGATTCAGAGCCCGTGGGTATCCCGGGGGCCATCCTCTACCCAATGCCCGTGCGCTCGCGCCGAGAAGCTCCTTCGTTCGTGATTCCGCCTCGAAGCCCCGACTCCAGTTTGCGGGTTGGGATCGCCTGCAGCCGGGAGGCTCCTGACGTCCTCGATCTAGATTATCTCGCGTTGGGTGGTCGTGCTCAGCACGAGGCGGGAGAACGCCTGGCGTGGCCTGGCGCACCCGAATCGGTTGAGTTCGGCCACGGCAGAGGACGGGCACTTCTGGTCACCCTGGTCGAGGGGGCCGCCCCTCAGCTCAAGAGCATGTTCATTGGCCGTTTCCACTGGTTCGATCGCGAGCTAAATCTTAAGTCGACAGGCAAGTTGCGCGAGGAGCTCGAGGGTCTCAAAGAACCGACCACGGTGGTTCAGCG
>QWHO01000680.1 GCA_021404945.1 bacterium CPR1
GCAGCCGGCGGGGCAGGTGATTCAGCTCCAGCTCCAGGCCCGGGTCGAGCAGCAGGTGGCCGCGCCGCCAGGCCCAGCGGAACAGGCCCCGCACCCGCATCAGGTAGGCGTTGGCCGTCCACTCCGAGCAGCTCTGACGCAGGGCCGAGCGCCAGGCCGTCAGGTCCTCGAGCTGCACTGCGCCCGGTCCGCGCCCCTCGCAGAAAGCCTCGAAGCGCCGCAGAATCGTGCCCGCCTGCTCGCGCGTGCGCCGGGTACGCCCCCGCGCGCGCAGGTGCTCGAAATAACCGGCCACCAGCTCGGTCCAGCTCACGCCCGCATACGCCGCTCGCGCGGGTGGCAACGCTTGAGCACCCGCCGCAGGTCGGCGATCTCCACCCGCGTGTAGTGCTCGGTTACGGCTGAGGACGAGTGGCCGAGCAGCACCTGCAACTGGCGAAGGCCCGCGCCCCTTCGGAGCATGTGGGTGGCCATGGAGTGACGAAGGACGTGGGGAGTTATTTTTTTTTGAAGCGTGGCTTTGCGCGCTAAGCGAGACACTACGTCAATGAGCGTGGGACGCGCCAGGGGGCGGCCGTCTTTGCTCAGGAAGACTGCGGTTTCGCCCGCGCTCCGGAGCAGTCGCGGGCGGACCTGGCCGAGGTAGGCCTCCAGCCAGGCCAGCGCCTCCTCGCCCAACGGCACCACCCGGCTCTTGCCACCCTTGCCGCGCAGGATGCGCAGCGCCGGCACCGCCAGGTCGCAGGCGTCCAGGGTCAGGGCGCACAGCTCCCCGTTGCGAATGCCGGTGCCGTAGAGCACCTCCAGCAGCGTCCGATCGCGCACGCCCAGCAGCGTGGCCGGGTCGGGCACGTCCAGCAGCCGCTGCATCTCGGCCTCGGTCAGGACCGTAGGCAGCCCGGCCTTGCGGCGCGGCAGCTCCAGCCCTGAGGCCACGTCCACCAGCACAAACCCGCGCCGCGCCAGAAACTGAAAGAACGCCTTCACCCCTGCCAACCGCGCCTGCTGCGTGGCCAGACTCAGCGGCCGGCCCCTATATTTCAAATAAAAAAGCTCCGTGCGGTAAGTCTCCACCAGCTCCCGGGTCACAGCGCCCAGGCTGGCTACGCCCCGTTCCTCGAGAAAGCGCAGGAAGGGCCGCACCCCCATCAGGTAGGTGGTCACGGTGTCGGCCGAGCGCCCGCGCACCTCCAGATGGTCGCGAAAACGCTCCTCCCAGAGAACGGGGTCCAGCGTGCTCACCGGGACCCCTCGTGTTTTTTCCGCATCCCCGGAAAAAGTTGCAGAAGTGCGGAAGTTGCCAGAGATGGCGCAACCACGGGCCAGAACTTCGTTGCAGAAGTTTTGCAGAAGTTGGCCCTCGCCGGCCCGGGGTGCGCGATGTTTTTTCTGCACCCCCGGAAAAAGTTGCAGAAGTGCGGAAGTTGCCAAAGATGGCTCAACCACGGCCCGGAACTTCGTTGCAGAAGTTTTGCGGAAGTTGTCCTGTCCGGACCGGGGACTGCGATGTTTTTTTCGCACCCCCGGAAAAAGTTGCAGAAGTGTAGAAGTTGCCAAAGATGGCTCAACCACGGCCCGGAACTTCGTTGCAGAAGTTTTGCCGAAGTTGGCCTGGCCGCCGAGGGAAATGGCCACCCACTGCCCGTCCGTAGAAGTACAGACCCGCAGACACCTTGATTTTCAGTTGAAGAGAGAGCGAACAAGAACCGCGCCTCCTCACCATTTTTCTTCAATCGTAAGCTACCGGACCCCCAGGCGCTCCAGCTCCTCGGGCGTGGTCAGGTCGTGCAGCGGACAGGCCACCGAGCCGCCCGCGGCCAGCGAGAGCTCGGTCAGGGCGTCCAGCACCCGCCGATCGGGCCAGTCCACCAGGCCGCGCACGTGCCTGCGCGTAAAACAGAAGTCCTCGATGCGGTCGCCGGCCTGGCCCTGGGCCCAGGGCAGCACCAGCTCCCAGAGGTCGCGCGCGCTGCGCGACAGCTCGTGGAACGTCGCTCGCAGCACCTGCCGAGCCAGCTCGTAAGCCAGGCGATAGTCGGCCAGGCCCGCCTCGATGTAGGGCGTTCCGTCCGGTAGCTGGCCGCCTTTGCGCTGGAACTGATGCAGGAAGGCAACCGCCTCGATGAGGCACAGGAAGCGTTTGTGGTCGCGCCGGGTGCGCAGCCAGCGGTGCGGGAACCGGATGTGGTCCACGAACGGGATGATGACGGCCGTAATCTTGAGGAGGCGCTGGGCGTTCTGGTGGCGGCGCTGGATGCTGGTGTGGTCCTGGGCCCGGCGCTTCTCGAGCCGGTAGCGGTCCTTCTGGGCTTCGTGGATGCGAAGCGTCTGCTCCATCGACTCGTCCAGCTCGATCTCAAAGCACCGGGTAGCGTTCTCGTGGTTGAGGTTGGGGTTGGCCGTCGTTTCTAAATAAGAAATCGGCCCCTCTACTTGCTTCACCTGGGTCTGAATCTGGCCCGTGACGGGGTCTTTCTCGGGCACCGCGGTGATGAACTTCTGGCGCGAGAGGAGCTCACGGATCTGGTAGTCGGCCGAGTCGCCGCCGCCCGCCTTCTCGGCCAGGATCAAGAGCTTGCGCTTCAGGGCGGTGCGCTCGTGGTTGCTGATGGCCTGGGCCGTGATGCGTGAGTACAAAATAACCTCCTCTTCCGGGGTCAGCTTCTCGACGAGCTCGGTGAGCCCGGACTTGCCGGCGCTGGCCTGCGAGATGATGATGCCCGCCAGCGGCTCTTCCAGCTTGCGCGAGATGCCGATGAGGTAGGCAAGCAGCTTGGGCTTCTCCTCGCCAACGTAGCCGAGCGCGGCCATGTCGGCCAGGATCTGCTCCACCAGGTCGGGGCGGCGCAGGAAGGCCAGCGCTTCCTCGCGCTCGGTTTCGCTCAGCTCGGGCGCCGCCTTGGCCAGCACCGCCCCGGCCTGGCCGCGGGGATGGCGCTCGGCCACCCAGCTCTCGGTCTCTTTCATCAGCGTGGAAAGGTGACGCTCGCTCTGCTCCTTGGAGAGTCCCAGGCGCCGGCTCAGCTGCAGGCCCACCTGGTCGAGCATGCGCAGCACCAGGAAGTCGAGCCGGCCGGCAAAGTGCCGCCCCTCTCTCTCGGCCCGGAGAACCACCCGCAGGCGGCCGTAGAACGGCGGCAGAGGGGTCAGGCGGTAGAGCGTGCCGTCCAGTTCCCGCGACAGGCTCTCGGGGTCCTCCGGTGCCTCCTGCGCGGTTTCCGGCACCGGCTCGGACGGGCCGGCCAGAGGACGCGCCGCGGTCACCAGCCGGGCCAGCGCCGGCCCGCCCTGCCCGGCCAGCACCTGGTTCGGGTCCTGGCCCTCGGGCAGCTCTGTGCTATAGCTCGCAAAGCGCGGGGATAGCTGGCGGGCCAGGCTGGCCGTGGCCTCCTGTCCGGCTTGGTCGGCGTCGAGGCACCAGACCAGCTCTTTCACGGCGCTCCGGCCCAGCTGCTCCTCCAGATCTGAGGGCAGGCCGCCAGCCCCATAAAGGCAGGTGACGTCGCGCACACCGGCTTGCCAGAGCGACAGCGCATCCAGCACGCTCTCGGCCACCACCAGGCGCCGGGCCGAGCGGAGCGCTTGCCAGTTCAGGACCCCGCGCTTGGGGCCGCGGAGATACCGGTGGGGCAACTCGCTCGCCTCGTGAAGAGCGCGGCCGTAGAGGCCCATCACGCCGTGATCGGGGTGCTCGAGCGGCACCACCAGGCAGCCCCGCATCAGCTCGCGGCCGGCCTCGGAGACCACCCCCAGCTCGGCCAGGGCGGCGGCAACTTCTCCCTCCTGCGGGAGCAGCTCCCGGAGCGAGCCGTCGGCGTAGCCCAGCCGGAAGGCCGTCCACAGCTCCCGGTCGCCCAGGCCGCGCTGCTTGAGGTAGCCTTGCGCCTCCTCGCTCTTGAGCAGCGTCTCGTGATAGAGATCGGACACCCGCTTGAGGAGGTCGGCCCGGGACAGGTTGCCGGGCAGAGCCGCGGGAGCGCCGTTCCTGGGCGGCTTCTTGCCGTTGGTGCGGGGCTTGGGCTCCAGGGGAGGGGCG
>QWHO01000147.1 GCA_021404945.1 bacterium CPR1
GGAATCTGAGCCCCGCAGTCCCAACAGCTCCAGTACCTGCACTGCCGCCCAGTGAGGCATGTGATCGATCACAGTTCCGTTCTCGATGCGATAGACTTTATATTCACGCTCGGCGGTCTTGCTCACGCTCGCTCTCCAATCCCCAGCAGCAGCCAGAGCAGCGCCTTGCGTACGGGCACGCCTCCGGCGGCCTGCTGGAAGTAAAATGCGTAAGGAGTGTGGTCCACGTCAGGGGCGATCTCATCCACCCGCGGGAGAGGGTGCAGGATGCGCAGACTGGAGCGCACCTTGCGTAGCATGCCTGCGGTGAGGCGGAAGGCCCCCCGCACCTTCTCATATTCGGTCTCGTCGGGCATGCGCTCTCGTTGGATGCGGGTCACGTAGAGCACGTCGGCCTCGTCCAGCACCGCTTCCAGGCAATCGTGCTCGCTCCACTCGACCCCTGCCTGCCGCAGGCTGGACAGTTGCTCAGAGGGCATGCGCAGACTGGGCGGGGAGACGTAGCGCAGCTTGTTACCAGGATACATCGAGAGGGCGTCGGACAGCGAGTGGACGGTACGCCCATACTTCAGGTCGCCCACCAGGGCCACGGTCAGATTGTCCAGTCGTCCCTGGGTTCCCCGAATGGCGTAGAGGTCCAGCAAAGTCTGGGTAGGATGCTGGTTCTTACCGTCTCCGGCGTTGATGACCGGTACGCTGGCCGAATCGGCCGCCCAGCGAGCCGAGCCATCCCGCGGATGGCGCAGAACGATGGCGTCGGAGTAAGCTGAGAACATCTGGATGGTGTCGTAGAGCGTCTCGCCCTTTTGCACCGAGGTGCCCTCGGCGCTGTCGAAGCCGCACAACGAGCCCCCCAGGTGATGCACGGCGGTTACGAAGCTGTTGCGGGTGCGAGTGCTGTTCTCGTAGAAAAGCAGGGCGATCTGGCGACCGGCCAGCTCGTCGCCCCGGTGGCCCTCGAGGTGGCTGGCAGTGGCCAGCACCTCCTCGATCTCCAGGCGGCTAAAGTCACGGATCGAAACCAGGCTGCGGCCGCGCAGGCCAGGTGCCAGAACTGCTTGATCGGGCAAAGAACCTCCAGGTTGAACGCAAGGCCGGAGCCTGCGGGCTCGGGGGCGGTTCGCCTGCCAGAAGGCCAATCCTTTCAGACATTTGTCATGAGTGAGGGGTAAAGTGGAGCCACAAGGAGCATCGGAGGTGGATATCGTGGATATCCTGGCAGAGATTCAGAGCCTGGTGCGTCAGGGCGCCAGCGCCAAGCAACTGGCCAGCTATGGAGTACGCGTGGTGGAGCAACTCGCCAGCGCCGACGAGCAGTCGGCCGTGGGCCGGGTCGTCCTCAGGGCCGTGCTCGACAGGGCTGACGCCGGCCAGCGTTCGATTGCCGAGCGAGCCCTGGAGGTCATGGACAAGTTCCCCAGCTATCCTCGCCCTCGGGCTGCGGTCGTGCGGGCGGCCCTCAAGAGCCTGGCCCAGCCTTAGAGCCGAGCTCACCGCTGCTCCAGAAGAGCCCGGCTGCCTGCCGGGCTTCTTGCGTTTCAAGTGTTGGGCGTTCTTTGCTGAAGCAAATTCCTGCAAGACTCCATTCTACCGGTTTCCCGGCACGACCCAGGTCTTGTATTCGAGCGTGAAGGGGTCGCCCGCCATGTCGGCCTGGCCAAGCTTGATGGGTCCCGAGCGGGCGTGCGAGGCCTCCACCAGGCGCACGGCTCGGGTGGTCAGTCCCACCAGCGGCCTACCGGCCGGACGTTGGATTCGAAACGAGAGCAAGGCATCGGCGATGACCTGGACGCTTCCCGGGACAACCGCTCCGGTCACCATGCCGGACAGGGCGTAAGGGGTCGGGGGCACTGTCAGATAGGTATCCACTTCGGCCTTGGTCAGCAACGGCTCGACCTGGTCGGGGTTGTTGGGGTCGGATGACTGGTCGTTGAGGTCGATGACCTTCTTGATCAGGTATTTGTGGGGGCAGGCGGTGTCGTATCCGTCAGAACCGCGAAACCCTGCGCAGGTGGTGTGGTTGTCGGGAACGACGGCGTAATAGAGCACGTTGACCTGCCACAAGGGCTCCCCGTTGGAGGGATTGCGGGCGAAAGCTCGGGCATAGGGGGCCGGATAGGTCTCGGGGACCTTGCTGCTCAAGAACCAGAGCGCGTCTCCGTTGGCTGCCCCGAACTTGCCCTGACCCCACGGTTTGAAGTCCAATCCGCTCGAGGAGGCTGCCTTGAGGTCCTCGAGCACCTGCAGATGAACCCGCCGCAAGTCGCGCTGGGCCTTCTGGCGACTCTCGACGTTGTGCCAGGCTCGCAGTCCTCCGCGCAAGATCAAGAACACGGCGATCACCATCAGGCTGTAGACTCCGGTGGTGATGATGACCTCAAACAGGGTCGCACCGCGCCGAGTCATCAATTCCTGCTGCGCTCGTTGACCAGTCGTGACATCTGGGTTCGGAGAAAGCCGTACCCCTGTCGCGCCATCGTGAACTCGCCGGCTTCCCCGGGACGCCACCACCAGACGACGACGTCCACTTTCTTCAACCGGTTTCCGGGTGTGGTGAAGGGCTCGACTCGCTCGTTGTAAATGACGTAGGAAAAGACCGTCTGGTTCAGGGTGGCCGCCGTTCCCATGGCGTATGCGCTGCCCCCGCTCATCGGGTAATCATTGTCAAAGAAATTGTCTCGACGGGTCTTGTCCGTCAAGATCTCGTGCATTTCCGCGTCCATCAAATATTCGGCAAGGATGGTTCCAGCCGTCAGGTCGACAGTCTTTTGACTCGATTGAATGACATTGGTAAAAATGCCGATTATCATCAATAATGCAGTAGCGATGATAGAGAATGCTAGCAGCAACTCTATCAGGCTGAAGGCGAATCGCCTACGTCGGGTCGTCTCCAATGCCACTCTCGTAGACTATAGCAGACTTCCGGGGCCCTTTCGAGTCAGTCCCAGAGCGATCAGCAGGATTGCTCCCACCGGCCAGAGCCAGGCCACCCGAATCCCCCAGAGCAAAATGGCCAGGCTGGAGGCGCCAAGCCCGAGAAGAAAGCCGTTGTTCTCCCAAAAGAAAAGCAGACCGGGGCTGGAGAAGGCGGGCAGTTGAGAGCGGAAAAAGCTGCCTGCGTAGAGCCCTGTGAGGGCGACCAGGAGGGTGAAGAATGGCAGCAGATCGGGCCGGAAGCTCGCGCGCTCGAGCCACCCGAGCAGGAGATAGGGGGCCAGGCAGGCCAGGCTAAGAGCCAGGGGAGCCCCTCGCCGGGGCAGCCAGAGACCGGCCAGGCTGCCCACCAACCACCCCGCCGTGGTTGCCAGAAAACTTGGAAAGGCGGCAGTACAGCGCACCTGCAGGGCCATAAAGAGGCTGACCTGAAGCCCGGCCAACCAGAAACCCACCAGGAAAGCATACAAAGGGGCCATCAGGGTTCCAGATTCCAGCGATTCAAGACCCACACCAGGCGCAGATCATCCAGGGTCGCGGGAGTATGGCCCTGCAGGCTGTCAGAGAGCTCTTCCGGGGCTACCAGCTCGACCTGGTTTGCTTTCACAGCCAGGGCCGCCTCCCGGAGGGAGGGCTCGGAGATCGGTTGGTCGCTGGCGTAGGCAAAGGAGAGCCCGGACTCGGGTCCATTGACCACCACCACAGCCGCGAACACCCCCTGCAGGGCCTTCAAGATGGGGCCAGCGGCACGGTTGGGACGATCGGGCACGAAGTCCTCGGCCAGGCAGACCGAAAGAATGCCTCCGGGGGACAGTCTCCCTCGACACAGCTGGTAGAACTCGCGAGTGCATAGAAGGCCGGTCTGGAGGTAGAACGGGGCGGGAACGTCCATCACGATGAGATCGAACTGCTCGCTGGTGGTGGCAAGGTAGTGCTTGGCATCATCGATGACCAGGGTCCAGGGAGCCCCGAGCTCCCGCCGGGGGTGAAAGAGCTCTTGTCCGACCCTGGCGACTTCGGCATCGATCTCAACCGTCGTGATGCTGCCCGCGCTCTGCGAGAGCCGGGCCACAGCGTCCAGCGAGCCGCTCCCCACGACCAGCACGCGCCCTGCTGGCCGCAGCCGGGCCGGAAGGAGAGTCACGTAGGTGTTGTACCAGCGGAGATCGGCCTCGTTGTAGTACATCAGGCCGTTCAGAAACAGAGCGCGACCGCCTTTCGGGCTCTCCAGCACCTCGATCTTTTGATACGGCGAGCGGCGCGTGGCCAGCACTCGGCAATCTTGCCAGGGTCTCAGCTCAGGGAAGGACTGACCGTAGTAGTACAGGGTGCTGACTCGATCCATGGGGCCGAGCAGGGCCAGAACCACGATCGCCACCGACAATCCCCCGACCAGCATCGGTCGACCCGGGCCCAGGCTCAGCCCGATGGCCAGCAAGCACCCTTCGTAGACCACAGGGGCGGCGCTGGTCACTCCCGGGACGAGCACGGTCGCACCCAGGGCGACCAGCGCCCCGAGCAATTCCAGGGAGTAGCTCAGGGGCAGGCACTCGGGCCGGCCGACCAGGGCCCGCGGAAGCAGAATCGAGTAGAAGCCGGTGAGCAAGAGCGCGGTCGACAGAAACACCATCGGAAGAATGGCCCAGGTCAACCCGGTCGATCGCAGCCAGCCGGCCAGGAGTCGAATGCCAAAGAGCAAGGGCAAGTGCAGGCTGACGGCGACCAGCCACCCCAGAGCCACCTGGGAGGAGGTCAGGCGCTCGCCCACCAGATAGCCCAGGGAGAGCCCTGCAAAGTAAGCCAGCAGGACAAACAGGATGGCCAGCTCGCACGACCACAAGGTGGAGGACAGCTCCCGAACGTAGAGGAGCTGAAGAAGCATCAGATTGAAGCCCGCCAGAAAGAGGGGCCAGCGCAAGCTCAAGGGTCAGTGGTTAGCCCACATCTTGCGAACCATCGGCGTGTTGGGCAGTTGGAAGTGGTTGAGCCACTTGTCCGAGTAAGTGATGCGCGCCCCGCGCACGTTCATATTGACGCCTCCTGTGCCCGGCGTGGGAGTGCCGGTGGCGGGATCTCCGCCGAAGGCCACCAGCACTCCGGTGAAGTCGAAGAAGCCGGGCTCCGTGACCCCGGTCCTGAGGTCGATGTTGAAGCTGCGCTGGGTGTACACCACACCTTTCAGGGTTACGTCCTGGGCCGAAGCACCGGCCGGCGGCGTGGGGGTTGGCGTAGGTGTTGGTGGTGGGTCGTCGTCATCGTCGTGCCAGTGGCCCCAGCCCTTGCCCTTGCCTTTGCCTTTGCCCTTGCCCCATCCCCCACCGCCGGAGCTGGCCTCCTCCTCGATACCCTGCGCCACCTCATCGGGGATAGCCGTGAGATTGATGTCTCCCTTGGCATAGACGGCCACCCCATGCCACTGTTGAGCTTCCAGAGCGCTCGGACCCTGGAAGGTGATGGAGCCTTCGCTGGTCACCGCACCTTCACCGGTCAGCTCGCCCACCAGGACGACGTCTCCCGGGGACGTCAGCACCGGAGCGGCTTCGGCGCCCGTGGTATCCAGTACATCCATCACCACGGTGGGGCGATTCTTGCTGGCCGTCACGGCCGGGTCCGGGACCACCGCCAGGCCCATCGCGGTTCCGCTTGGCTGCACCAGGGTATCCTCCGTGAACTGTATCTCGAAGGGCTCGCCATCCGGGCGGATGGCCTCGCGACCCGAGGTATCGATTTGAGCGGGGGTATCGATGCGGGTAGGCAGGTGACCTGCAAAGGAGGCGCCCTGTGCGGGCACCGCGTCCACGGCCGGGTCAAAGTCGGCTGGATAGTATTCCAGGTAGCGCTCGGTCGGGCTCATTCTCCACACATAGAGTCCGGCTCGCAGGGTGGCTTTGCTTGCGTCCGCCTTGCGAATGTCGCCCCAGCTCATCTGGGGAAGCTCTCCCACGTTGGGGTCGCTTGTCTCGACGTTTCCGTTGACACGGAACACCTTGCTGGAGAGCGAATCCACGTGAACGGTCGTCCCCGAGTCGGGTAGATAGTTGGTCAGGCCGGACCCCACGGCTTCAATCAGGACGTCGCCCAGACTGCGGATGCGGGGCACCTTGTCAGGGATTTCACTTTTGAGCTCGAACTTCTCGCCCGGACTCGTCTGAGCCACCACGCTATCCCGAGAATAGATGGTGGCATCGGCCAGGTCGGGCACAAACTGCGTCTCCGAGACGAAGCTGGCGACCCGTCCGGGAGGATCGTAGTTGGGGTCGGCCGCGCTGATGTCCCGGAGGCCCGGTCCTGCCCGACCCTCCACGATGATGCAAGCCGTGAAGGGGGCCACTTCGTAGGGAACGGGCGGGGTGGCGCTGACGGCCCACGAGCCGCCCTGATTGGCCCGGGGCACGTCGCGCGCGCCCGCTCCAGCAAGATTGTTGACGGACACGTACTGATGGCGGATCGTGTAGGTGGCTGGATTGCTCAGGTTGTCGGTTCCGCTGCCACTTCCGTCCTGAAAGTTGAACCGAATGCGGAACTGGCCCACATCGTTGTAGGGACCGCGCAGGTAGCCCACCACGTTGCCACGGTCCTCCACCACCACCATTCCGGGCGCGTCCACCTCGGTGACCGCTGCCCCACTTGCCCCTCGATCCGGAATGCCGTTTCCACGCCACTTGCTATCTTGCTGCAGGCGGGTGAGCGCATACTGCTGGCCGGCATCAGCGGCCAGCAGGGCCATTCTCTTGTCGTGATAGTTGACGCTAAGGCCCAGGCCCCCGGGGATGAGCGCCAGGCCGGCCGTGACCACCATGGTGATGATGATCAACAAGAGCATGGTGGAGATCAGAACAATGGCGCGGCGCTTTGCTCGCATGACTGAAGTATAGCAAAAAAATTACTGGCAAGCCGTCAGGCCGAGCTTCTCGCGAACCTCGCCCATCGTCATTCGGGCCCTGGCCCGCAGGTCAGCCGCGCTTTCCTTCAGAATGCGACAGACCTCTCCGGGCCTGGCGGCCAGCTCCCGCCGGCGCTCGCGAATGGGAGCAAGCACCCGCAGCATCTCTTCGGTCAGGCTCTCCTTGAGATCCTTGTAGCGAAGCTCGCCGCGCTCATAATCCCCTTTGAAACGCGCATAAACCTCGGCCGGGGCGAACACCTCCAGCAGGGAGTAAAGATTAGCCACCCCGGGCGACATGGTGCCAGGCTCGAGGGGCGGCCCGACGTCAGTCACCGCTCGCTTGATCTGCTTGCGAATGGACTCCTCCGAGTCGGTCAGCATGATGGCCGAGCCCTCGATCGACTTGGACATCTTGCGGGTCGGGTCGGACAAGGTCATGATACGGGCGGCCCTGGTGAGACGGGGCTTCGGCTCGGGGAACGTGTCCCCGAACTGATGATTGAAGCGCCGTGCGATCTCGCGAGTCACTTCCAGGTGCTGCACCTGGTCCTCACCCACCGGTACGACGTCTGCTTTGTAGAGCAGGATGTCGGCGGCCTGCAAGACCGGGTAGGCGTAAAGGCCGAGGTTGACCCAATCCACCCTCTCGCTCTTCTCCTTGAACTGGGTCATGCGATTGAGCTCCCCCATCGGGGCCACGCAGCTGAGCACCCAGGCCAGCTCGGTGTGCTCGGGAACGTGTGATTGCACGAACAGCCGCGAGCGTTCGGGGTCGATGCCGCAAGCCAGGATGTCCAGCGCCGCATCCATCACTCTGCGGGGCATCTCGCTGGCCTCATAGGCCACCGTGAGGGAATGGTAGTCGACGATGCAGAAGATGCAGTCCATTTCTTGCTGCAGGCGCACCCAGTTGGAGATGGCTCCAGCGAAGTTGCCGACATGAATGGCACCGGTGGGCTGAATCCCCGAGAAGACGAGACTCATGCCAGACCGCCGCGAGTCCTTCCTCAACGTCCCATGCCCAGATAGGTAAAACCGTGCTCCCGCACGTCACCGGGGCGAATGATGTTCCGCCCGTCCAGCAGGATTGGCTGCCGCATCACGCCGGCAAGCTTCCCAAAATCGAGCTTGCGGTATTCCTCCCAGTCGGTCGCTATCAGCAGGGCGTCAGCCCCCTCAGCCACCGCGTAGGGACTGGTCAAAAACTCGACATCCAGACCCTCCAGCTCCTTCTGGGCGGACGGAATCGAAATGGGGTCGTGGGCACGCACATGCGCCCCTCGCTCGAGCAGAAGGCGAATGATGTCCATGGCCGGTGAATCGCGCACGTCGTCGGTATCCGGCTTGAAGGCCAGCCCCAGCACTCCCACCACCTGTCCGCGCAGCACCTTGAGGGCGTCCTGCAGGCGGTCAACGGCCCGTCGGCGCTGGCTGAAATTCACCTGGCGGGCGGCCAGAATCATCGGCATGGCTTCGCCATACTCCGAGGCGACTGCCAGGATCGCAGCCGTGTCTTTGGGAAAGCAGCTTCCTCCCCAGCCAATTCCGGCTCCCAGCATGCGGTGGCCGATACGCGCATCCAACCCGATCCCTCGGGCAACCTCACTGACATCGGCGCCGATCCGCTCGCACAGGCAAGCGATATCGTTGATGAAGCTGATTTTGGTGGCCAGGAAAGCATTGGCGGCGTACTTGATCATCTCGGCGCTGGTGGGGTCGGTGGTGATCATCGGGGGCAGGCGGAAGCCTTCGGGCCGGGGCATGAAGGTGGGCGGCTCAAAAGTCTGTTCGAGTAATGGGCGGTAGAGCTGGTGGAGCATCTCCAGGGTTTCCTCGCTCTCTGAGCCCACCACGATGCGGTCCGGATAAAGCGTATCGCGCAGGGCGTTGCCCTCACGCAAGAACTCAGGATTGGAGGCAAATCCCACTGTTCCCTGTGCTTCGCGCTCGCGTAGCACCCGATGGACCACGTTGGCCACGCGGCGGTTGGTGCCCACCGGGACGGTGGACTTGACCACCACCGCGTAGCGTCGCCCGCTCTGCAGCCCCTGGGCCACCTCTCCGGCGGCCGACTCGACATACTGCGTGTCGGCTTTGCCGTTGCCCATCTGGGGTGTGCCCACGGCGATGATGATGATGTCGGCATCTCCCACCACGCCACTGGCCTCGTCGGCCAGTCGTATCCGATCCGCGCACTCGTGCAACAGAGGCTCGAGGCCGTGCTCGTGAATGGGGAGGGTGCCTGCTCGCAGAAGCTCGAGCTTGCGCTCGTCTTTCTCAATGATAGTGATGCGGTGACCCAGGTAGGCCAGCGCCAATCCAGTTGGCAGGCCTACATAGCCCGCCCCAATGATCGCAACGTTCATAAGGGCACTACGGTTGGCTACCGGCCAGCTCTCCTCCTCCCTGCACACCGGAATGCAGGTACCTGCCAGCAGGACTCGGCTACCAGGGGGGCTAATGTGCTCGCACTTTGGTCTTGCACATTAGCACAATCTGACGAACGAACGCGCCGGACCTGCGTTCCGGCGCGTTGTAAAGTGCAAGGCCTTTGGTCTTGCACTTTACAACAGGTCGTCCGGAACATCTACCATGCAACCAAGAGAGCCAGAGTCCCTGCACCAGCTCCGGCTCGGCCCCACCGATAGGGCGATGGGTCCGGTTCGGGTGGCCCATATCACCACCGTGGACATGGGTCTGCGCTATCTGCTGCTGAACCAGATGCGCTACCTTCAGAAGGCGGGTTTCGCAGTCACCGGCATCTCGGCCCGAGGGCCTGATGTTCCAGTCATCGAGCAGGCCGGCATTCGCCACCTGGAGGTTGCGATGACCCGCCGTCCTTTCAGTCCTCTGCGGGACCTCAACTCCTTCGCCGGGCTGTGGCGCACCCTCAGCCGGGAGAGGTTTACCCTGGTCCACACCCACAATCCCAAGCCCACCTTCTACGGCCAGATTGCTGCTCGTCTGGCCGGTGTGCCGCTCGTGGTCAATACACTGCACGGTTTCTACTTTCACGAGCGCACCCATCCTGTGCTTCGCCGACTCTTCATCCAGATGGAGACGGTGGCGGCCCGCTGTGCCGACGTGATCTTGTCGCAAAACAAAGAGGACATCCAGACGGCTTTGGCGGAGGGAATCTGTGGACCTGAGAAAATCAGGTATCTGGGTAACGGAATCGATCTGAAGCGATTTGGTGGTCCATCCCCTCCCGCTGACAGGGCCTTGAGTCGTCAGCGACTGGGCTACCAGAGCGAGCACAGGGTGATCGGCTTCGTCGGCCGGCTGGTCCGCGAGAAAGGGATTCTGGAGATCCTGCAGGCCGCCCACATCCTCCGCGAGCGACTGCCCGCATGCCGTTTCCTGCTGATCGGCCCCAGCGACGAAGAAAAATCCGATACCCTCTCTCCTCGACAGGCTCGAGACTACCAGGTGGAGGACATCTGCGCCTTTCTGGGACTGCGCCACGACCTTCCCGAGCTTTATTCCGCCATGGACGTCTGCGTTTTGCCTTCGCACCGCGAAGGCTTTCCTCGCGTCCCGATGGAAGCGTGCGCCATGGGAGTTCCGATCGTGGTGAGTGACATCCGAGGTTGTCGGGAGGTGCTGGAGTCGGATCGCAACGGTCTGGCCGTCCGGGTCCAAGATCCCTTTGCTCTGGCGCAAGCTATCGAGGCCATCTTGACCAGCCCCGAGCGGCACGGCCGTTACAGCGTGGAAGCGCGGCGTTTGGCCGAGGAGCGTTTCGACGAAAGGCTGGTGTTCAGGAAAGTGCAAGACGAGTATCTGCGCCTGTTGGAGGCCCGGGGGCTGCTCGCGCGAGGTGAGAGCTTTGCGCGGGCTTGAGACCGTTCTGCTGACCGGATGCGCCGGGTTCATCGGAAGTCATACGACAGTGAGCTTGCTCGACTCGGGTTACCGGGTGCTTGGTCTTGACAACCTGAACGACTATTACTGCCCCGACCGCAAGAGGGCCAACCTGGCCGAGGTCTGCCAGGAGACCGCCCACCCGGAGCGGTTCGAGTTCCTGCAAGCAGACCTGAGGGACAAAGGGCGCATCGAGCAGATCTTTCAGGAGCATCGCGTCGATCGGATCGTCCACCTGGCCGCCATGGCCGGGGTGCGCAACTCGATCGAGGATCCGGCCCTCTACATCGACTGCAACTTGAATGCCACCCTTTATTTGCTTGATGCCGCTCGCGACCATAAAGTGCGCTGCTTCGTCTTCGCCTCCACTTCGTCGGTCTATGGAGCAACCCGGGTGATCCCCTTCGTTGAGACCGACCCCTGCGATCGCCCTCTTTCCCCCTACCCGGCCACCAAACGAGCGGCCGAGATGCTCGGTTACAGCTACCACCATCTTTACGGCCTGAACTTCACCATACTGCGATTCTTCACGGTCTACGGACCACGCGGTCGGCCGGACATGATGGCCCACCGGGTGCTTGACAACATCTACTTTGGCCGCAAGACCCCCCTCTACCGCGGGGGAGAGATGCACCGCGACTGGACCGCGGTCAGCGACATCGTTGCGGGGGTGGTATCCGCCACCGGCCGCGAACTGGGCTACGCCATCCTCAACCTGGGTCGAGGCGAGCCGATCCTGGTGTCAGAGTTCGTCAAGATCATGGAGAGGCAGGCCGGGAAAAGGGCGACTCTGCAGGAAGCCCCCATGATGGACGCCGACATGCCTTACACCTATGCTGATATCAGTCGGGCCCGAGAGCTCCTCGGCTATGAGCCCAGGGTCGGCATCGAAGAGGGCGTGGCACGCTTCCACGAATGGTATCGGGCCACGGTGCTCGCCAGCCGTGCTGTATAGAAAGCTCGGCAAACGTTTGCTGGATCTGACTCTGAGCTCGATCGTGCTGGGTCTCGTGTGGCCGCTGCTCCTTCTCCTCCACATTCTGGTGCGGCGCAATTTAGGCTCGCCGGCGCTCTTTGCTCAACCCCGACTGGGCAAGGACGGTCGGGTGTTCACCCTCTACAAGTTTCGGACCATGACCGACGAGCGTGACGCCAACGGGCAGTTGCTACCAGATTCGCAGCGGTTGACCCGATTCGGCCGATTCCTGCGCTCCTCCAGTCTGGATGAGCTGCCCGAGCTTTATAACGTGCTGGCAGGGGAGATGAGCCTGGTCGGTCCCAGGCCCCTGCTGGTGCAATATCGAGACCGCTACAGCCCGGAGCAGTGGAGACGTCACGAGGTGCTGCCTGGCATCACCGGCCTGACGCAGGTCAGCGGCCGTAACCTGCTGGCCTGGGAGGAGAAGTTCCGCCTGGACGTTTTTTATGTCGACCACCAGAGCTTCTGGCTCGACTGCAGCATTCTTCTCAGGACAGCCCTGAAGGTGGCCGTTCGAGAGGGAATCTCGTCTCCTGGCAACGAGACTTCTCCGGAATTTACACGATGAGAGACGTCGTCATCGTCGGCGCTGGTGGGCACGGGCGCGAGACGGCCGAGATCCTGGCCGCCAGCGCGGCCGCCGGGGGCTGCTATCGTCCCATTGGCTTCATCGACCATGCCCCCGAATTGCTGGGCAGGACCATCAACGGGCTCCCGGTCCTGGGAGATTCCAGCTGGCTGCGAAATCGTCTCGACCTGGCGGTGGTGGTGGCCCTTGGCAATCCGCTCGTGCTGCACCGGGTGGTGGCTGAGATGAGGGCCATGGGTCTGGACTTTGCGCAGGCTGTCTCACCTGCCGCCCTCGTCTCTCCCACGGCCGAGTTGGGTCCGGGAGTGATCCTCTTTGCTGGCTCGATCGTCAACGCCAATGCGCGCATCGGGGCCTGCACCACCCTCAACGTGGGCGCGACGGTGAGTCACGACTCGGTGGTGGGCGAGTGTTGCCTGTTGAACCCGGGAGCTCGTCTGGCGGGGAATGTCCGGGTCGGACAGGGAAGCGACATCGGGATGGGAGCCAACGTCATTCAGGGG
>QWHO01000148.1 GCA_021404945.1 bacterium CPR1
GCGTGCACATCATCACGGTGGAAGACCCCATCGAGTATGCTCACCCGTCAGCCACGGCCATGATCCAGCAACGCGAGGTGCACCGTCACGCCCGCAGCTTCTCCGAAGCGGTCAAGGCCGCCGTGCGCGAATCACCCGATATCGTGCTGGTGGGCGAGATGCGCGACCTGGATACCATCAGCCAGGCTCTGGCGGCTGCCGAGACCGGCCACCTGGTGTTCGGAACGCTGCACACCAATTCGGCCTCCAAGACCGTGGACCGTATCATCGACGTCTTTCCCTCCGACCAGCAAGATCAGATCCGCTCCATGCTGGCCGGCAGCTTGAAGGCGGTGGTCGCCCAGCAGTTGGTAAGGACCGCTGACGGGCGGGGACGCATCGCGGTGCAGGAGATCATGACCGTGAACGTGGGCCTGGCAGGCCTGATTCGCGAGGGCAAGACCACCCAGATCCCCTCTTTCATCACTATGGGCGCCAAAGAGGGAATGCAGAGCATGGACCAGCACCTGATCAAGCTGGCCAAAGAAAACAAGATCAGCGCCCAGACCGCCTTCGAGCGCTGTCACGATAAGACGGTGCTCACGCGGGCCGGGCTCAAGCCGCCGGAGGGCATGGAGGACTGATTTCCGCTTCAGGGGGGGGAGAATATGGCTCAGAGTCCGCCGGCCGGAGCCGGAGAAGCCATCAAGGCCCTTTTTCGTCGCCACCAGGACCTGCTCAAGCGCAGCGCTGCCCTCGTGGGCGGCTCCACCCCGGAGCCGGCTTTTCTGCAAAGCCTCGAGAATGAGCGCATCGAGTTGAATCGACAGATCCAGGGGAAGGCCCGCGCCCTGTCCAGTGGTGCCCAGGCCCTGAAGGACTGGCTGGAGCAGCTCCTGCGAGAAAGCGAGAACGAGCTTGAGCTGCTACGCGAATTCTCGGCCGGGAGTCGCTCCGCTCAGCCGGCCCCTCCGCCACAGACCCAGGTCAGCCGCACCCCGAGCAGCCTCAAGCGCGGAAGCGACCAGAGTCGGTGTGGGTCAACCGCTGGGTGCGGTAGAGGTGCGCGTAGAGCCCGTCGGCGCGCATCAGCTCGTCGTGGCGCCCGCGCTCGACCAGCTCGCCCTTGCGCAGCACCAGGATCTGGTCGGCATCCTGCACGGTGGAGAGCCGATGAGCCACCACCAGCGCCGTGCGGCCCTCCAGCAGAGCCTTCAGAGCCCGCTGGATGGCCTGCTCAGTGCGCGAATCGATGTTGGCGGTGGCCTCGTCCAAGAGCAGGATGGGCGGATCCGCCACCAGGGCCCGGGCGAAGCTCAAGAGCTGGCGCTCGCCCTGCGACAGGGTCGAGCCGCGCTCGGTCAGCTCGTGGGAAAGCCCTTCCGGGAATCGACGCACCAGCTCGGCCGCCTGGGCCAGCTCGAGCGCCTTCCACAGCTCCTCATCGCTGCGCGGGGTGAACAGGGCCACGTTCTGGCGCAGCTGGCGACCGAATAAGAACAGGTCCTGCTGCACCAGGGCGAACTGCTGGCGCAGCTGGGTCAGATCCCACTGCTCCAGGGGTTGACCGTCGAGCAGGATGCGTCCGCTGCCATGTCCCTCCAGGCGGTAAAAGCCCAGCATCAGGGAAGCAATGGTGGTCTTGCCCGAGCCGCTGGGTCCCACCAGGGCCGCGGTCTGGCCGGGCAGCACCTCGAAGCTCACATTCCTGAGCACCGGTTTGTCCGGATCGTAGGCAAACGAGACGTTCTCGAAGACCAGATGGCCGCGGGCACGCGTTTCGCGCTCGCCCGGTTGGGCGGGATAGCCGGGCTCGACCGGCGTGTCCAGAATGCGAAAGAGCCGCTCGGAGGCCACCGCGGCGCCCTGCAGGATGTTGAGCTTCTCGGCCAGAGCTTCCAGAGGCGAGAACAAAAGACGAAGATAGAACAGGTAGGCCAGCAAGGTGCCCATGGTGAGCTCGTGAGCGAGCACGGCCCGGCTCCCGAACCAGAGCACCAGGCCGATGGCGATGGTCGAGGCCGCCGAGATGGCCGGCCGGAAGACAGCGTTGAGATAGATGAGGGACATCTCGGCCTGGTAGAAATCCCGATTGAGCTTGTGAAACTTGGACTGCATGGCCTTCTCGGCCACGAACGACTTGACCACGCTGATGCCCTGGACGTTTTCCTGCAAGAAAGCGTTGACGCGTGCAAGCAACACGCGAATCTTGCGGTGCATGGCCGAGCTGGTGAGCTTGAACCACCAGGTCATGAAAGCCAGCGGCAGCAAGACGGCCGCCACCGCGAGCGAGAGCCGCGGCTCCATGGTGGCCAGGATGAGCATGACCCCGGCCACGCGCAGGAGGTCCTCCAGTCCCGAAGCCAGCACGTTGGTGAAGAGATCGCTCAGGGCATTGGTATCATTGGATACCCGGGTCACCAGCCGACCCACCGGGTTGTGGTCGAAAAACCGCACCGGCAGACGGTGCAGATGAGCCCAGATGTGAGTGCGCAGGCGCTGAACCACTTTTTGTCCCACGTGGTTGAGGGCCAGCGAGCGAGTGTAGCTGAGAAAGAGCATGCCGAAGAGGAGGCCTGCATAGAGCAGGCCCAGCTCGCGCAGGCCCTCCATCGGTTCCTGGCCGTTCCCGGCCTGACCGGGCACAAGGTAGTGGTCCACCCCGAAACGCACCACCTGCGGCAGGCTCAGCTCGAGAGCGGCGTAGAGGAGCGAGCCCAGCACCGCCAGTAAGAGGAGCCAGCCCAGAGAGCCGACGTAGCTGAGGATGCGGCGCACGTGGCGGGTCAGCTCGAAGGCTCCGAGGCGTTCGTCTTCTTCGCGCTCGCTCACTGCTCCAGCTCCTGCAGCTCGACCATGTCCTTGTAGTATCCGCCCTGGGCGAGCAGCTCGGCGTGGCGGCCCTGCTGCACGATGCGACCGCCTTCCAGCACCAGGATGTGGTCAAGATCGCGCACCGAGCTGGCCCGATGGCTGATCACCACCGCCGTGCGTCCCGCCAGCGCCCCCCTCAGCTCGGCCAGGATGGCCCGCTCGGACTCGGAGTCCACGGCCGACAGGGTGTCGTCCAGCACGATGACGGGGGCCGGTTTGAGCAGAGCTCGAGCCAGGCAGAGGCGTTGCTTTTGCCCCCCCGAGAGGGTGATGCCCCGCTCCCCCAGCATGGTCTCGTAGCCCCCGGGGAACTCAAGGATCTCTTCCTCCAGCGCAGCCACCGCGGCCATCCGACGCAGCTCATCGGGGGCAGCCTCGAAGTGGCCCAGGCGCAGGTTCTCCTCGATGGTCTCGGAGAAGAGGAAGGCCTCCTGAGGCACCCAGGAGACAGCCCGGCGCAAGCTCGACAGGCTGATCTCGAGCACATCCTGGCCGTCCAGGAAAAGAGTGCCCGCCGGGGGATCGTAGATGCGGCCCAACAACAGCGCCAGCGTAGACTTGCCGCTGCCGACCTCGCCCACGATGCCAAGGCTCTGGCCCGGCTCGAGGCGGAAGGAGAAGTCCACCAGAGCGGGCGCGGCCGCCCCGGGATAGGTAAAGGTCATGTGACGGGCCTCCAGGGCGCCCCGCAGGTCGAGCTCTGCTCCCCCCGCATCTTCGGCTGGCAGCGCCAGCATGGTCTGGATCCGCCCCATCGAAACCGCCCCTCGCTGCACCAGCGAAACCATCCAGCCGGCCGCGATCATGGGCCAGGTCAGCATGCCCAGATAGGCCATGAAAGCATTGAACTTGCCCAGGCTGAGCTGTCCCGAGACCACGTCGGCTCCTCCCACGGCGATCAAGATGGCCACGGACGAGCCGGCCAGCACCACGATGGCCGGCTGGTACAGCGCGTCGATGCGGACATAGGCCATGTTGGACTCGTAGTTGGCCCGATTGGTGCGCTCGAAGTCCTCCAGGTCACCCCCCTCCTGGACGTAAGCCTTCAGCACGCGCATGCCGGCCAGGCTCTCGCGCACCTTCTCGGTCAGGTGCTCGACCGACTTCTGGACCGCATCCCAGCGCTTGTAGCTCAGGCTCAGGCCCACCGCCATCACCAGGGCCAGCAGCGGGAAGGGCAGCACCGTCCAGAGGGTGAGCCGCCAGTCCATCCAGGCCATGATGACCAGGGTGGCGGCGGCCAGGACGCTGGAGTCGAACCCGGCCACGATGCCCATGGCCAGAGCCGTTCGCACCGAGATCAGGTCGTTGGTGGCAAGAGCCATCACCTCGCCGGTACGGGTTCGGGTGAAGTAAGCTGAGGGCAGGCGCAAGACCTGCTCCAGCAGGCGATTGCGAATCTCCATCTCGGCCAGGCGCGCGGCCGAGAACATGAAGTGGCGCCACAGGAATCGTGAGGCGAGAATCCAGGCAGCCACTCCGAACAGCATCCAGCAGAGCCGATCGATGGCGCCCTGGGACGGCTGGGGTGCGGTCAGGACGTCGATGATGCGGGCCACGATCAGGGGGGCGATGAGCTGGCCGGCATCCGAGCTGAGAAGCAGCAGCAGGCCCGGGAGCACCAGCTTGCGGTACTTCCACTGGTATGTAAGCAGGGTCTGGAGACCGGATTTCATGGGTTGCGTGCGCCCGCGCAGCAGAGCTTCGAGCGCAGGGAGCCGGTCCCTGTTTCACGAAGGCCGAGCACCAACTTACCGCGAGGAGGCAGCCCTGTATGGCTATCACCCACCAGATCTCCGATGGACCCGCCCATGCGGTGGCCCACCTCTATCTCACCGAAGGCCAGACGGTACGCGCCGAGCAGGGGGCGCTGGTGGCCATGTCGCCCAATGTCGAGCTGCACGCCGATACCTCCGAAGGAGTTGTGCAGCTCTTGCAGGAGGCCGGCAAGAAAACCCGCCGCACGCAGTTCTCCAACCTTTACACGCCCAGGAACGGAGGAGGCAAGGTGATCCTGGCACCCATGCTGCCAGGCTCCATCGAGGTGCTGAATCTGGAGCACCGCACCTTCCACGTCAGCTCGGCCGCCTTTCTGGCCTGCAGCCCCGAGCTCGAGCTGGACATCGAGATCGCCAACGCCTCCACCTTCTTCTCAGCCAACGACCTGTTCTTGTTTGGAATCTCCGGTACCGGCATGCTGATGCTGGGAGCCTACGGAGGCTGCCACAATCTGACCTTGCAGGCGGGCGAGAGCCTGGCCCTGGACACCGGCCACGTGCTGGCCTTCGAGGCCCACACCCGCTACAAGCTGGAGAAGGCGGCCAAGTCGGCCCTGGTGTCGATGATGACCCAGGAGACCCTGGTGGCTGTCTTCGAAGGGCCGGGCTCGGTGCTGATCCAGACCCGAAACCCCATCCAGCTGGCGGCCGGCCTCTCGCCCCTGCTGGAGCAAGCCCGCAAGGTCAACGCTTGAGGCACCATGTCCGTCCTGACTCGCGATGAGATCCTCAAGGAGATCGCCAAAGGCGGCATCACCATCGATCCCTACGATGCTTCCCTGGTGGGGCCGGGCTCGGTCGACCTGCACCTG
Organism: bacterium CPR1; assembly: GCA_021404945.1. Taxonomy (GTDB): domain Bacteria; phylum Vulcanimicrobiota; class Xenobia; order Xenobiales; family QWHO01; genus QWHO01. Next base: position 5,444 of record QWHO01000148.1, read on the forward strand.
GGCGATCAGTTCCGGGTCTTCAAGAAGCTCCACACCATCTACCATGTGACCAACGACTCGGACTTCGAGCAGATCACCGAGCTGGTCCAGGTCCAGGACTACTTCGTGCTGATGCCCCAGGAGACGGTGCTGGCCATCACCAAGGAACGGATTCACCTGGCCCCCTACCTGTGCGGCTGGCTCGAGGGTCGCAGCCGATTCGCCCGGCTGGGTTTGATGGTGCACATTACGGCCGGCTTCATGCAGCCCGGTATCAACAACCGCCAGGTGCTGGAGATCTCCAACGTCTCCTCGGTGCCGCTGGCGCTGCACCCCGGCACGCGCCTGGCCCAGTTCATCTTCGCCAGGACCGTGGGGGAGGCGGTCTACCAGGGGCGCTTCGCGAGCCAGGTGCAGCCCTGAAACCGGCGCTGGCCTTCCAGCTGCCCACCGAGCCGCAGGGTGTGGTGCGACTGCAGCGGGAATGGGGGCAGCGCGTTCAAATCGAGCCCCTCAAAGGGGTCCGAATGGTCGCCGGGCTGGATGTGCATTACGGGTTGGAGAAGGCCTGGGCGGCGGTGGTGGTGATGACCCGGCCCGAGCTGACCGTGGAAGCGAGCTACTCCATCTGGTCTCCTGTCGAGGCCGGCTACGTGAGCGATCTGTTCGTGCTGCGCGAAGGCCCCATCTCGATCCGCGTGCTGGAGAAGATGTTCCCCGCCCCCGACTGCCTGCTGGTGGATGCCAATGGCATCCTGCATCCCCGCCGTTGCGGCCTGGCCTCGCTGCTGGGGCTGGCCTTCGACCTGCCCACCGTCGGCTGCGCCAAGAGCCCGGGCCGCTACCAGTGGACCATGCCCGGACCCGAGCGGGGCGAGTGGACCCCCATCGAGCTCGAGGGAGAGGTGCGGGGAGCGGCCCTGCGCACCCGAGCCGGCGGGCGGCCGGTTTTCGTCTCGCCCGGTCACCGCAGCGACCTGGACACTGCCCTCAAGCTGGTACTGGAGATGTCGCGCCACCGATTGCCCGAGCCCCTGCGCCGAGCTCACCAGACGGCCGGGAAAATGCACCGACTGCTGGGATAGCCAGGAGCCCGGCCGCCTCCCCCCGTGGCCTCGGTTGTCTACAGCCCAAAGTGCTCGGTACGAAACCCCAGCAACTCGGCGACCTGTTGCTGTCGATCGTCCAGCGTCACGAACCAGACTCTTGCGGGAGCTTGAGCGACGTAGAGCGCCACAGCCAGATGCCAGAGGTCGGCTCCTCGCACGTAGCCGGCGCTCAGGACAGAGGCTATTTCCGGCCCCAGCGCGCGGTCCGGGAGAACCCAACCCAGCCCGTCGAGCAGTCTCGAGTCAAAAGGAGTCATCTCGCGCGAAAAAACCGCTCGCAATTCGGCTTCCAAGAGATTGGACGAGATCAGCTCATCGAAATCGGCCAATCGCTCGGTCAGCTTCGGTGCAGCTGGCTCTCCAAAAGCGATCGCGACATAGCATGAAGTGTCGACATAGGCCAGCTCCACGGACTACTCTCGCTCTTGGAGAAAGCGCTCGAATGCACCAGGCTTGTGGGCCACCTTCCCCAGCCCGACGGATGATTGCTCGGCGCGCTGGAGGATGCCACGCTCGGTCAGGTCCTGCAGGCGGCTCTCCAGGGCCGTCTCGGATCTCGCAACCGGCCTCACCTCCGCAATCGGCTCACCCCGATAGGTAATCGTGATGACCTGCCCCTGGCGGACCTTTCGAAGCAGCTCCGAAAGCTGGGCTTTCGCTTCGTAGGCGGAATAGGCTTCATTGCTCACTGCCCTCAGAATATCATGACCAGTCAGACTGGTCAATTCACTCCCGATCGGAGCGCCACCGGTCCAAGGCCACCTGTCCGCGCTTCCGGCAACCTAAACCTGAAGAGAGGCGGTCTCTCCCAGCGCAGCCCGAATCTCCTGGTCGCTGAGCACGTGGTCAGCCGACTTGGCCGCCGCCAGCAGGGCCTGCACCCGCTCGGGGGTGGCCTCCAGGGCGTTGCGAGCCAGCCAGTGCAGCACGTTGGACTCGCCCGCCATCGGCCCCACCTCGATGAGCTGCTCGAAGCCGAACTGGCCTGCTGGAACCCCGGAGTAGATCAGATCGGCCAGCCAGCTGAAGCCCTTGCGCTCGGCCTTGATGATGGCCGCGGCGTGCACCCCCGTGCCGGTGCGGAAGGCGTCCTTGCCCAGCACGGGATAGTTGGACAGAACCTCGACCTGGTAGGTCTCGGCCACCCGCTGGCAGACGCTGGCCAGGGCCTCCATCGGACGGTCCAGGGCCCCCAGCAGGCGCAGATTGATCAACAGCAGGTCCAGCGGCACGCAGCCGGAGCGCTCGGCCAGGCCCAGCACGCTGGCATGCACCCGGCTGGCACCCGATTCGAGGGCGGTGAGCGCGTTGGCCAGGGCCAGACCCCGGTCGTTGAAGCCGAACCAGTCGATCCGCTGAGGCATACCCTTGCGACGGCACAGCTCGATCACGAAGGCCATCAGCCGGGCCACGCCCTCGGGAGTGGCGCAGCCAGTCGTATCCACCAGCGCGAGGCGCCGGGCGCCGCTGTCCAGCGCCCGGCCCAGGGTGTCCACCAACCAGGCGGGATGGGCCTGCGGGGCATCGGGACAGAGCAGGGTGACGTTGAGACCCAGCCCGACGGCAAACATGACCGACTCTTGCATGCGCTCGGCCCGAGCCGCCCTCCAGGCCTCGCCCTTCCACTCCTGCAGCGGCGAGTAACCGCAGTGCAACAACACGTGGATGGCCTGGCCGAGTTGCTCAGAGGCTTCGGCCACGCGCTCGAGCTCAGCGGCGTGGTTTCGGCAGAGCACGGCTGAGCGCACCTTGAGTCGCGACTCGGCCACCTCCGAGACCAGGGGCAGCGTCTCGGCCCAGCCCTCGCCGGCATCCCCCAGGCACACCAGGTCGAGCCCCAGTTCGTCGAGCTGGTGGAGCAGGCGCAGGCGCTCGGAGAGAGCGGGCTGGCGAGCGGCCGGGCTGTGGGGGGCCTCCACCATGGTCACATCCAGGACCTCAAGGCTGTGGGTGAGGTCTGCCCCTGCAGACTGTCGGTTCCAGTCGTAAATCAGCTGCTCTTCGGTCACAGGGCCTCCAGCTCGTTCGGCTCGAGCACGCGTCCACACTCACGGGCGGCTGCCAGCACGGGCTCGATCTCACCGCTCTTCTGACTCTGCAGCTGCCAGCCACGCACGTTGGCGGGGCCGCTGCGAGGGCCGACCGCGAACCGGGCCTCCCGGCCCACCAGAGCGGGGGTCACCCCCGAGAAGGTGTGCTCGAAAAGCTGGCGCTCTCCCAACTCGTAAAGCTCGATCAGGCGCTCAGCGCTCTCGGCCGAAGTGGCCGCGAAGGCGTCCCGGCCCAGGCCAGGCCAGCTGAAAGGCAGTGGCACGCGACAGTGCCGACTGACCGCGCCCACATATTCTCGCAGGCGACTCAGATCGTTTTGCAGCACGCCCAGCAGCTTGAGGTTGATCAGCAGGTGCTCCATGGGAGTATTGCCCACCCGCTCTCCAATGCCCAGCGCGGTCCCGTGCACGCGATCCACCCCCACCTCCACCGCGGCCAGGGTGTTGGCCAGCCCCAGCCCGCGGTCGCGATGCCCGTGCCAGTCGAGCTTGACCGGCTTGCCGGTATCAGCCACCACCTCCCGGATGAAGCGCACCAGGGCCCGGACGCCGTCAGGGGTGGCGTGGCCCACGGTGTCGCAGAGGCAGATGCGGATGGCCCCGCACTCGATGGCCGTGGTGTAGAGTCGGCGCAAAGTTTCCGGGTGGCTGCGAATGGTGTCCTCGGTGACGTACATGACCTCGAGTCCCTGCTCGACGGCGTAAACCACCGCTTCCTCGGTCACTTTGAGCATCCTGTCCAACGTCCAGTCCTCAGCATACTGGCGCACCGGGCTCGAGCCGATGAAGAGATCGGCCTCGAGCAGCTTGCCGGTCTTCTGGGCGATGTCCACGATGGGCTGGATGTCGACTTTGAGGGTGCGACCGGCGCAGCTGGGTTTGATTTTGAGCTTCTGCTCCACGATCTCGGTCACGATGGCGGTCACGTCGGCCGCTGCCCGGGGCCCGGCGCCGGGCAGCCCGACATCGGCCCCGTGGATCCCCAGGGCCTCCATCAAGTGGAGAATCTCAAGCTTGGCCTGAATGGGGGGATCATACGCCGAGGGGCGCTGCAGGCCATCGCGCAGGGTCTCGTCTTGCAGTTGCAGATGGCGGTTGAGTTGCAAGAGAGCCGTATCGGGCAGATTCCAATCATAAGCCATAGCCAGCGGAGCTTTCTGTTCAGGCGCCGGCCTTCCTGGTTGGCTCGCCATAGGAAACCCCTGCCAGGAAATGGAAACTAGCGGTTTATGGGAATTGACCTCGAGCAACTGGCCCGGCTCTTGCTGGCCGCCTTTCTGGGCGGGTTGATCGGGGTCGAGCGCGAGCGGCTCAACCGGGCCGCCGGCCTGCGCACTCACGTGCTGGTCTCGGTGGGCTCGGCCCTGTTCACCCTGATTTCTCTGTTTGCCTTCCAGGGAGTCGGGCCGGTCAACGACCCCGCCCGAGTAGCCGCCCAGATCGTCAGCGGTATCGGCTTTCTGGGGGCAGGGACCATCATGAAGCACGGGGCCACCGTGCGCGGCCTCACCACCGCCGCCACCCTGTGGGTCTGCGCCGGCATCGGCATGGCCGCAGGAGCTGGATTCTACCAGGGGGCGGTACTCTCGACCCTGATCACGCTGATCTCGCTGGTCACCCTCAAGCGCGTCGAAGCTCGCTTTGGCGACCGGGAGTTCACCCACCTCGAGCTGACCATGGACCACGGACCCGGCCAGCTTGCCAAGGTTCAGGGAGTGCTGGAGCTGCTGGGCATTACCCTGCGCAACATGGACCTGCTCCACGAGGAAACTACCCTGCTCTTGCGCATGACGGTCGAGGTCCCGCGCGAGCTGAGCAAGACGGTGCTGCTGCAGGCCCTCAGCGACGTGGGAGTGACCCACGTCGAGTTGTGATCAAATGAATTACTGGCTCTGAGCGTCCAGCGTGACCGAGACGGTCGACTTTTTGTTGCCTCGCCAGTAACCGAGCAAGACCACGTCGCCCGGCTTCTTGGTGGCCAGGTAGCCCAGAAATTGGGAGACCGAGAGCACCGTGCGCCCATCGGCCTGGACGATGGTATCGCCCACGATCATGCCGGCCGAGCCTGCCGGCGAGCCGTTGATGACCGAGGTCACCATGACGCCCTTCTTGACCGGCACTCCGTAGGTGAGCATGAAATCCTCGGTCAGGTTCTCGCCGGTGATCCCCAGCCACGCTTTCCCCTGGCCGGCCGCGGCGGGAGCCGACTGGACCAGCTTTTTGGCCAGCTGGATCGCATCATTGATGGGGATGGCGAAGCCCAGCCCCTGAGCGTGCTTGTAACTCTGAGGGCCGGTGTAGACCAGGGCGTTGATGCCCACCACCTCGCCCTTGAGGTTGATCAGGGCCCCGCCCGAGGAGCCCGGATTGATGGCGGCGTCGGTCTGGATGAGGTTCTTGTAGTAGACCCCGGCCACCTTGACATTGCGGCCGCGCCCGCCCACCGTGCCCACGGTCACTGTTCCCGAGAAACCGAGGGGATCGCCGATGGCGATGGCCGTCTCGCCCAGCTTGACCCTGTCCGAGTTGCCCACTCTGGCCACCGGCAGGTTGCTGGCCTCGATCTTGAGCAGGGCCAGATCCTGCTCGGGGGCGGCCTTCCAGATCTTGGCGGTGTAGGTCTTACCGCCCGCCAGGGTGACCTTGACGACTTTGGCCTTGGCGACCACGTGGTGGTTGGTGATGATGTAGCCGTCGGTGCGCAAGATCACTCCCGAGCCAATGCCCGGCTCCTCCTGACCCTGCCGGTAGGTACGAATGGATACCACGGACTTGCGGGCGAGCTCGATGGCCCGAATCTTGTCTTGCTCGACATCGGCCCCGGCCAGAGGCGCCAGGAGTGCGATCAGCAAGCTGATCAGGAGTCGCTTTTTCATCCCACCTCCCTGTCAGAAGTTATTATCCGGCCGACAGGACCCTCCTGCGAAAGCTCAGAACAGGGCCTGCCAACCTCGTCGCCTCCCATGCGAGGGAGGATCACAACCAGGAGGACTTCCCCGTGAAAAAGCAGTTTCTGGCCCTGGCCCTGACGGCCGCCCTGGCCGGCCTTGCCGCCTCGGCCCCCAGGCCCGTTCCGATGGGGGATTTCTTCCTCATCGCCAGCACCACAGGCACCAACATGGGCACCAGCGTGATGGTCACCAAAGCCATGACCGCCAGCTACAGCCATCCCAAGGCCGCCCCCACAGGCGCGACCGCCAGCCTGGACGTGCCCGCCGGCCTGGGGGTGGGCCCGAACGTGCCGGTAGCCATCCAGAACGTCAAAGGCACCGATGTCAGCGCCCAGAGCGAGCTCATCCGCTACTGGGGCTGCGGGGAGGTCGTGGCCAAGGGCCAGCCCGAGCACCTCAAGCACCAGCACGTAGGGACCGGCAAGACCCACGTCGGGGGCTCCAGCGGCACGGCCGACTACGCCAGGCTGGGCAACATCACCGGCAAGGCTCCCGGGGCCTACCAGCTCAAGACCAGCTACGCGGGCAATACCCCGATCACCCTGGGCGAGCCCCAGGAGTTCCTCGACCCGGTGGCCTTCACCGCCCCCAGCACCACCATGATGGCCCAGGTGGACCTGAAGAAAGCCGTCAAGCTGACCTGGAACAAGGTGCCTCGTGCGGTCGGCTACAGCCTGATGGCCTCGGGAACGGACAAAGCCACCGGCAAGCCCTGCATGTGGGAGGCCATCAAGGACGGCCAGAGCAACTGGTACACCGTGGGCACCACGGCGGGCGCGAAGTCGGGAAAGCTGCTCCCCCCCGACCACCTCTCCTGCACCATTCCCGCCGGCATCTTCGAGGGCTCGCCCACCGTGTCGGTGATCCTGATCGCTTACTCGGCCGATGTGCGCAGCGCCGGCTCGATGAACGCGGTGGCCTGGGCCCAGTCCACCGCCACCCTGCTGCTGCAGCCCGCCCCGTGAGCCGGGGCAACGGGGCCGCCCCCACCGGGCCGATCCCCCCTCGAGCCCTGGGGCACGCGGCCGTGTTGCTGGCCGCGTCTCCACGAGCCCTGGCCGGCGTCCGCCTCGCCGGCGGCCTCTTTCTCCTCTGGCTCGCCTTCGGGCTGAGTCCAGCGCTCG
>QWHO01000149.1:0-8687 GCA_021404945.1 bacterium CPR1
CGGCGCCTGGCTGCGCGCGGATCCGCTCAACTCGGCCAGCCAGGCGTCGCTGGTCTGGAGCCGGTCGAGCACGGCCGAGCTGAGGTAGGCCTGCAGCTCCTCGCCAGGGGCTGCGGACTCGGCCTGCCAGGGGACAGGGGGGGATTCGAGCAGGCGTGGGCCCTCCCGCCTGGCGTCGGGCAAGAAGGCCCAGACGGGCTCGGCCACGGTCACCTGGCCCGGTTGGGCCAGCCGCTCGGCGCTGGAGGCCTGCTCCAGGGGCTCGCCGGCCAGCACGAACTCCCAGCGGCCCCGGTGGCCTCCCACCCCGGCCAGCACCGCTTCGCCGGCCCCGAGACCCAGTCGCAGGGTCAGGCCGTCCTGGCTCAGGGCAGCCGCTTGAAGGGCACAGGCGGCGGCCCGGGGCACGGCCTCCGACAGGGGTCCGGGAAAGGCCACGATGGGAGCGTCCCCGGCGATCTTGACCACCTGTCCGCCGTGCCGGTGAAAGATCTCGAAGAGCTGCTCGAAGTAGCTGTCGAGCAGGGCTGAAAGCCGCTCGGCCCCGTCGGGGCCCTGCCGGGCCAGCTCTTCGGCCAGCCGGGTGAAGCCGCACAGGTCGGCCAGCAGAACGGCGGCCGGAAAGCGCTCCAGCCAGGGCTGGCCGGCGGGACGGCCGGCCAGCAGGGGGGGAACGAAGCTGGCCAGCCGGTCCATTGGGTCCGTTTCTCGCTCGCTCCGAGCGGCCCCTGTCCCGTCGGTCGCCCGAACCGCAACAAACCCGATACATCCCCCGGCCGGGGGGCGTGCTACCCTTCGCTCATGCGCATCCAGCCCGTCAACGACCTCTACCAGGAGGTCAAGAGCTCGGCCCCCGGCCTCATCGACATGCTCAAGGAAGATCGCCAGCAGTGGGAGCCGGTCTTCCAGGACATCGTGGAGCAGACGCTGGAGGGCGGCCAGCAGGCGCTGGACGAGATCAGGTCGCGCCCCGAGCTGCCCGAGCAGGCCCGCGAGACGGCCCTGGCCTTCCTGGAAGGCGGGCTGACGGCCGGCTGCTTTGGAGCCATGACCGCCTGGGCGCTGCGCTCGGTGGAGCTGCGCGACGGCATCGCCGGGCAGGCCGAGGAGCTGCGCCGGGAGATGCACCAGCAGGGCAAGCCGGCCCTGCAGCGGACGCTGGCCGCCGAGCAGGAGCGGGGACGCGCGCTCTATGCTCGCAGCGATCAGGCCGAGGATTATCGCTCCCTGGTGCAGGAGGCCTTCGTGGCCGGCTATCGCATCGGCGCGGCAGAGGCTTTGCTGGTCCTGGGCTGACCCTGGCGCGGCGCGAAGAAGCTCAGAGCGAGCTGCCCTCTGGCCCCACCTCGAGCACCCAGAAGCGTCCGAAGGTCGGGTTGCGCAGCTCCTGCAGCACCGGCTCCTGGGCGAACCCCAGCTCGACCAGCTCGGCGGCCAGCCTTTGCTTGAGCGGCTCGTCGGTGAACCAGGGAACGTGGTCCTTGAGCAGCTCGATGGCCGGCCGGCGGAAGATGGCGTTCACCTCGAAGTCCAGGTCGATGGCCAGCTTCTCCAGGTTGGAGCTGACATGCGGCCAGTCCACCCCTGGCATGCTGAGGCGCACCCAGCCCTGCTGCTGCAGCCGGTCGAGGAAGGCGGTGTAGTCCTCGATCGTCCCGGCCAGCGAAGCGATCTCCTCGAAGTGGCGCAGCGACTTGAGCGGGAAGGGTGCGGTCGGGCCGCTGACCACCCGCGAGACCCGGCTGGTGCCCTCTACGCCGGCCAAGAGACGCAGGAAGACCGGGTACTGGCCGGTGGTCTCGGCCACGAACTGCTCCAGCCGCACCACCCGGGCCGGGCGACCGGCCTCCTGGGCGATGCGGGCGAACATGTCGAAGAGCAGGTCGCGGGTGGCCGAGGCGCCGTATCGGCGGATGACCTGCACGGCCTCCTCGTAGCTGCGGGCCGCGCCGCTCAGGTCGGGAATGCCGTAGTCCACGATGCGCAGGTAGTGGGCCCGCTCGAGCGACTCGCGGAAGAAGCGGGCCGGCCCGTTCTGGTAGGAGAAGAGCACGTCCGAACGGCCCTTGAGGGCCGGATCGTCGCACTCGAAGGGCTCAAAGCGCACCTCCCAGTCGACGTGCTCCAGCGTCTGCACCCCGAAGCGTCCCAGCGGCTCGAGCTCGCCGGCCGTGAGCCAGGCGTGCAGTTGCTCGGCGCTCACCTCGGGGGTCAACAGGGCCTCGGGGAAGGTGCCCCGCGCGGTGGCGCGATACAGCTTGCCCTGCTTGTCGGCATAGAGCACAGCGGCGCAGGGCAGGTCGGTGAAGAGCTCGTTGTGGCGCTGCAAGGCATAGGGGGCCAGGCGATTGAGCTCGTCCAGCCCCAGCACCTCGATGTCGCGCGAGGTGGGGCTGTGGGCCAGGGCGTCTTTGAGCATGGCGGGCGAGATGTCGCCCATGCAGTAGTGCACCGGGCGGCCCAGGCGGCGCGCGCAATCGGCCCGGAAGTCGGCCGCGTACTGGCCGCCGCCCACGCCTACCTCCAGCACCCGCAGGGGGTCTGGCAGAGAGCCGACCTGCGAGCAGAAACGCATGGCGTCGGCCTGAGCCTGCAATGGATCGTGGCTGACGGCGGTGATGAAGTCCTCGTAGATGGTGGAGCCGCGCAGGCGGTAGTAGACCAGGTTGGTCTGGTCGAGCACGTTGCCAGGCTCGTCGAAGGGGATGAAGGTCTCGCCCAGCCGGGCCCGCGGTCCCGGATCGCAGAAGTTACCGGCGGTGGCGTGGGCCAGCTCGAAAGTCTTGACCACCACCGCGATGTGGCGCAGCCACTCCTCGGTGCTCAGGGGTACCTCGCGGAGGAGCTCGGTGCAGCGCCCCACCAGGGCTTCGAGCTGGCGGCGCACCTCACGGTAGCCCGGCAATCCCAGGGGGCTCTCGGGATCGAGCTCGGCCACGGCCCGGGCCAGCGGGTCGATGCCGGCCGACTCGGTGTTGCGAATGCGATTGAGCAGCCTTCGCAGGGAGGCGTTCAGGCCGGCATAGTGGGCTCGCAGCTCGACCAGGCCCTCCTCCAGGGAGGGAGCGGCGCCGATGACATCTGGCCAGCGGGTGGGGAGGTTGTTCAGAAAGCGGGGGTCTTGCAGGGTGATCACCGCAGCGGCTTCGGGACCGGGCTCTCGCCCACCTCCGCCCTCTAGTGTCAACTCCGGTCGGGAAAAGTAGACAGCCTCCGCGTCTGCTCATGAGCTGACACCGAGCGTGTCAACTCCGCTCGGGAAAGGTAGACAGCCTACGCGTCTGCTCATGAGCTGACACCGAGCGTGTCAACTCCGGTCGGGAAAGGTAGACAGCCTCAACGTCTGCTCATGAGCTGACACCGAGCGTGTCAACTCGGCTCGAGGAAGAGTCGCCAGCCATGAGTTGACACTTAACGGGGCAAGACCGGGCTCGGCCACAACAGGTCGCTCACGCTGCGCACCAGAGCCTTGGATTGAGGGTCGTCGGGGCGCTTGCGGGAGACCTTCGCTGCTTCGTCCCAGGCCTCGCCGAGCAGCCCCTGCTCAAGGTAGACCCCGATCAGCAGCAGGTGGGGCGACAGATCGTCCTTGCGCGCCTTGAGGGCGGCGTTGGCATCCTTGCGAGCCAGGCCAACCTCTTCCGACTCTGAGGCCGTGAGCACCTGGAAGGGCAGCTCGCTCTCGACGCCTCCCTCGTCCACCGCCTTGATGGTGTAGCGGCCCGGGGCAAGTTTGGGACCCCGCACCTGGGCCCTGTCGGTTCTCTTCGTCCAGAGCACCTTTCCGGTCTGATCGACGATCTTCAGTTGGGACGGGCTCGTGGCCTTGATCCGGAACAAAGGAGGGCTGAGGAAGCGCTTCTGGCCCGAGAAAACGACCCCCATCTGGGAGAGGAACGGGGGAGGGATCGAGACCTTGTTGACATCCAGGTAAGCCTGCATGCTTCCACCGAGCCGCTCGAGATTCTCGCCTCGCGGAACCAGGGCCCTGGAATGGCTGGGGGGCAGGCTCTTGAGTTGACCGGGCGAGCCCTCCACGAGCAGCGTTCGGTCCGCGGTGACCTCCAGGCGACAGGGGCCGGTGGCCCGATCGGTCCGCCCATCCGAGTAGCAGGCCAGCGCGACGCGGGCTCCCGGGTCGAGCTCGAGCTGTTGGCCCGCTTCCAGCACTCGCAGCAGCTTGACCGGTGTGCGTCCGGCCGGGCCGGACAAATAGACGTTGCCGCTCACGTCGGTGATCACGGCCACGCGCTGGGCAGCTCCCACGACTGCCACCGCCAGCAAAACCAGGATCACGTATCTCATGGCTGCTCGACCTCCCAAACCTGCATTTCTTGCTGTTTTCCCTTGAAGTGATGAAGTCCCAGCGAGCGCCAGCGCAGTTGTCCGAGACCGGCCTCGTGCCGGGTCACGTCGCTGACCAGGATGACCGCCCCCAGGCTCTTGGCCAGCGACTCGATGCGGGCGGCCAGGTTGACCGGATCGCCCACGGCGGCGTATTCTGAGCGCTGCTCCGAGCCCACGTTGCCGACCACCACGTCGCCCGTGTGGATGCCGATCTTGACCTCGTAGAACCCGGTCTCGCGGGCTTGCTCGCGCATCTCCTTGAGCCGGGCCACCATGGCCAGGGCCGTGCGCACGGCCCGGGCGGCGTGGTCCTCGACCGGCTCGGGTGCCCCGTAGAGCACCATGATCTCGTCGCCGGCGAACTGCTTGACCGTGCCTCCGTGGGCGAAGATGACCTCCACCATGGCCTGAAAGAAGCGGTTGAGCATGGTGATCACTTCCTCGGGAGGGCGCCCCTCGCAGGTCGGGGTGAAGTTGTTGATGTCGCAGAAGAGCACCGTGATGCGGGCCCGACGGCCTCCCAGGGCCAGGTTGGCGGGCTGCTCGAGCAGGGTTTGCATCACCTGGGGCGAGACGAAGCGCCCGAAGATGCGCTTGAGCTGGCGGCGACTGCGCTCCAGGGTGGCCTGGCGCCAGCCCAGGTCGATCAGCCAGCCGCCCCCCAGGCTGAGGCTGCCCGTGGACAGCGGGATCCACAGTCCCTGGCTCAAGAGAGCCATGGTCAACGCGGTCAGGGCCAGTAGCGAGAGGGCCAGGCCCAGGGTGGCCAGGCGTAGTGAAGGATAGGTGGACCAGAGTCCGCCCAGCACTCCCAGACCCAGCACCAGGGCGAAGGCCAGGCCGGCCGAAGCTCGCCGGATGGGCGCTGCGGTGAGCAGGGTATTCAGCCCGGCCGCGTGCACCTCCACCCCGGCTGTGTGGCGGCCACGAAACCGGTCGATGGGGGTGGTGACGAAGTCCTGGAACTGCAGCGCCCCCGGACCGATCAAGACGATGCTGCCCGACAGCTCCCCGAGCTTCTCGCCCGCCTCGACCCGGCGCAGCAGGCGGGCGAAGGAGAGGCTGGGGAAGGTGAGCCCGCCGGGGCCGGGGTAGTTGACCCGCAGGCTGCCCGCTTCGGTTGGGAAGCTGAGGTCTTTGAGCTTGAGCCGGTCGGGCCCCAGCTTCAGGGTCTCCTTTTCGGCCAGTTTCGCCAGTCGCCCCGCCACGAAGCGCACCCGGCCCGCCTGGTCGGCGTAAAGAGGCAGACGGCGCACGACCCCGTCGGGGTCGGTGAGCAGGTTGGCCAGGGCCACGTTGCCCCGGGAATCGGCCGCATAGTAGAGCACCTCGCTCGAGCCCGGTCGGGGGAGAGCCTGACCACGGTCAAAGTCGATCAGCACCACCTGGCCGGAGAGCAGCACCTGGCCCAGCTCAAGGTCCGCCTGGTCCAGCTCCAGCGCCAGCGGGCTATCGGGGGGAAGGTTTTGCCAGGAGCGAGGAAAGAGCGAGTCCAACAAGACCACCCTGGCCCCCCCCTCCAGCATGGCAGCCGCAACCCGGGCGCAGGAGCGGCGCCAGAGCACCTGGGGCAGGCCCACCGTGGCCAGGGTGGCCTCGTCCAGCTCCACGATGCGGATCCGAGAGTCCACCTTGAGCTCTGAGCGCACGGCCATCAGGCCGTCCAGAGCCCGCAATTCGAGGGCCTCCAGGGCTCGCGAGTGGTGCAGCCAGCCCAGTGCCACCCCCACCAGGGCCGACCAGACCAGGGCTGCCAGCCGATAAGCGTGATCGGATCTCACGATCCTACCATGCCGTCTGAGGCCTGAGCGGGGTATGACACGGGTCATATCCCCGCTGCGGGAAGCCGGCTAGACTTGGTTCGTGGCTGCTGAGCACAAAATCTTTCTCGGCTCGCTGGCCAGGCTGTCGAGCCTGCACGAGCCCCTGACGCTGGAGGAGCTGCCCCGGGAGCAGTGGCAGACGGCTGACTTCGTGGTGGGCGAGCTCGTCAGCGCCGGCGGGCCGCTCTCACGCGTCGAGCTCAATACCGGACGGCTGATCGACGTGATCCGCGGCGACCGCCTGCTGGGGGCCCTGGGCAGTCGGGCGGCTACCCTGGAGGCGGTGGGAGACTGGCGCGCCATCGGTGAAGACGGCCTGATGGACCTGATGACGCCGGCCGGCCTGCTGGGCAAGATCACCTCCCAGTCCCCTTACCTCGGCCAGTTGCCGGTGCTGCGCTACCAGGGCCACGTGCTGGTGCAGGGGGCCAAAGCCAGCATGCGCGACTACGTGGGGGCCGTTCCCCAGCGTCCCCTGGGAGTGCCGGTGGTGCTGCTGGTGGGCACCAGCATGTCGGCCGGCAAGACCACCGCCGCCCGGGTGCTGGTGCGCATGCTCAAGGAGGCCGAGCGCCACGTGGTGGCCGCCAAGCTGACCGGGGCGGGCCGCTACCGAGACATTCTGAGCCTGCATGACGCCGGTGCCGACGCCATCTTCGACTTCGTGGACGTGGGCCTGCCCTCCACCGTGATGCCTGCCGAGGACTTCCGGCCGGCCATCGAGCAGCTCCTCACGCGGATGTCCCTGCTGGAGGCCGATGTGGTAGTGGCCGAGGTCGGCTCGTCCCCGCTCGAGCCCTACAACGGCGAGCTCGCCCTGGAGGCCCTGGGGGATCGCATCGCCATGCTGGTGCTGTGTGCCTCCGACCCCTACGCGGCCCTGGGCGTGATGGTGGCCTTCCAGCGTACTCCCGACCTGATCTGCGGAGTCTGCGCCAACACCAGCGCGGGCATCGAGTTGACCACCCGCCTGACCCGGGTTCCCACCGTCAACATCCTGGACGAAGCCTCCCATCCAATGGTGCAAGAGCTCCTGAGGAAGAAACTGGGCCTGCCATGATCGAGCTCGACCTCTCCCAGCCGATCTGGGCCAAATTTTTCTTGGTCTCACCGCTCGTGCTGATCGGCACCCACCACGCCGATGGCACGGTGGACATGGCCCCCAAGCACCTGGCCCTGCCGCTGAGCTGGGAAAACTTTTTTGGGTTCGTCTGCTCGCCCGAGCACGCCACCTATCGCAACATCCAGCGAGACGGCCGCTTCGGGGTCAGCTTCCCGAGACCGTCCCAGTTGCTGCAGACCTCGTTGGCGGCCGCTCCACGATGCGGAGACGGACCCGAGGCCCCCAAGCCCTCGCTGGCGGCGCTGACCACGCAGGAGGGCAGCACTCTGGGCTGTCCCCTGCTCCAGGGCGCCTATCTCTATCTCGAGTGCGAGCTCGACCGGATCGTGGACGGCTTCGGGCCCAACAGCCTGATCGCCGGAGTGGTCCGGCACGCCGAGGTGGACGACATCGCCCTGCGGCGGGCCCAGCAAGATGACCACGACGCCATCGCCCACGACCCGATGCTGGTTTACCTCCAGCCAGGGCGCTTTGCAATCCTGTATGAAAGCCATGCCTTCCCCTTCCCCAAAGGCTTCCACCGCTGACGCGCTGATCGGCTGGCTCGAGCAGCGGGCCTCCGCCATGGAGGAGCTTTTGATCCAGCTGGTGAGCCTGGAGACTCCCTCCCAGGAGCCACCTCGCCTGGAGCCGGTCTACGACCTGCTGGGCCAGCGCTTCAGCCGGCTGGACATGCGCCAGAGCCGCTCGGCGGGCGCGTTGGTGGCCACTTCCTCACCGGCCCGGGCCCCCTGGCAGATGCTGGTCGGCCACGCCGACACGGTCTGGCCGGTGGGCACCCTGCAGACCTTCCCCGTGGAGCGCCGCGGCGAGCTTTTGCGCGGCCCGGGGGTCTACGACATGAAGGCCGGTCTGGTGCAGATGATCTACGCCCTGGAGGCCCTGCACGCCCTGGAGCTTTCTCCCGCCCTGCCGCTGGTGGTGGTGATCAACGGCGACGAGGAGATCGGCAGCCCCCGCTCGGCACGTCTGCTGCTGCAGCTGGCCCGGCGGGCGACGCGCGCCTTCGTGCTGGAGCCCTCGCTGGGCTCCACCGGCAAGCTGAAGACGGCCCGCAAAGGAGGGGGGCGTTTTCGGGTCAAAATTCAGGGCATCCCGGCCCACGCCGGTCTGAGCCCGGAGCAGGGCGCCAGCGCCATCCTGGAGCTCTCCTATGTGATTCAGGACCTTTTCCAGCTCAACGACCTGAGCCGGGGGGTGACGGTCAACGTGGGAGTAGTGGATGGAGGCCTGCGTCCTAACGTGGTGGCCCCTCACAGCAGTGCCGACGTGGACGTGCGGGTGCCCACCCATGAGGAGGCCGAGCGGGTGGAGCAGAAGCTCCGCTCCTTGCGGGCGCGGATTCCCGGGGTCAACCTGACGGTAGAAGGGAGCTGGGGTCGTCCTCCCATGGA
>QWHO01000149.1:8715-22199 GCA_021404945.1 bacterium CPR1
GGCCCTCTTTGAGCAGGCTCGCGAGTTGGGGATGTTGCTGGGCCTGGATTTGGAAGGGGGAGCGGCGGGCGGATCCTCGGACGGGAGCACGCTGAGCCAGGTCACGGCCGTTCTGGACGGACTGGGAGCGGTGGGGGATGGGGCCCACTCGCTGGAAGAGCACTGCCTTCCCGCCCAGATGCCGGTGCGCTCAGCTCTGCTCGCGTTGCTACTGCTCAGTGAGCCCTGAAGTGCTTTCAACGCGGGAAAAGCGTTTTTGACGCCAAAGAACCCCTGACGACCGGAAAATGAACGGGGGTTTTGCCTGATGTCTGAAAGCCGCGAACGCGACCTGATCCTGGCTCCCAACGAATACGCCTACATTCTCGACGAGACCAAGGGCCACGTCATCGCTTACATCGGTCCTCACAAGACCAGCCTGGCCAACACCGATCGACCGGTCACCTATGACCACAACACTCGGCGGTTTCAGCGAGGCAACCTGGAGGAGGCTATCACCTCCTTCCCCTTCGCCGAGGAAGGCTGGTACGTGGTGCTCGAGAACCCCGCCCGTGAGGGCGACGAAGAGCACCCCAAGGGTGGCCCCAACAATCTGCCCAAGTTGATCTCGGGGCGCAAGGTGAACCTGCCGGGCCCGATCACGTTCCCCCTCTGGCCCGGTCAGGTGGCCCGCGTGATTCAAGGCCACCACCTGCGCTCCAACCAGTATCTGGTTGTGCGCGTCTACAACGAGGAGGCCGCTCGAGACAACTGGGCCCGGGCCGTCATCAAGCCCCAGCAGCCCCACACCGAGCCGGTCGAGACCGAGGTGCCCGACCTGACCATGGGCAAGCTGCTGGTGATCCGGGGCACGGATGTCTCGTTCTACATTGCGCGCCGCCGTCACGCTCGAGCGTCTGGAATACTGCATCCTGCTCGACGAGGACGGCAACAAGCGCTTCATCCGTGGACCGGCGGTGGTCTTCCCCGAGCCCACCGAGACCTTCGTGGAGAAGGCTGGCTCACGCAAGTTCAAGGCCATCGAGCTGAATGAGCTGACGGGTATCTATCTCAAGGTGATCGCGCCTTACACCGACGAGGCTCAAGTGGCTCATAAGGAGGGCGAGGAGCTGTTCTTGACCGGGAAAGAGCAGATGATCTACTTCCCCCGCCCCGAGCACGCCATCATCAAGTACGGCAACCAGGACATCCACCATTCGGTGGCCATCCCGGCCGGCAACGCCCTTTACATGCTGCACCGGCTGACCGGCGAGGTGAGCCTGGTGCGAGGACCGGCCATGTTCTTGCCCGATCCCCGCCGCGAGGTGGTGGTGCGCCGCGTGTTGCCGCTCCACCTGGTCGAGATGCTCTATCCCGGCAATCACGAGGCGCTGGAATATAACCGCAAGCTCTTGCAGCTCACGCGTCCCGAAATCGAGTATGTGGCCGACCGCGAGGTGCGAGCCAAGAAAGAGCGGGTGCAGGAGGATGCCAAGGTGCTGCAAGCCGCCCCCCGCGACTTCGCCGGGGACGAGCTGATGCGCACCCAGACCTACTCCAAGCCGCGCACCATCACGCTGGATACCCGCTACGAAGGGGCCGTCTCCATCGACGTCTGGACTGGCTATGCGGTGCTGGTCGTGGGCAAGAGCGGCCAGCGCAAGGTGGTGGTCGGTCCGGCCTCCTACCTGCTCGAGTACGACGAGAGCCCGGAGATGGTCGAGCTTTCCACCGGCACCCCCAAGACTGACGAGCAGCTTTTTCGCACCGTCTATCTGCGAGTGCTCAACAACACCGTTTCGGATATCGTCCAGGCCGAGACGGCCGACCTTTGCCAGGTGCGGGTGCAGCTTTCCTACCGGGTCAATTTCGAGGGAGATCCCGAGCGCTGGTTCAATGTGGAGAACTATGTGAAGTTCCTCACCGACCACATGCGAAGCATGCTGCGCAACGCCATCAAGTCCCACGGGCTCGAGCAGTTTTACCAGAATGCCATCTCGGTGGTGCGCGACTCGCTGCTCGGCGCTCCCGTCGAGGGCAAGCGCTCGGGCCGGCGCTTTGAGGAGAACGGCATGCACGTTTATGACGTGGAGGTTCTGGATGTGACCATCGGCGAGAACCAGATCGCCGATCTGTTGATGAAGGCGCAGCACCACGCGGTGCAACAGGCCATCGAGCTGGCCGCCGAGCAACGCCGTTTGGATGCAACCCGCAAGAGCGAGGAGATCAAGCAGCAGATCGCCGAGGCGGTCAGCAGCACGACCCTCAAAGAGCTGGCTTTGCGCAGCACCGAGTTGGAGATGCGGGCCGCCTATCTGGCCCAGGAGATTCGCACCCAGCATGAGACCGAGATGCAGCGATTGCAGGGCAAGAGCCAGGAGCAAGAACCCATCTCTCGCCTGCACGAGGCCGAGCTCGCGCGCGAGCGCGCCCGCCGCGATCAGGAGTTGGAGCTGGCTCAGCGCCAGCTCGGTCAGCGGCTGGAGGAGCTGCGCGCCGAGGTGCAGGGAGTGGTGGCCCGGGCTGAAGCCGTCTCGCCCGACCTGATCGCCGCTCTGCAGGGCTTCAGCGATCGGGCCCTGGCCGAGCGTATGGCCGAGACCATGGCGCCCCTGGCCATTCTGGGGGGCAAGAGCATCGGCGAGGTGTTCGCCGGCCTGCTCAAAGACACGCCCCTGGAAAACGTGCTCAAGCGCAACGGAGGCAACGGCGAGCCGCTGGCCTTAAAACCGGGCTCTTAGGGCACCGCGCGCTGGAACGCAGTTCCGGGGCGTTCCTTAGATTGTGCCAATGTGCAAGACCAAAGTGCGAGCGCATTAAAAACCGCGGTTGGCCGCCGAGCAGGCAGACCCAATTCCAGCAGGCCGTAGCTCTTTGTGGCCTGCGAGGTGACCACAGCCGAAGCGGGGCTCGCAGCTGTGAGGCGAATGGCTCGCGCCTGACGGGGGAGGACGGTCAGAAGCTGTCTCTGCCACTGCCGCGCTCAAGCTGGAAAACTGTTCGAGAAAAAACTTGTCCAGGAAGGTGAAACTCCTTCAATATCGAAGCCCCCTCGTCAGGTGATGGAGCTCACTTGGGCGGCCCTTTCTGCTGGGAAGGGGAGGCTCAAAAAAAATTCCATCTCCCCTGAGAGGGATCTGCTCGAACAGACGGAAGGACCGGTTTCAATTGTTGTTGTCTTTCTGTCACTAACCCAATGGAGGTAGGAATGATTGGAACTCGACCATTAGGCCGGCTGGCTCAGGCTCTGTTCGCACTCGTCTTGATGTGCCTGGCCACCATTTCGTGCGGTGGCCCCGGCTCGGCGGGTACCCCGAACCAGGATTTCGCCACGGCCGATGAGTTTTTCGCCGGCCAGTTCAGCGGGCGTGTTGCTCTCAACGCGAACCAGCGTTTAACCTTTACGTTCACGGGCTCGACCATCGGAACCGTAGCAGGGATCTCGGTTGATATTGAAGACGTCGTAGATTTTCCGGATGGGGTTATTCCTCCTTTCGAGGCGCGGACCTACACCGACGAAGAGGACGGTTGGACGGGCGTCTTCGACGAGACGAATGCTGCTTTCACCCTGGTCGGTATCGTGGAGACCGGTAGCGACGAGGACCTGGGAGTGATCGGTGTGGAGGTGCCCACGCAGATCACCGGTCAGGGGGGCGGACCCTTTGGCTCCACCACGCCAGGATCGTTCACTCTCACGTTGGGTGGAACCGCCTTCACGGGCACTCTGATCCGCGGGACCTTCGACTGATTTTCACGCAGAGATCGTTTCAGAGCGGCCCGGCACCACGCCGGGTCGCTTTTTGCGCTCAGAGAATCTGCTGCTGGTAATCGTAGCGCATCTTGGCTCCCGATGGATCGAACAGATAGACCCCGTCGCGTTTGCCCACCGAGGTGGCCAGCTCGTCCTCTAGCAACAGGAAACTATCTTTGTTGAGGCCCACGCATTGCCGGTTCTGGAAACGATAGGCCAGGTAGCTGAGGTTATCGGGATCGTCGGTCTGGATGCGGTCCATGCAGTGGGGGAAGAGCTGCAGGCTTCGAACCAGGCCGAAACCCCGGTCGTAAAGGTTGAACTCGGCCTCAGTGGCAAAGTCGTTGTAGACGATGATGCGCTCGCACATGATGAGCGACCCGGCCGAAACGGTGTAAAACGAAGTGCCGCGCCGCAGGGCCTCGACAAGCACCTCACCCAGCCTGAAAAAGTGCAGACAGCGATGCAGCGCGGCCAGGTTGCCACCAAAAAGGAAGATCGAGTTGGCGCTCAAGATGCGCTCCTCCAGGGTCTGGCGCAGACCGCGCCAGGTCTTATTGAAGTGCAGTCCGGTGCCCACCACGAAGTGCTCGTCCAACTCACCTAACAACTCGACCATGCGGTCGTCGTTATCGATCAGACGGCCGAGCGCGTCGCGAATGTCGCCACCCAGGAAGTAACCCATCAGGCGGTCTCCGTCGAGATCGGCAGGGGGATGCGAAAAGGCCCCGGTGACATCCTGCATGACTTTGGACAAAGTGCTGTCGCCCTGCCGTTCGTTGAGCTGGGCCAGGGAACGTCGCAACTGGCCCACATAGAACGAATTCTTCTCGAGATAGAGGCGGCGAGTGGCCTCCATCAGCTCGGCGCGGGCGTTCCAGGCGGTCGCCAGGGTCGGCTCGCGGTCCAGGAAAGCGCGATAGGAATGGTAGGCGGACAGGTTCTGGAGATTCGTGTCAAATCCGCCGACGAACCTCGAGGGGATGCCAATGTCGCGCAGGGCGGCCTTGATGGGCTCTTCTTCGAACTCATTCTCCAGCCAGCCAGCCGTGATCAGCAGCACCTTGAGCGACTCGCGCACGGCCCGGTCCTCGTGCAGCGAGCTGAGCAGCCAGTCGCGCGCCATCTTCACGAAGTCGCTTTCAAGCACGATATTGCCGTTGAAGAGGATACGGCCACGCATAGGGCGGCGTTACTTCGCGGTCGGCCCCGGGCGGGCCTACCTGTGGAGCAGGGCCCTGGCTCATGCTGGCAAACGGGTTCTGCCCAGGGGGACCTTGAGGGAGTCACCGTGCGCGCTGATTTGATCCTGACCAATGCCCGGGCCTGGACGGGCGACCGGGCGCGGCCCTGGGCTGATTCGCTGGCCATTCGGGGCAACCACCTGGTGGCTGTGGGCGAGGAAGTGAGTGCCACCGAACGTCTCGATCTGGGAGGGAGGCTGGTTATCCCCGGCCTGTGGGATGCCCACATCCACTACTACCACTGGAGCCTGGGCCTGAGCCAGGTGCAGCTGAGCGGCTGTTCGAGCCTGGCGGACCTGCTCGAGCGGGTGCGCCAGTTTATGGCGATGGAGCCCCGGGACACCTGGGTCTGCGGCTGGGGTTGGAATGAGACCTTCTGGCCCGACCCCACCCTGCCGTCACGCCACCATCTCGACGCCGTCACGGGGCCCGACCGTCCCTGCTTGCTCTACCGCTCGGACATGCACTCGGCCGTGGCCAATTCGCGCGCCCTCAACCTGGCCGGGATGCTGGAGCCGGACCTGGTGGTGGAGGGGGGCGTGATTGACCGCGACCCGGACGGCCAGCCCACCGGGGTGCTGCGCGAGCTGGCCATCAGCCGGATGCAAGAGCTTTTGCCCGGTCCCAGCGCCGGCCAGCTCGACCGGGCCCTGTTGGCGGGCATGGAGCGGCTGCACAGGCTGGGGATCACGGCCATTTGCGATCAGCGGCTCAAGGACCAGGACGATGGGCCCCGCGCCCTGGCTGCCTATGCGCGGCTCAATCGGCGCGAGCAGCTGAAGTTGCGGGTGAGCTGCAACGTGGCGGCCCACAACTTGCCTCTGCTGGAGGCCCTGGGTGTATCCTCAGCGATGGGGGACGACCGGCTGCAACTCGGCCATATCAAGATCTTCGCTGATGGCACGCTGGGCAGTCGCACAGCCTCGATGCTAAAGCCCTTTCTGCCCGGTCCGTTTGACGAGCATGACAACTGTGGCCTGGCTCTGACTCCTCGCGAGCAGATCGAGGACGAGTTGCAGCGGGCTCTGGCCATCGGATTTCCCGTGTCCATTCACGCCATTGGCGACCGGGCCAACCGGGTCTGCCTGGACCTGTTCGAGCAAGCTCGTCTGAGCGGTGGAGAGCCGCCAGCCATTGCGCACCGGATCGAGCACGCCCAGACCCTGGCCGACTCCGACCTGGGCCGGCTGGCCGAGCTGGGGATCACGGCCAGTTTACAGCCCGCCCACATCCTGGACGACATGGACACCGCCGACGCCTATCTCGGAGAGCGCGCCCGCCTGGCCTACCGCTTCGGGGGGGCTGGCTCGCTCAGGGGCCTTGCTGGCTTTCGGCAGCGATGCGCCGGTTTCGGATGCCAATCCCTTTTACGGGATGCACGGAGCTATCTGCCGACAGCGCCCAGCTCGCATGGAACAGGGGGCCTGGTATCCAGCCGAGCGCCTCTCGCTCCAGGAAACCCTCACTGCCTACACGCTGGGCGCGGCGACGGCAGCCGGGCGCCAGCGCTTGACTGGCTCTCTGGCTGTGGGGAAACGGGCAGATCTGGCCGTGCTCGACCGCGATCTCTTCGAGATCGATCGCCAGGGGATCATGGGCAACGAGCTGGTCGAAACCCGGGTGCTGCTGACAATGTTCGATGGCCAGGTGGTCCACCGCGAGATTTAAAGTGAAGTGCTGAAGGTTTTGCAGTAAATCGCGCCGACAGACTTGTATGGAGGCGCCCCCGAAGGAGAGGCAAAACCTTCAGCACGGAACGCACATTAGAAGCGGCCGCGAACCCCCGTGTGGTGTCGGAGGAGCCAGGCTCTCGGGGGTCCCTGCCCCCGCCTCCGGCACCACAAGATAATGCAGGCGACCGGACTTCCAGCCCAACATGTTGGGCGTCGCGCAGCCGGAAAACTGTGTCAAGGGGGTTCCGGCCGCGCTCCTGGAGCGGTCCGGAAAACCGTGTCAAAGGGTCTCCTGATCCGATCTCGCGAAGCGGTAATGAGCCACCATGTATTCGCGACCGCCGGCGTAGCCGAAGTAGCCGGCGCAGGCCAGGAAGAAGAGCTCCCAGCGAAGGAACCACTTGCGGCTGTCTGGACCGTAGACGGGTCCGAAGATCTCCAGCACACGCGCCTTCTCGCGACGCAAATTTGCCAGCCAGGCCAGCGCGGTGCGCTGGTAGTGCCTGCCGTCCACCAGCCAGTGAGCTTCCGGAACCAGCTTTCCGCAGCATTGCAGGAAAAGGCTGGCGGAAGGGAGTGTCCCGCCGGCGAAAAAATGACGCTCCATCCAGCCCTGGCCCTCGAAAAGATAGGTCAGCGTCCGATGGCAGAAGATGTGGATGAACAGCTTGCCCCCCGGCCGGAGCCACCTCTCCAGGCGCTGAAAGAGCAATCGGTAGTTGCGCAGGTGCTCGAACATTTCGATCGAGACGATGCGATCGTAGCTCTGCGAAGGCTCGAATCGGTTGATATCGCAGGTCCGAGCCTCGACGTTCGGTAGTTGCAGGGAATTAATGAGCTCTCGCTGACTTTGCGAGTTCGAAACGGTCAGGATGCGGCTGGCGGGGTAGCTGCGGGCCATGAGCTCGGTGAGAGAGCCCCAGCCGCAGCCAAGCTCGAGGATGGTTTGCCCATCCCGGAGCTCGGCCCGTTCGCAATAGAGCTCGAGCATGGCCCGCTCGGCCTCCCCCAGGTCTTGACAGCTTGAGGTCCAGTAGGCGCTGGAATACTTACGGTGAGGCCCCAGCACGAGTTGGAAGAAGCTCGCGGGCAACTCGTAGTGCTGCCGATTGGCCTCCTCGACCTGCAAGGCCAGCGGACCCTGCGACAGCCTGTCCAGCAGAGTCAGCAAACGCTCCTGCTGGGCCTCGGGGCCGCCCCGGCGCTCGTGCCGCAGGCGCTGCCAGTTCAAAAAGCGGATCGCCTGCAAGATCAGGAAGTCTTTCATTTCTTGAACCAGGGGACCAGCACGCTGGTCGTCTCTTGATAGTGCCGGTAGGCCTCCCCCTTGCTGCGCAGGGCCTGCTGCTCCGTGGCCGGAATCCCTGTGACGCGCAGGATGAAATAAGCGATGAGAAGGGGGCTCAGCATTCCCAGCCAGCCGTAAGGTGAGGCCAGGGCGAAGGTCCCGTAGCCGATCCAGGTGATGATCTCGAAGAAGTAGTTGGGATGACGGCTGTAGTTCCAAAGCCCCCGCCGGCAGACCCCGCCCCGCCCCTCGCGCTTGAAACCCGCCAGTTGAGCGTCAGCCGTCGCCTCTCCGAGCAGGCCCGTCAGCCAGAGGGCGGTTCCAGCAAGCTCTATGGCATTGATCCGGGGCTCGGGGTTGAGGCAGATCAGCAGGAACGGCAGCGAGAGTAGCACGTCCAGCAGGCCCTGGGCCAGGAAAAAGGCCAGGAATTTGAGGCCAACGTTGCTCTCCCAGTCCTTGCGAAGCTGCTTGTAGCGTCCTTCTTCCTCGGCTCCCCAGATGCGCGTCAAAAAGAGATAGCCTCCAAGACGCAGAGCCCACAAGCTGACCATGGCGGCGCACAGCCAGCTGCGCACCGGCCAGCCGGTTCCCTTCCAAGCATAATAGAGAGCAAGCAGCATCAGGCCGAAGGTCCAGCCCACATCCACCAGGGCCGCGTTCTTGAGCGGGAAATGCAGCAACCACAGGACCAGCATCAGTCCGCTCACCAGCGCCATCCCGCCCAGCACGAGCTCCATGGGGCTGCGGTTGGAGAGACGATGGTCAGGCTCCTGCTGGCATTGAACTCGGTCCCGTGCGGACGGCGACGGAAGGTGTAGGAGTGGCTGAGGTGATTCATGAACTCCTCAAGGTCATCCGAACGTCACCGGGTAGCCCCGTTGGCACATCCGCAGAGAGGCGTGCCGTTGTTCCACCAGGGGGGGCTGCCGAACCCGCCATGTGCTTTCCGGAGGATCGAAGGCCAAGCTCCTGCAGACGTTGAACCTGCAGGCGCAAGGCACCGCTGCTTGACCCCCCGCCTTTCCCGCCCCGCACAGTCGGGCTCGGACCTTTCGGGCGTGTCTGGGAACTCATCTAAGGAGGCAAGACCGATTGCGTATCGCTGTGGTGGGGGCCGGCGTGGCCGGCCTGACAGCGGCCTGGCTGCTGCAACGCCGGCACCAGGTGTGGGTTTTCGAGCAGAACAATTACGCGGGCGGCCACACCAATACAGTGGTCCTGCCCGATGGACCCGACGCTGGAACGCCGGTGGACACGGGTTTCATCGTGCTCAACGACCGGAACTACCCGACTTTCACGAAGGTGCTCCAACAACTGGGCGTGCCTGTGCGCACGGCAGACATGTCGTTTGGCTACCATGATCGGGTCAGTGGGCTCTGCTACTCGGGGCACGATGCCAACAGGCTCTTCGCGCAGCGCAAGAATCTGCTCGATCCGCGCTTCCTGAGACTGGTCGCCGACTTGTTGCGGTTCAACCTGGCCGGGCCTGCCAGGCCAGGAGAGACGCTGGGGAGCTATCTCGACCGCGGGCACTACAGCCGTTTCTTCCGCCAGCACTACCTGACGGCCATCGGAGCCGCGGTCTGGAGCACTCCCACCCGCCAGATGTTGGATTTTCCCGCCTCGACCCTGCTGGAGTTCTTCCGCAACCACGGAATGCGCAGCCTGACCGATCGCCCTGTCTGGCAGACCATCCCGGGAGGCAGCCAGACCTACGTGCGGAAGATGCTGACCGGGTTGAACGTCACAACAGGGGTGAAGGCTCGCGTGGCCCGCTTCACGGAGTGGGTCGAGGTTGAGGGCGAGCGATACGACGCGGTCGTCCTGGCCGGCCACGCGGATCAGAGCCTGAGCGCTCTGAACGACCCCACACCCGAGGAAAAAAGTCTCCTGGGAGCCTGGTGCTACCATCGCAACCATACCGTGCTCCACACGGACCTGAGCCTCATGCCACCCGAGCGGAGGGCGTGGGCGAGTTGGAGCTTCACCCGCCAGCGTCCTGACGAGCCAGCCTTCCTGAGCTATCACATGAATCGGCTCCAGGGGCTGTGCACCCACCGCCAGTATCTCGTCACGCTCAACCGCCCCGAGCCCTATCCGGAGGGCAGCGTGATCGCGGAATTTTTCTATGAGCACCCCGCCTATACCACCGCCAGCGTGGCCACGCAGCCCCTCTTGAAGAGCCTGAATCGCGACCGAACCTATTTCTGCGGCTCGTACTTCGGCTATGGCTTCCACGAGGATGCCGTCAAGTCGGCCGTGGCCGTGGCCGAGAGCCTGGGTTGCCCGTTGTGAGCAGCCTCATCTACCGCGGCCACGTCAGCCACGTGCGTCTGACTCCCGTCAAGCACGGCTTTCGTTATCCCATCTACGCCTATTGCCTGGACCTCGACGAGCTCCCAAGAATGAGCTCGCCCCTGTTTGGCTACAACCGCCCCGGGCTCAGCTCGGTCTATGACTGTGACTACCTCGAGCGCGGCCCCGGCACGCTGAGGCAGAAGCTCGAAGGCCATCTTCAGAGCCACGGGCTGCTGGGCGTTCAGAAGATCCATCTGATCACCAGCGCTCGCTACCTGGGCTATGTTTTCAACCCCGTCAGCTTCTACTATTGCTGGGACGCCCATGATCAGCTTGTGGGCTGTCTGGCCGAGGTCAACAATACCTTTGGAGAGCGTTTTCTGTATGTCCTCAACGAGTCTCGCGAGCCCCTCGAGGGAATGCTGGCTCGCTACACCGTGCCCAAGGGGTTCTATGTCTCTCCTTTCAACGCCATCGAAGGCGATTACGACTTTCACTTCGGTGATCCCCGCGAGAAACTCGACATCCAGATTCATATCCTGGATCAGGGCAAAGTCGTCTTCCGCTCGGCTCTGAAAGGTCGCCCTTGCGAGTTGACCCCCGGGAACCATCTGGCCACCCTCCTGCATTATCCTGTTACCGCGGCCATGACCGTCCCCCGGATTCTGTGGCAAGCGGCCACACTGCACTATCGGAAAGGATTGCCCCCCGTGCCCAAGCCGTTCCCGGAAGCCCCGACCATTCTGCGCGCTGAGCCGCCCGGATGGCTGGAGCGCTACTGCCAGAGGCTGGTAGAGAGCTATCTGAGCCTCATTCATACCGGCCGGTTGACCCTGACGCTGCCCGATCGCACCCAGAAGGTCTTCGAAGGAAAGGGTGGCCGCAACGCCGAGTTGATCGTCAACGACTACGACTTCTTCCGCCGCGTGGCCATGGATGGCGACGTCGGGTTGGGGGAGTCGTTCCAGCTCGAGCTCTGGGACAGCCCCGACGTGGTGGCCTTCATCCAGCTCATGGTGGACAACCGCCAGGCCGTGGATGACAGGAAGTTCTGGCTCAGCCACGGGTTCCGATGGCTCCAACGGCTCAAGCACTTGCTGCGCAGAAACACCCTGTCGGGCAGCCGGCGCAACATTCGCCAGCACTATGATCTGGGCAACGAGTTCTTCCAGCATTTCCTGGACGAGAGCATGACTTACTCCTGCGCTCTTTATCGCAGGGGCAACGAGACGCTCGAGGAGGCGCAGGAAGAAAAGCTCCTGGCGGTGCTGGACAAGGCCCGCGTGTCCCCCCACCACCACCTGCTGGAGATGGGCTCCGGCTGGGGGAGTTTCGCATTTCTGGCGGCCCGACGCACGGGTTGCCGGGTTACCACCCTGACGCTGTCCGAGCGGCAGTATGAGTATGTTCGGCAACGCTCGCGGGAGCTGGGACTTCAAGATCTCGTTCAGGCCAGACTGTGCGATTATCGCCAGACACAGGGGCAGTTCGACCGCATCGTCTCCATCGAAATGCTGGAGGCCGTCGGGCACGAGCATTACGGCCAGTTTTTCTCGACCTGTGATCGGCTGCTGAAGCCGGACGGCCTGATGGTGTTGCAGACCATCACCATTCCAGACCAGGGCTACGAGGTCTACCGGCGCAGCGTCGAGTGGACCCAGAAGCACATTTTCCCCGGCTCCAACATCCCCAGCCTGACGGCGCTCACGAACGCGATGACGAAGAACAGTCGGTTCTTGATCGAAAGCCTGGAGAACATCGGCATCCATTACGCCCGCACCCTGCGCGAGTGGCGCCGACGGTTCTTGAGCTCGAAAGAGCGCCTGGGCAAAGATCGCTATTTCCTGCGCACCTGGGAATACTACTTCTGCTACTGCGAGGCCGGCTTTGCCACTCGCACACTGGGCGATCTCCAACTGGTCCTCACGCGGGTGAATAACCCCAGCCTGCCCTTATGACCGAGGTCGAAACCGACCGGTTGGACTACCGCGGTGCAATTCCCTATGTAATGCTGCACCTGGCTCCCCTGGCCGTCTTCCTGGTGGGCTGGACCCCGCTGGCCGTTGCGGCCTGCTTGTTTAGCTACCTGCTGCGCATGTTCGGCATCACGGCCGGCTACCACCGATATTTCTCGCACCGCTCCTATCAGACCTCGCGCGCCTTCCAGTTCGTGCTGGCTGTGCTGGGGGCCACCGCGGGGCAGAACGGCCCGCTCTGGTGGGCGGCTCACCACCGCCACCACCATCGGCATGCGGACACCGGGCAGGACCCGCACTCGCCGGGTCTGAGGGGTTTTTTCTGGTCCCACACGGTCTGGTTCTTGACCTGTCGCAGCTCTAAGACCAACCTGGAGGCCGTGCGCGATCTGGCTCGCTATCCCGAGCTTCACCTTTTCGAGCGCCACCCTCATAAAGCCACCTGGATTTACGCTTTCTGCTGGTTCTTCCTGGGAATTTTCATCGAGACCAGGATGCCCTTCCTGGGCACCACACGCTGGCAGCTGCTGGTGTGGGCTTACTTCGTGAGCACCATCCTGGTGTATCACGCGACTTTTAGCATCAATTCGCTGAGCCACGTCTTCGGCAGCCGGCGTTATGAGACCCGAGACAGCAGCAGGAATCACTTCTGGCTGGCCCTGATCACGCTGGGGGAGGGCTGGCACAACAACCACCACCGCTACCCGGGCAGCGAGCGTCAGGGCTTCTTCTGGTGGGAGCTTGATCTCACCCACTATGCGCTCAAGGGGCTGGAACGGCTGGGGCTGGTGTGGGGGTTGCGCGAGCCGCCCAGGAGCCTGCTCGGTGCCGAGCGGACCGTCTGAAGCCAGCTCCAGGCAAAGGACTCACCCTCTGGTAGTGGAACATCCCGGCCGAATGCCGAGCCCCAGAGTCACCACGATGCTCCTTCTTGGCGTGCTGGTCGTGGCGCTGGTGGGGTGGCAGCTGCGTCCCGCCCCCACCGTCGATGTCGTCTTGCCCCGAGAGCGCGAGGTGGTCGAGCTGATTCTGGCCAGCGGTCGGCTCCGAGCGGTGCGACAGAGCCAGCTCGGGAGCAGCGTCTCGGGTAGCGTGGCCAGAGTGCTGGTGGAGGAAGGCGACCAGGTGCGCAAGGGTCAGCTTCTGATCGAGCTTGACGACGGCGACATCCTGGCTCAGCGCGATCAGGCCCGGCACGCCGTGGAGACCGCCTCCAGCGAGCTGGCTCGGGTCGAGCGCGGCGCCCAACCGGAGGAGCTCGCTCGGGCCCGG
>QWHO01000150.1 GCA_021404945.1 bacterium CPR1
CTCAGGCCGCCGGGCAGGTCGCCCCCCAGCCGGACGGCTTCGGCCAGGTGGGGGTAGCCCTCGGGAGGCAGTCGGGCAAGCAGCGGAGTGACGAGCTTCCAGTTCTCCTCTTTGTCCCCCCGGGCGCTCACCACGGCGGCGTAAGTGCCCACGGCCGCGGAGAAATGCTCTCCGTGGGCCGCCATCAGGCTCTTCTCCCATTCGCTGGCGTGGGCCTCGAAGGCTTCGACCAGCTCCTGAGAGCGGTCTCGGGTCAGCTTCAGCAGGTCGCAGGCCAGCGACAGGTTGGTGGCTCGCTCCTCCGGGCTCAAGCCGGGCTGTTTCAGGGTTTCCAGCGCCTCCTTGAAGAGCGGAGGACCGATCTGCCGGGAGGCGTAGTCGGTTCCTTCCGGCCACCCCTTGGACTGGCGCAGCTCGAGCGTCTCGCGCAGCCAGGCGGCCCGGCCCTCGGACTGCGTCAGGCAGGCAAAACCGCGCTCCAGCCAGCCTGCATTCCCCGAGCTCCGGACGGGAGGTTGCCACACCTCCTTCCAGGCGTTGAGCACAACCGCCAGCTCGCCGCCCCAGGGAAGGGCCTCCTGCACCAGCTGCTGTTGCTTCTCGGGGGAGGACTGCTTGATCTGCTGGCCGATCCCGCCCAGAATATGCTCGATGAACGCTTCGCGGACGGCGCTAAAGCTCGGGCCATAGCCCGCTTTTTCCAGTCTGACCAGCTCGGGAAGCAGCGAGGTCACCAGGCGCCGCACCCCCTCGTCCTGGCCCCCCAGAGCACCCAGGGCCGCCAGCTCGCTCAAAACTACCGGGCTCAGCTTCTCTGGATCTTGAGCTGCACTCAACCTGGGCAGCAATCTCTCGTGGAGCCTCTGAGCCTGCTCTTGACGGGCCACCGGGGTGCAGCGGGCGGTCGCCTCCTGCATGCTGGCCATGGCCTGCGACACGTTGGACCGCGAGGCAGACCAGCTCTCGTGCAAGGCCAAGAGCACGTCCCGACTGCCCCGAGCCACCGCCTCGGAGGCGGTGATGTCTTCTCGGCCCAGAGCTTCAGTGCCTTCCTGGCTCAGCAGGGCGGCCAGACGCTCGCGGTCGGACGGCTCCTGGGCCAGATCGGCCAGCAGGCGCAGACTGCGAGCTGAGGGGCCTTTCAGGGCTCCCAGCGACCCGGCCGTCCGGTAGTCTTGCTCGGCCCTCCGCAAGAGCCCCTCTTTCAGCCTGGGGTCGGTCTCCAGAACTCGGTACAGATCGGGGTTGCGTCGTCGAGAGTAAGCGTCGGCGTCGGCGTCTTCCTGGAGCAGTCGATCGACCACCGCAGCCGCCGCCGAAACCATCTGGCCCTTCGTGTCCGGCAACTCGCATCCGCTCAGCGCCAGGGGGCCTTTCTCCAGCAGCGCGCTGCTGGCGTGAACAGCGGCCTGGAAGCCGTCGTTGTTGAAGAGCGGAGTGTTCCGGTCCTTGTGCTCAGGCTCATAGGGCACGTGGAGCCAGCTGACCAGCCAGTCCTTCTGCAGCGGCGTGGGCGTCCAGCCGTTCCTGGCACAGGCAGTGAGGGCCGTGCGACAGCAATGGTCGAGGTAGAAATCGTTGGGATAGTCGATGACCGCCTGCCAGGTCGCGCAGATCGGGTCGGCCAGCCAGCAGCTCTTCGATGAATTTGGCCGCGTCGTTGCTGGTGTTGATCTCGTCCGACAGCACCAGGGGGAGGACTTCGCCCTGATACCACTCGCTCGTCACGACCTCGGGAAAAGCAGCCGAAAGATTGCCCACAAAATCGACCTGGGCGTGGCCCACCAGGTTGTTGCTGCCCACCTCGTCGCGAGCCTGGGCCAGGCGGATGAGCCCGGTCAGGCTCGCGAGGTGGGGGGTGAAAGCCGTCCTCAGCTCGGGATGGCGAGCGGCCCCGCCCAGGGCCACGTTGAGACGCCGAGAGCCGGCTCGACCCTCTTCCGGCTGCTCAGCGACCAGCCGCTCGATGAGTCGCTCGGCCTCGGGGCGATTCTGGCGCCACAGCTCGGCCAGCTGGTCTTGCACCAGAAGCTGCTCTTCTTTGTTCCAGGCCCGGTCGAGCTTCTCGTGCAGCCCGCTGCTCTCGGCCCCCGCCTGCCTCTGTCTTGCGGGGACGATCTTGAGCACCGGCCCGGGCCAGACCTCGACTCGACCGTGCTGGAGACTGGTCTCTCCTTCCCAGGTGAAATGGCCCTCGCGCTGCCACCTCTTGAGCAGGCCTTCGGCTCGCTGACCGAAGCTGCGGTCGAGCTCGGGGCTCTCGTGCTCGCGGATCTCGGGCTTCAATTCCCTCTGGCTGCGCTCAAAGAAGGCCCGACCCAACCGGGCCACCGTCAGGATGGTCTGCTGATCGGGGATCGCTGACTCGAGCCCCTCGAGCAACTGGCTCACGGCACCATCCTCAGGGTGGTAGGTTTGGTCGGCACTGTGACCGTCGATGGTGGAGAGCCTCCCGCGCAGATGCCGGGCGCAGCCCCGTGGATGTCCCTCCTTGACCTTCAGATCGGTCAGGTCGTCCGTGGGCCAGCGGAACCGGTCGAACAGGATTCGCCGGGCGATGCGAGCGGTGAGCTGGTCCTCCGAGCCGTGGGTCAAGTCGAGCACCAGTCGCGCAGCCTGCTGGAACTCCTCGTCCTCGAGCTTGCCGTCGAGCAGTTGGGAGCGGAGATTGAGAAGGGCAGGGATCTCCTCGCGCCGGTACGACCTTCGAAGGTTCAGCGTCCAGGCTTCTAGCGGGTCGGTCCTGGGGGGCGTGGTTTCAGCCGCTTGCGTCAGCCGGACAGGGACCGAGGGCTTGCTCTCAGCTGGCTCGCTCGACTCGGCCTGCCCGGGCTTTTCGCTCTTCTCCTTGGGCCCGGCTGAGGCGACAGGCAGGCGGGCCAGGTCCACCAGGTCGATCGGGCCAGTCCCCGGCAGGCCGCTGGCCTGAGGGAGGATGCTCTGAGCTGGTGATTCCCTGCACGTTCACGGCTGAGCTACTTCGCCAGAGGACGGGCGTGACCCTGGCCTGATGGCCACAAGCTGGCTTTGCCCGCACATGTGCCGACAGAATCGGTACAAAGGGTCGACCGCTCCTGTCGTGGTGCGTCAGGCGAACGTTTTCCAACGCTTCTTGAGCGGGCTCCCTTTTCGGTCTTCCCGAGTTGGGTCAGAGTCGGCTTGACGCTGAGCATATGTGCCAATTATAATTGGCACATATGCCACAGGTGACGATCTATCTTCCCGAGGATGTTCTGAGGTCCGTCAAGCGGGAGGCCAAACGTCGCAAGCAAAGCTTGTCCGCCTTCCTGGCGGCGCTGGCCAGCCGAGCGGCCAAACCCCCGGCCTGGCCGGAAGACTTTGCCGCTCTCTATGGCTCCTGCCCTGACCTCGTCGAGCCGGAGGACGCGGCTCCCGCCGACGTCGAGTCCTTGTGAGCTACTTGCTGGATACAAACGTCTGCATCCACTACCTCAATGGCC
Organism: bacterium CPR1; assembly: GCA_021404945.1. Taxonomy (GTDB): domain Bacteria; phylum Vulcanimicrobiota; class Xenobia; order Xenobiales; family QWHO01; genus QWHO01. Next base: position 3,462 of record QWHO01000150.1, read on the forward strand.
AGGATGAAGGACTTCGCGAGCGACTTCTTGCCTGCTCTCCGGACGAGGTCTTCCTGTGCAGCGTCGTTAAGGCCGAGCTGCTCTTCGGGGCGCGCAAGAGCGAGCGAGTCAGCCAGAACCTTCACAAACTGGGACGATTCTTCGAGCCATTGCAGTCGCTGCCATTCTCGGATGAAGCAGCAGAGCGATACGGGGTTCTACGCGCTCAGCTCGAGCATGTCGGGAAGCCCGTGGGGGCCAACGACATGCTCATCGCAGCCATCGCGCTGGCATCCGACCTCACGCTCGTGACCCGAAATCTACGCGAGCTTCGACGCATTCCAGGCCTGCTGGTTGAGCTCTGGTAGACCTCCCTCAGACCAGGGCGGCCACCACCACGTCCAGCGAGACGTCCAGACAGCGAGCGCTGTGCGTCAGCGCCCCGGCCGAGACCAGGTCCACCCCGCACTCGGCCACGGCCCGGACCGTCTCGAGGCGAAGCCCCCCCGAGGCTTCGGTGAGGGCCCTTCCACCCACCAGAGCGACCGCCTGACGCAGCACGGGGGGGGCCATGTTGTCCAGCAGCACGGCATCCACGCCCAGCTCCAGCGCCACGGCCAGCTCCTCCAGCGTATCCACCTCCACCTCGACCTTGATGGTGTGACCCACCCGCTCTCGCACCCGCTCCACGGCGGGACGCACGCCGCCGGCCAGGGCGCGGTGATTGTCCTTGATCAGCACGGCGTCATCCAGCCCGAAGCGGTGGTTGAAGCCGCCTCCGCAGCGCACGGCATACTTCTCCAGCACCCGCAGGCCGGGAGTGGTCTTGCGCGTGTCCACGATGCGGGTCGGGGTGCCCTCGACCGCCCGCACCATGGCCCGGGTGGCCGTGGCCACGCCGCTCATGCGGCCCAGGAAGTTGAGCGCGGTACGCTCGGCGGTCAGCAGGGCGCGGGCCTGTCCTTCCACTTCCAGCACCACGGCGCCAGCCGGAGCATCGCAGCCATCCCCCACTCCCACTCGGGCCACGCAGGCGGGGTCGAGCTGGCGGAAGGCCTCCACGGCCACCTCCACTCCGGCGATGCGGCCCTCCTCGCGGGCGATCAGCTGGGCCCGAGCGCTCTGAGCCTCAGGCAGGATGCAGTGGGTGGTCCAGTCGGGGCCGCGGCCCAGGTCTTCGGCCAGAGCCCGGGTGACCAGCTCGGCGTAGTGCTGCTTTAAGAGGCGCATCGGGCGGCCTCCTCGCGCACCTCGACGCGACCCTGCTCCACCACCACGCGGCGATGGCTCCAGCTTTCCTCGCTGTCGGGCAGATCGCTGCGGTAGTGGGCCCCCCGGCTCTCGCACCGGGCTCGGGCCGAGGCCGCGATCAAGCAGGCCACCTCGCGCATGTTGCACACCTCCGAGGAGCCGGGCGGCAAGGCCAGCTCCTCCAGTTCTCGTTGGGCCAGGGCCAGGCCGGCCTCCTGGCGCACCAGGCCCACGTGGCGCCACATCAGCTCGCGCAGGCGAGCTTCCAGGGCCGGGTCCGCCTCGGCCCGGCGCAGGGCGGGCACCGCCAGCGGGCGCACGGGAGGAGCCTGGGCCACGTCATCGCCCACCCGGGCGCCGAACACCAGTGCCTCCAGCAGCGAGTTGCTGGCCAGGCGGTTGGCCCCGTGGAGGCCGCTGGAGCAGGCCTCACCGCAGGCCCACAGGCCGGGCAGGCTGGACCGACCCCTTGCATCCACGGCGATGCCGCCCATGAAGTAGTGGGCCGCCGGCACGACCGGCAGAAGGTCGGTTTCCGGCTTCAGCCCGTGCTCGGCGCAGAGGCGCGCCACGGTGGGGAAGCGACGAGCGAAGCGGTGGCCCAGCTTGCGGGCGTCCAGGTAGACCCGCTGGCCGCGGCTCAGCTCGGCCCAGATGCCTCGGGCCACCACGTCGCGGGGCGCCAGCTCGGCATCGGGATGAAGCTCGAGCATGAAGCGCTGGCCGGCGCCGTTCACCAGCCAGCCCCCCTCGCCTCGAACAGCCTCGGTGATCAGGCTGAGCGGGTCGCCTCCGGCGTCCAGAGCGGTGGGATGGAACTGCACGAATTCCATGTCCTGCAGGCGGGCGCCGGCCCGGGCGGCCATGGCGATCCCGTCCCCGGTCGACTCGCGGGCGTTCGTGGTGTAGCGGTAGAGCCGTCCCACCCCACCGGTGGCCAGCACGGTGGCGCTCGCCACCAGCGCCTCGCCAGGGGCAGCCACGCCCATCACCTGGCCGTCGTTGACCAGCAGCTCGCAGACGAATACGCCCTCGCGTAAATGGATGCGCGGATGGCGGCGCACCGCCTCGAGGCTGGCCCGCATCAATTCGGCACCGGTGGCGTCACCTGAGGCGTGCAGGATGCGCCGGCGCGAGTGCGCTGCCTCCTGGCCCAGGGCCAGGTTGCCCTGGTCGTCCAGGTCGAAGTGGGCGCCTCGCCCGATCAGCTCGAGGATGCGGCTCGGACCCTCGCGGGTCAGCACGCCGACCACCTCCTCGCGGCTCAGCCCGGCCCCCGCCACCAGCGTGTCGCGGGCGTGCAGAGCCGGATCGTCCTCGCTGGCCAGGGCCACGGCCACTCCTCCCTGAGCCATGGGCGTGCTGCCTCCCAGCATGCTCTTGGTGACGACGGTGACGTGCAGTCCGTTGGTGGCTGCGTGCAGGGCGGCCGTCAGCCCGGCCAGTCCCGAGCCTACGATGACGACGTCTGTGCGCATGGTTATCCTCCTTAATGTGCCAAAGGGCGAGCGCATTAGCCGTGGCGCGTGCCGCGTCCCACCGCCAGCATGCGGTCGATGGCCAGGCGCGCGCGGCGCGCCACCTCGGGCTCCACCTCAACCTCGAACCGGTTGTGGAGCAGCGACTCGTAGATCTTCTGCAGGGTGATCTTCTTCATGTGAGGGCAGAGCGTGCAGGGGCGCACGAACTCCACCTCGGGGCACTCGGCGGCGATGTTGTCGGACATCGAGCACTCGGTGATCAGGGCCACCCGGCGCGGCTTCTCCTCGTGCACAAAGCGCACCATGCGGCTGGTGGAGCCCACCAGGTCGGCTTCAGCCAGCACCTCGGGCGGGCACTCGGGGTGAGCCAGCACGGTGAGCCCCGGGAACTGCTCGCGGTAAGCGCGCACCTGCTCGGGGGTGAACTGCTCGTGGACCATGCAGTGACCCTTCCAGGGGATGATCTCGACCTTCGTCTGGGTGGCCACGTACTGGGCCAGGTATTCGTCCGGGATGCACAGCACCCGCGGCACGCCCAGCGACTCCACCACCTCCACCGCGTTGGCCGAGGTGCAGCACACGTCCGACTCGGCCTTGACCTCGGCGCTGGTGTTGACGTAGGTCACCACCGGCACGCCGGGAACCTGGCGACGCAGAGCCCGCACGTCCTCGGCCGTGATGGACTCGGCCAGCGAGCAGCCGGCCTTCAGGTCGGGGATCAGCACGGTCTTCTCCGGGTTCTGGATCTTGGCCGTCTCGGCCATGAAGTGCACCCCGCACAGCACGATGGTGTCAGCCGTGGTCCTGGCGGCCTGCTGGGCCAGGGCCAGCGAATCGCCCACCAGGTCGGCCACGCAGTGGAAGATTTCCGGCGTCTGGTAGTTGTGGGCCAGGATGACGGCGTTCTTCTCGACTTTGAGCCGGTTGATGGCGGCGATGGTGGGGGCCATCAGGTCCCACTCCAAGCGCGGCACGACGCTGCGGACGCGTTCGTACAGGGCCTGCGTCTGAGCCGGGAGCTCGGCGGCGGTGCGGATCATGGTTTGTTCTGCTCAACTCTCTTTATGCTCTATCTGAGCATAACTGTTATGACTTATGATACTCATGAGTATAAGGGTTGTCAAGATGCGTGGAAGCCGAAGGGCGAGAGTCGTGCCAACGGCTGGAGCGAGAGGCTCTTTTCCCGGCTGGTCGAGGCCAGGGCGGAGGCCGAGGTGCGCCGACTCGCGGCCCCCCGTGGGCCCGGCGCGGGCGTGGAGCTGAGCGACGGGACTGTCCGCGTCGGGGCTACCAGGTTGCCGCGGCGCCGTCAGAGGGTATAGAAGCTGCCGTGGAAGCCGAAGGGGATGGCAAGCTCCACGCGAGCGCGAGCCAGCTCTTTGAAGTTGCTGGCGTCGAGCACTAGCAGGCTGGAGTCAGAGCCCTCGAGCAGCACGCACAGGACCACGCCATCATCTTCTGCCGTGCCTTCGGGACGGGGCACGAAGACCGGCTCGCCGGGATAAACGCCGCTCTCGCTCCAGGTGAGCTCAGGGCCACCGGTCACGTCGATGCGGGCCAGCATGTTGAAGAAGTCGCGGCTGGTGCCGGGGCGCTGGCTCATCCCGTAGACATAGCGATAGGGGCGACCGAGTCGGGTCGGATGGATGCGGGGCAGCTCCAGGCTGAGGTCGGTGAGCAGCTCTGAGCGAATGGTGCTGCCCAGGCGAAAACGTCTCAGCTGACCTCCAGGAACCTCCTCGGCTCGAGCCAGGGCATCGAGATAGGCCGAGTCGACTACCCTGGCGTCAGGATAGGTGATCAGGTCCACCACCAGGTCGCTTCCCTGCTCGAACGCGTTGACGTGGTGGAAGGTGAAGAGGGCTTCCGACTGCAGGCTCTGAAAGCGGGACGTGCGCCGGTCATAAAGGGCCCAGGTGGTGCCTCGCTCGGGCTCATAGCGGTAGTTCTCGATAAAGGGTCGGCGGCGCAAGAGCAGCTTGCGCGGGTCGACCACCAGCGCCCCCAGCGTCAGGATGAACCAGTTCTCGGCCATACCGAAGCTGTGTAGATAGCTGGGGCGCTCTACGGGGAAAGCGCCCAGTACCTGGCGCCGGGTAGCCCCGGGCAGAAGCTCGGTGAGGCGAAAGGTGCTGCGGGGGCCGAGCTCCAGGGTCACGTTGATCAGCGAGCCGCGGTTGGCATCGTGGTGGGGGTGGGCGGTGGTGAGGTTGTCGGCCATCGGATCTTCAAAGCGTATAACCCCCAGAGTGGACAGGGTTCGAGGGTCGAACTCCACCGCCATGGGGGTCTCGGTCAGTGCCAGGAAGCGCTCTCCCAGGCGGGTTACGTTGACGTTGGCATTGGCACCCAGCTCCAGGCGGGGAAAGAAGGCCGAGAACAGGCGCCGGAACTTGGCCACGCAAGGGTCGGTAGCAAAATTCGAGTAGTAGAGGCGCCCTCGCCTGCGGGCCACTAGAAAGTCGGGCGACTGGAGCGGCTGAGAGCGATAGTGCACCTGTCCTTGCCCGAGCTTGAACTGGTGCAGCACGGCCAGGCCGTCGAACCAGTGGCGCAGGCGGTCCGGGCCGGCCTCGAAGAGGCCGGGCCCGTTGCGGATCAGGGTGCCCCGGAGCCAATCGGGAAGCTGCCCGGTCACCTCGAGGGGCCGGTCGTTGACGAGCGAGCGCATGGTCTCGAATCCGCTGGCGTAGCCTGGACGCATGGCGGAGGGGCTTCGGGGCGGATGGGGGATTCCCCGGTAGGAAGGAGCTCTTGCTCGCCCTGGCTTTTTAGAGCCCTACCGGGCGGACCGGTGCTCAGGCTGCCTGAATGACCTTCTGCTTCCCCGACAAGGAGGCGGGTAGCCAGAAGTTCAGGTTCTTGTCAGGCGCCATGGGTGCTATGCAATGGTGATTTTGCGGCTTCTCATCTTCCTCTGTCTCGTCAGTCTCGTCATGACTGCGCAAGCGCAGTCGCCCTCGCCAGAGCCCGCCCGGCCCCTGAGCACGAAGCACCGTGAGCCCCTCGGAACCTCAACCGCCCAGGCTCTTGGCCGTGATGCCCTCGATGAGGCGGGTCAGTCCTCCGCACTGCGCGCGGAGCATCGCCGGGACAAATGAAGGGAAAAGTGTGGCCCGCGGTGGAATTTGTGGGAGTGAGCACGGCGCTGAAATTGGTGTCTGTCGAAGACTACCTTGCCGGAGAGCTGCAATCTGCCGTCAAGCACGAATACCTCGGCGGCGTCCTGTATGCCATGGCTGGGGCGCGCTACACGCACAACCTGATCGCCTCCAACGTGTTGATCGCGCTGGGTGCGCGACTGCGCGGGCACAAATGCCGGGCCCTCAATTCTGACAGCAAGATCCGCATTCGTCTACCGCATCAGACCCGCTTTTATTACCCCGACGCGTCGGTCGTCTGCAATCCCGGAGAAGAAAGTTACCAGGACGAACCCCGGATTCTGGTCGAGGTATTGTCCCAGGCGACTCGCCGGCTCGACGAAGGGGAGAAGAAAGACGCTTACCTGACGATCCCGTCTCTTGAGCTCTATCTGTTGCTCGAGCAGCAAACGCCCGCTGCGGTGGCCTTTCGCAGGACCGATGAGGGCTTCGTGAGGGAGGTCTATCAGGGTCTTGAGCAGAGCATTGAATTCGGCCTGGTCCAGGTTCCTCTGGTTATCGCAGAATTGTATGACGGAGTAACCTTTCGACAGAGCGAGGAAGAGTAACGGGTTGGTGAGGTGCTGGCCGTTCAAGAGCACCTCGCCCTGCACGCTGCCCTGCCCCTCGGTGGATACCGAGAGGTTGAAGTCGACCTGGATCTCGTTGGCACCCGCTGGCAGGATGGTCTGGTGTGCGATCTCGGGCTCGCGCAGGTCAGTGGGCTGCACGTCGACGAGCACGGGGTCGTTGGACGAGGGAATGGTCCAACGATAGGTGATGGTGTGAGAGCCGGAGTCCAGGTCGGGCAGAGGCACTGTCACGCCATTGTGCGGGCTGCGACCGAAGAGGGCCTCGGGAGTGTAAGCGACGTAAGGCTGGGCGGCGCCCTGCAACTGGTTGAGCACGTAATAGAGGGTCGCCTGGTTTTCGACCTGGTGAACGGTGAACTGGCGCAGGTGTGGAAAGTTGTTGTGACGAGGTTGGATCCGCTCAGGGCTGAGCTTGCGCGCCAGGATAGCGTTTCTCTGAGCTTCGGAGACGGCACCGGGAGTGACGTCGAGAAAACCGCTGGGCACGTCGGCCGGGGTGATGAGGCTGAGGGAGACTGGAGTGGCTTTGAAGTTACCGCTTATCCCCCCCCCCCGAGGGTCGCGTTAACTGGACTGGTTCTGGAGCTTGAGAAGCCCGGCTCATTGCCTCCACACTGGAGAGCAAACAGGCAGGCCACCAGAACTGCAAGAAGACTGGCTCGGCCCGGTTGGTGCGTCCCACGGCACTGCATTCGACCTCCCCCGACCTGTTTGGAATCGAATTAGCGTCTGATTCGCCGGATGCCATTGAATCGCTTTCCAGGTCCTGTTGCAAGCGGAGCCGACGCGCGCTCTGATCTGAGGGATCATCAGCAAGTCTTGGCTGGGATGCTGGACACGTGCGCGAGCAGGCGCTGAAGGGAAGGGTCTCACTGCCTGCTCCCGGGTCTCAGCCAAGATCGAACAAGTTTTTCCAAAAATGAACCGCCGGTTCAAAAATCGAAACAATAAAGACCGCAACGAAGCGCACTCAGAGCATCGAATCGAACACGAGCCCGCCCGGGCTTGCTCAATGACAAACAATCGCCTCGATGAGCCGTTAAGAGTCGATGAGCGCCCGGTGATGCGTTGACATCAAATTTCTTTGACGCTATGATGTCTGCATGCGGACGACCGTCAATATCGACAACGATCTGCTCGAGAAGTTGAAGCGCGAGGCTCGACGCAACCGAACGTCACTCGGCCAGACTTTGAACAGGGTCCTGCGGATCGGGGTGGAGCGTCTCCATCCCGAGGGCCGCAGCGAGTCGTTCGTGAGCCCCACCTTTGACCTGGGCTGCCCACTGACCAGCATGGACAAAGCCTTGCAGATGTCGGCCTGGCTCGAGGACGAGGAGACGCTCCACAAGCTGCGCCTGGGCAAGTGAAGATCGTCGATCTCAACTTGCTGCTGTATGCAGTGAATGCTTCGGCCCCCGGCCACGAGCGGGCTTTCAACTGGTGGAATCAGGCCCTCAACGAGGAGGAGCAGATCGGTCTGGCCTGGAGCGTTGTGCTGGGGTTTCTCCGGCTCACCACGCGTCCGGGCCTCTTCAGTCGACCTCTCAAAGCCGAGCAGGCTATCCAAGTGCTCGATTCGTGGATGAGTCGACCCAACGTGCTGGCGCTTCAGCCCGCAGCGCGCCACTGGTCCATCCTCTGCGAGTTGATCCGAGCCGCGGGCACGGCTGGCAATCTGACCTCCGATGCACACCTGGCCGCGCTTGCCATCGAGTATGGAGCGACGCTCTACTCCAGCGACAACGACTTTCGGCGTTTTGGACTCGGGCTGACCTTCGTCAATCCGCTGGAGTGACCCCGGCGGGCTCCTCCGGTTTTGATGAGGGCGCCGGCGCGTGTCCGCCGTGGCCCATCTCCTCCTCGGGGAACGAAAAGCAGTAGATAAGATGGGTGGACCAGCCGCCTCAAACGCGGGTTATCTCGTAGCGAGGCAGAGCCGCAACAGACGCGAACAGACGCGTCAGCAAAACAGCAGGAGGCTGATCCACCGCCATGAGCCTTTCGAGCCCTAACTTCAGAACTCCCTCGATTTTCGTCGGACTCGATGTCCACAAGAAGACCATCGCCATTGCCGCCATACCTGGAGCTGGGGGTGCCTTCGTGCTCGAGCGCGAGGTTTCAGCCACGGATTTGACGGCTCTACGCAAGGCGCTCACGCGGCTGAGCGCCACCGCAACCGTTTACTGTTGCTATGAGGCGAGCAGCGCTGGCTTCCACTTACATCGGGTGCTGGGGCAATGGGGCTTCAACTGCCAGGTCATCGCCCCTTCGATGATCCCGGTTCTACCGGGTCAGCGCCGCAAGAATGACCGGCTAGATGCCAGACGCTTGGCCGAGTTTTACCGGTCAGGCCTATTGACTGCCGTCCACATTCCGACGCCAGAAGAGGAGGCTGTCAGGGACTTCGTTCGCATGCGAGAAGCAACCCGGAGAGATTTGATGCGGGCCCGGAACCGCGCCTTAAAGTTCATTCGCCGGAAAGGCATTGTCTACACCGCCGGGGGACACTGGACTGTGGCGCATTGGGCCTGGCTGGGCAAGATCTGCTTGCCGATCAAGATTGACCAGGCGACTCTGGCGGAGTACTTGTCACGTGTCGATGTCTTGACCGCCCAGGTTCGCGAGCTTGACCGGCGCATTGAGGAACTCGCAAAGACCGAGCCTTATCGCGAGCAGGTTCGAATCCTGTGCAGTTTCCGGGGCATCTCCACACATACGGCCATGGTGCTGGCAACAGAGCTTGGGGACATCCGCCGCTTCCCCAATCCGCGGTCGCTCATGTGCTACCTGGGTTTGATTCCACGAGAGCATTCCTCCGGAGAGCGCACTCGCACCGGAGGCATCACAAAGTCGGGGAACTCTCACTGCCGGCATGTCCTGGTGCAGGCCTCGTGGTCCTACCGGTTCCGACCCTCCAAGGGGATCGGGAAGACATGTCGATCACCACTCGCAAAGCGGCTGGAGGGAGCTCCGCCCTGGCTCGTCGAGATGTCCTGGAAGGCTCAGAAACGCCTCTGGAAACGATACAACGATTTGTGTCTCTCTCGCAACAGCTGCATCGCCGTGACGGCCGTGTCGAGAGAGCTGGCGGGGTTCATTTGGGCCGCATTGTGGCGCTCATACAACGAGCCTGGGCACTTGAACTCCGGTCTTCCAGAAGCAGGGTTCCTGCCCCCGGAGACCGCCGCCTTGCAGGCAGTTGGATAGCACGGGGGCTCAGGACTAATCCAGGCACGCTTCGCTCTTCGGCCTGGACAAGCCTGGAACCCCGTGACCGGCCCGCCCTATGAGGACGACGGCTCACCGGAAGCAGGAAGAAGCGAACCACGTTCAGATGAAAAGTTGGAAGGAGAGGCCACCAGGTCCAGGACACAGGTACGATAGGAGAACCCTCGAGATTTCCTATGCGGCAGACCAGCTCTGACCCGCGCCAGTAGATCGAAGGAAGCTCCCGACGAATCGGTTATCATGCGGTTCCGACCCGCGAATACCAGGCTGATTCACCGTCGAAGCAACCGTGGCCAGGACCTGGTCCTCTCCAACCTCACTTGGTAGGAGGCGAAAGCATCGATCCCACGCGCTACCTCTTGACAGGTCCACCCATACCAGGAAGTCGATCCCCCCGTCAAAATGTGCCAGAAGGGAGGGGGGGCAAGGGCTTGATCTGCCTTGAGAGAGGAAGTTGCCGCGAAGAATCGTGCTCGAC
>QWHO01000151.1 GCA_021404945.1 bacterium CPR1
CCTTCGAACGCGCGCAGGGTGGGACGTTGTTGCTGGACGAGGTCTCCGAAATGGCGCTGCCGTTGCAGGCCAGGCTGTTGCGCGTGCTGCAGGAGCGCGAGGTCGAGCGCATCGGCGGCCAGCGCAGCGTCGCGCTGGATGTGCGCGTCGTCGCCGCCACCAACCGCAACCTCGCCGAGACCGTGCGCAACGGCGGCTTCCGCGAAGACCTGTTCTATCGCCTCAACGTATTCCCGCTGCAACTGCCGGCATTGCGCGAACGCGGCGGCGACATCCTGCCGCTGGCCCGGCACCTCGTTGCCGCCCACGCCCGCCGCATGCGCCGACCGCCGCCACGGCTTTCCGATGCCGCGCAGGCGCGCCTGCTGGCACATGCCTGGCCCGGCAACGTGCGCGAACTCGACAACCTGGTGCAACGCGCGCTGATCCTGTGCGACGGCGATTGCATCGACGCCGGCGACCTGCCGCTCGAAACCCTGCGCGACGGAATTCCGGCGCCGGCCGTCACGGCTCCGGCGCAAGGGCTGTCCGGCGCACTGCGCGACAACGAGGACAACCTGATCCTCGACGCCCTGCGCGAGAACCGCGGCAGCCGCCGCAAAACCGCGGCACAGCTCGGTGTCAGCGAGCGGACGCTGCGCTACAAACTGGCGCGCCTGCGCGACGCGGGACGCCTTGCAACGGCGACCGCGTGAGCCCCGGACCGCTTGGCACACGCCTTGCTATTTCACCTCCAGCAACGCGTTTTTGACGGAGTCCACGCATGACCCAGATCGACATCAACGGCCTGCTCGCGCAGATGCGCACCCTGAGCGCGCAGCTCGAACCCAACGCGGCCACGACGCCCGCCCTCGGCGGCAACAAGCCCCAGGACAACTTCGGCAACCTGCTCAAGCAATCCATCGCCGGCGTCGCCGAGACGCAAAGCACCGCGCAGCAGATGACCGCGTCTTTCGAACGCGGCGACCCCGGCACCGACCTGCCGCAGGTGATGCTGGCGGTGCAGAAGGCCGACCTCTCGTTCCGCGCGATGACCGAAGTGCGCAACAAGCTGGTGGACGCCTACCAGAACATCATGAACATGCAGATGTGACCGGCAGATGTGACCGGCAGATTTCACCGGCAGATGTAACCGTCATCCCGATTCCCGTCATCCCGAAGATCCCGAGCCATGGCCGATTCCGGCATCACCCCGCCCACCGCCCAGCCGCCCGCGCGGCGCTATCCCGACAACGCCGCGCGGCGCACGTCGCTCCTGCAACTGGTGCGCACGCCGGTCGCGCGGCAACTGTTGCTGCTGGTCGGCATCGCCGCTGCGGTGGCCCTCGGCGTCGCGATCGTGCTGTGGTCGCGCGGCCCCAACATGGGCCTGCTGTACGCCGATCTCGCGCAGAAGGATGCCGCCGACATCGTGCAGGTGCTGCAGACCAACCAGGTGCAGTACAAACTGGGCAGCAACGGCACCAGCATTTTCGTGCCGGCCGGCGACATCGATTCGCTGCGCCTGCGCCTCGCCGCGCAAGGCCTGCCGCAGGGCAGCGCCAGCAGCCGCAGCATGGACACGCCGGATTCGGCGTTCGGCATGAGCGATGCCGCGGAGGCGGTGCGCAATCGCCAGATGCTGGAGCAGGATCTCGAACGCACGATCGGCAGCCTGCAATCGATCCAGAGCGCGCGCGTGCACCTCGCGCTGCCCAAGCCGTCCGCGTTCATCCGCGACAACGACCAGCCGAGCGCGTCGGTGCTGGTGACGCTTTACCAGGGCCGCAAGCTTTCGCCGTCACAGGTCTCGGCGATCGTGCACCTGGTGGCCGCCAGCATCCCCATGGCAAACGTCACCACGAAGGTCGTGATGATCATCAGGAAGGCCCCCCCGATGACCCACTTCCACTGCAGGGACTTCTCATTCTCCATCTCATCAACCCCATTCTGAATCGAATTTGGGCTGAGACTTTACGACGCGCCGGCTTGCGTAGTTGTCGCCCACGGAAACCTCCGGAAAGTCCATGCCCAAAGTGACTTCCTTGCTGGCGATCGTGAACTCGCCCCTGACCGGTTGACAGGTGTTCTACTGCATGATCCGATTGTCTGTCCGGCTCCATGAGGGCGCGATGACTCAGATCATCTGCCCTGGGTTTCCGCGCCCGGCTGCTGAAAAATCGTCAAGCGCCACCGCGCGCCGTTCCGATGGGGGAAGCCTGGCCCGAAGCTCCAGGTCCTGGCAGGCTGAAGAGGCGCACCACCAGGGTATCGCGCCAGATGGCAGCGTGAGCGGCCACGGCCATCTCCCGGTCAGGTCGAAGCCGACCGCCCTTTCTTCCTTCGATGCCCGTAGGCGTCGGCCGTTGCCAGCGCTGCCGTCACTTGCTCCGGGGTGACCCCGCCGGCCTCGTGATGGATCGTCTCCCCCTCGGCGCAAGCGGTCCGGGCTACCAGAGCCAGGTCGGGGTCTTGCAGGCCCAGGTCAGCGAGGGTGGTCGGCAACCCGACCGACTCGCAGAAGCCATACACCTCGCCGATCTGCGCACCGGGCCGGTCGGTCAGAAACAGTCCGGCCTGAACTCCCACGGCCACCTTCTCCCCGTGGTAGGTGTGCTGGGCCGCCTTCAGGCGGGTCAACCCGTTGTGGATCGAGTGAGCCGCGGCCAGCCCGGCCGACTCGAACCCCAGCCCGCTGAGCAGGGTGTTGGCCTCCACCACGTGCTCCAGGGCCGGGGTGACCACCCTGGCCTCGCAGGCGAGCCGGGCGCTCTGGCCATACTCCAGGATGGTATCGTAGCAAAGGCGGGCCAGGGCATAGGCGGCTCCGGTGGCCTGCCCCCCGCACTGGTTGCGCGAGCGCGAGCGGCGGCAGGAGTCGGCCTCGAACCAGGTCGAGAGCGCATCCCCCATCCCGGCCACCAGCAGTCGCACCGGCGAGCGGGCGATCACCTCGGTATCCACCAGCACCAGGTCGGGGTTGCGGGGCAGGAACAGATAGCGCTTGAAAGCTCCCTCCGGGGTGTAGCTGACCGAAACCGCGCTGCAGGGCGCGTCGGTCGAGGCGATGGTGGGCACGATGACGCTGCGGGCCCTCAGCTGGTGGGCCACGGCCTTGGCGGTGTCGATGACCTTACCGCCCCCCATGGCCACCACGACGTCGCAGCCCTGTCCCAGGGCGGCCAGGCGGGCGATCTCCTCATCCGAGCACTCGCCCCCGAAGGCCCCCAGAGCGTGGGCCAGCTTGATCTGGGGCACCAGCTTCTCGCGAGCCGTCCTCCCGGCGATCACGAGAACCTTCGAGCCCAGTCCGGAAACGGCTTCGGAGAGCTCTGCCAGGGCTCCGGCGCCCTGGGTGTAGCGACCGGGAAAGACGGCGGTGGAAAGCATGCGGCCCGGTTCGTCAGTCGAACCGCGCGAACCTGGCGAGCTTCAGCGGGCGGGCAAAACCGAGCCTTGCCGACCACCAGAGGCGCACAGTGCCAATGAGGCTCCACCCGGCTGCCAGCCAGCGCGGGCCTATTGCGCCTGCTTGACCGGCCGTCTCAGGCTCAACACGATGTCAGTGCGAATGGGATTCGACCTGATGCTGCGTCCGCTGGTGGGCGCTGCTGATCTGCCCCGTCAAGGTCGGATTCCCATCGGCCGTCACGCTTTGCGTCTCGATAAAGGGGTCCTGGGTCACCCGGCGCTGGGTCCCCGTGGGGTTCAGGCTCAAATTCCCCGTGGTCGGGTCGAGCGTCACGTCAAAGCTCGCGATCAGGGTATCCCGCGTCTTCAGGGGCAACACCGGAACGGGTGCGTTGGGGAACGTGATCAGGGCGGGAATGTCCCAGATGAACTCGAGAGATCCCTTGTTGGTGGATGCGTCCACCAGCCCGTTCACGCGCACCGGGCCGGACTCGTCGCTGGGGCCGGAGTTGGAGCCCATCAGCGGGTTCACCTCTCTGAACTGGGACGGCCCCGGCGGGCCCACCAGCGTCCAGGTCCCCGTCACCGAGGCCTCCACGGTCGAGCCCTCGGTGGCCTCGAACTGGTAGCTTCCCGAGGGACCGGTCGCCACCCGGGTCACCTTCAACACCAGGTTGAAGGTGTAGAGCGAGGTGGTGTCTGTGATGCGAGTCGTGGCCAGGCCCCGTTCCACCCCCTGATCGTCGAGGTGGGTGATTTTGGTGAGCCGAAGGTTCCCCTGGGCCAGGTCCACGCAGGCAGGGTCGATCACCCGTTTCTTGGCGAAGTCCCGGGTGACATCGGGGCACTTCTCATCCGGCCGGGCCTTGAGCTCCTTGGCCAGGGCATTGGCTACCGCCGGGGTCGAAAACGACGTTCCGCTCAACATCTTGCACTTCGGATCCGTCTCGGCCGGATTGGGATTGGGCACATCCCGGCCGGGCGCGGTCATGAAGTTGGGGTCGTCGGCCCGGGAGTTGAAGTTCATGCCCGTGTCGCGGCGGCACTCGCCCGGTTTGCCGCTGCTGCCGACCACCAGGAAGTGGCCGTCCATCACCTCGGGATGGGCCTGGCGCAGACGCTCGAGGTTGCGGCTCATGTCCACGCCCTGCAGGCCCTTGTCGTCGAAGCCGTTGCCGGCCGAGACCACCAGCATCACGTCATGAAAGTCTTCCGACTCCAAGGTGGTGAGCAGAGAGTCCCACCAGTAATAGAAGTTGGCTTCCATATTGCGATCCTGGAGGGCTCCAATCGACATGGTGATCACCACGCACTGCTTGAGCTGAGCGGCCGTGCGAGCCTGAGCGCGGATCAACTCGGAGGCCGCCGCCACGCTGGGCTGATTATCCCGTGAGTTCAGAGTCAGGGTGGAGACATAATCGACCGCGTCCACCGGTCCGTCGAACCCCGCCCGGGCGAAATCCATGGTCATCCGGCCGTGGGTACAGTCTCGCAGCCAGTGGCTCGGATCGGTCTGGGGAATGTCGATGGGCAGGTGCTGGTCGATGTCGGCGATGCGCACCCCGCCGCCCTCCCGAGCCCGGGCCTCAGCTGCCCGAGCCTGGGAGCGTCCCTGAGGGATGCTCCCGTCCAGGGGCAGCGTGAAGGGGAGGGTCAGGTCGGGAATCGCCAGCGCCACCAGCGGATCCGCCTCCAACAGCTCGATGGCGCGGGCCTCTGTCCCTTCGCGCACCCCCACCGTGAAGAGCCCCGACTCGCTGGTGAGGAGAATCTCACCCCCCACCTCGGCCAGCAGCTCGAGCACCTGCGCCGCCGTCAGGCCCGGCCGGGGCAGCACCAGCACCCGCCCGGCGGCGGCCGTCACCGAAGCCTGCTCGCCCCGACCATCCACGAAGGTGATGGTGGTGGATCGGCCCGTGGTCGGACTGACCAGCGGGTTCACGGGCGCTCCGTGAGCTACCGTTTCGGTCCCCCCGCAACCAACCAGCAGCCATCCCAGCAGGACCAAGAGAATCCAACGGTTCACCGCACACCCCCAAGAATCGACGTGAGCAGGAGGTTGGATACTCCAGGAGCCACATCCTTCCATGTAGATCCGGCTCGATCCGTTGATTCCCCGCCGGGAACAAACTGGCGTTCGCTCCCCTCCGTCAAGCGACCGCTCCCGCCCGGGCAAAGCGTTCGTCCCCGGCGGAAACAAACTGGCGTTCGCTCCCCTCCGTCAAGCGACGGCTGCGGCCCGGGGTGGGCGAGCAAGTGTTCGTTTCCGGCGGAAACAAACTGGCTTCTGCTCCCCTCCGCACCATGCCGGCGCTACCGCCCCCGCCTGACCAGCCCGCGCCTCGCGCCAAAGGCCCATGTCGCTACCGCGCCGCCTGACGCGCCTGCCGCAGCGCTACTTCTCCCGCTTGACCAGCCGCACCTTCGGCTTGGGTGGCTCCGCCACGGCCGTGGCGGCGCCGGCCGCCTTCTTGCCCGCGGCCGCCTTCTTCCCACCCGCGGCGGCCTTCTTAGCGGCGGGAGCCTTCTTCTTGGCGGGCGCCTCCCCGGCGGCCGCCTTCTTGCGCGGCGCCGCCTTGGCCCTGGCGGGAGCCTTCCCCTTGCGAGGCTTGCGCTCGCCCCCCTCGCGGGGCGGGAACTCGAACTCGTGCCGCCCGTTCTCGTTGCGCTTCAAGCGGGCCGAGAACGGCCGACCAAAGCGCGACACGAAGTCGTCCAACTGCTCGGTCGAACCCTTCTGGAAGAAATCCAGCGCCTCTTCGCGCGTGATCTCCCGCTTGCACACCTCGCGCGGCAGCGTGGCGCCCACCTTGCGGCGAGGGTTGTCCTCCACGCAGTGCGCCTCGCAGCGGTAGGCCAGCGACAGCTCGAGCACCTTGCACCGCTCGGGAGCGAGCGGGCAGGGGCAGATCGGCTCTCCGGTGGCGGTGGCCCCGTCCTCGTCCGGGCCCTGGCCCTTCTCCGCCTGGCCCTCGGGGATCAGCTCGAGCTTGCCGTCCACCAGCTTCAGGCGACCCTTGTATCCCTCGCCCCGGCTGGACAGGAAGCCCTCCAGCACGGGCGTCTCGCCCTTCTCCAGCAGCTCGGCCACAGTGGCGCGGTCGAGGTAGCGCCCGCTGCGATCCTTCCAGATGATGAAGTTGCACACGCTGTCCTTGCCGGTGTTGGTCTGACAGGCGTAAAAGCGCGCCTGCTCCACCACCTGGGCCTTGCGACAGCCCGGGCATTGGCCCAAAGGGGGATCGTTGCGATACAGCTCGTCATACTGGAAGGTCCTGGCCTTCTCGACCACCTCTCGGGCGTAGGACACAATCTCGTCCATGAAGGCGTTGCGGGTGCGCTGGCCCAGCTCCACCTCGCTCAGGTGCTTCTCCAACTCGCCCGTGAGGGCGGGGGAGGCCAGCTGGCGGACCTGGATGCGCCGCAACAGGTCGATCAGCAGGATGCCCTTGGCGCTGGCCCGCAGCGAGCGCTCGGCGCGCACAGCGTACTGCTTGCCGATCAGGTTCTCGATGATCTCGGCCCGGGTGGCCGGAGTACCCAGTCCTTTCCCCTTCAGGATTTGGGACAGGTCCTCGTCGTCCACGTGCTGCCCGGCGTGCTCCATCAGGCTGAGCAGGCGAGCTTCGGTGATGCGGGCCGGGGGACGGGTCTGGTCGGCCTTGGACTCGGCCTCCAGCGTGGTCACCGGCACCTTCTCGCCCACCGGCACGACGACCCGGCGCGAGGTTTCGCCCTGCAGCTCCTCGACCAGTTGCTCCTCCGTGCCCGGGGGCAGTGCCACCAGCGGTGGCAGGGCTTTGTCCTCCTCCACGTCGCGCCCGTAGACCTCGTAGAAGCCTGGCTCCTTCAAGAAGCGGGCCCGGGTGCGGAAGTGGTGCTCGACCCCGGGCGAGGGGGCCAGCGTGAGCCGCTCCACCTGGGTCCACACCGCCGCCGGGTAGAAGGCGGCCAGGAAGCGACGCATCACCAGGTCGTAGATCTTCTGATCATCGCCTTGCAGTCCGCCGGGGATCTGGGTGGTGGGGATGATGGCGAAGTGGTCGCTGACCTTGGCGTTGTCGAACACCTTCTTGTTGTTGGTGTTCTCCAGGCCTCTGGCGCGCAGGCGCGAGGCCGACTTCTGGTAGAGCGTGCCGCCGTGGGAGAGCAGATCCACGACCTGGTCCACGTGGGCGCGGTAGTCCTCGGGCAGGAACTTGGAGTCGGTGCGCGGGTAGGTGAGCGCCTTGTGGCGCTCGTACAGGCTCTGGGCCGCCCCCAGCGTGCGCCGGGCCGACATCCCGAAGCGCCGGTTGGCCTCGCGTTGCAGGGTGGTCAGGTCAAACAGGCCCGGAGGCGACTCGCGCCGCGCCCTGCGGCTCTCCGAGGCCGCCCCGGGGACGCGGTTGGCGAGCGACTCGAGGATCGCCTCCAGCTTGGCCGCCTCGGTGATCCAGTCGTCTTTGCGCGGGCTGTCGGGGTTGTCCAGAAATTTGGGATCAAACCACGTGCCCTCGTACTGGTGCCCATCGGGCGCTTGAAAGCGAGCCAGGATACGCCAGAAGGGCTCGGGCCGGAACTTGAGGATCTCCAGCTCGCGGTCCACGAGCAGGGCCAGGGTGGGCGTCTGCACCCGCCCGGCCGACCAGGCCGTGGTCTCGGTGCGCGTCTTCATGCGGCGCGTCAGGGCGCGGGTGGCGTTGATGCCGATCAGCCAGTCGGCCTCCGAGCGGCAGAAGGCCGCATCCCCCAGCCCGTCATAGTCTCGACCCGGCTTGAGGTCTTGAAATCCGGTGCGAATCGCCTCCCGGGTCATCGACTGCAGCCACAGCCGGCGAGCCGGCTTGCTGGACTTGAAGTGGGCCTGCAGCTCGCGGAAGATCAGCTCCCCCTCGCGCCCGGCGTCGCAGGCGTTGATCAGCTCCTCCACGTCCTTGCGGTCGAACAGCTTCTTGAGCACCCGCAGTTGATCGCGGGCTCCCGACTTGGGCTTGTAGGTGAACGGCTCGGGCAGGATGGGCAGATCCTCGAGCAGCCAGCGCTTGTAGCGGGGATCGATCTCCTCGGGCTCCACGAACTCGACCAGGTGCCCCACCGCCCACGAGACCACGAACCGGTCGCTCTCCAGGAACCCCTCCGCTTCCTGAAAGCCACCCAGGGCCTGGGCGATATCGCGGGCCACGCTGGGTTTCTCGGCCACTACCAGAGATTTGGACACGGAACGACCTCCTGCTGAGGGGGATGGGGCGGAGTCGGCTCGGACCTCCGGGGCAGCGCCCTTTCCAGCCATCGCATGGGAATTCCTTTGATGGAACATTGTTTCGACAGGACCTTGCGATTCGGCGGGGCAGAGACTATGATAGCCTCCCAGCACCCCGAGAGACGCAGCCCGGTCGCGCCGCCCTGCATGATACCTCGGGTTGCGGCCCGAGTGGCGGAAGGCTTTGCAGTTCCTGGCGCCGACAGGCGCCCGCAAAGAGCAGGCAAGACCTTCAGCATGAAACGCTCAACACATTGGAAAGGAATCTGGCCTTCATGACCGTTACCGTAGATCGCACCATCGACATCGAGAAGACTCTGGGAGAGGACGCGAAATCTCTGCTCGAGCACGAGTGTAAGACCGTTCCGGCCGCCCAGCTTCACCTGCCTGGCCCCGACTTCATCGATCGGATCTGGACCATGTCCGACCGCAACCCTCAGGTGCTGCGCAGTTTGGGCCAGCTCTTCGGATCGGACCGCCTGGGCCATACCGGCTACGTGAGCATCCTGCCCGTCGACCAGGGCATCGAGCACACCGCCGGCGCCTCCTTTGCCGCCAACCCCCTCTACTTCGACCCCGAGAACATCATCAAGCTGGCCATCGAGGGTGGCTGCAACGCCGTGGCCACCACCTTCGGCGTGCTGGGAGCCGTGTCGCGCAAGTACGCCCACAAGATCCCCTTCCTGGTCAAGATCAACCACAATGAGCTGTTGACCTACCCCAACAGCTACGACCAGGTCATGTTCGGAACCGTGGAAGAGGCCTGGAACCTTGGCGCGGTGGCCGTGGGTGCCACCATCTACTTCGGCTCGGAAGAGTCGCGCCGCCAGATCGTCGAGATCGCCGAGGCCTTCCAGCACGCTCACGAGCTGGGCATGGCCACGGTGCTCTGGTGCTACGCCCGCAACAACGCCTTCAAGCACGATGGCACCGACTACCACGTGGCCGCCGACATCACCGGCCAGGCCAACCACCTGGGCGTCACCATCCAGGCCGACATCATCAAGCAGAAACAGCCCGAGAACAACGGTGGCTTCACCGCCGTCAAGTTCGCCAAGTCGGACAAGCGGATGTACTCCGAGCTTTCGACCGATCATCCCATCGACCTGACCCGCTACCAGGTCATCAACTGCTACATGGGTCGCGCCGGACTGATCAACTCCGGTGGCGAGTCCAAGGGCGCCGACGACCTGGCCCAGGCCGTGCGCACCGCGGTCATCAACAAGCGGGCCGGAGGCATGGGTCTCATCTCGGGCCGCAAGGCCTTCCAACGCCCCATGAAGGAGGGCGTGGCCCTGCTCAACGCCATTCAGGACGTCTATCTCAGCAAAGACGTCACCATCGCCTGATGACCTGGCGGGTCGGACGCGTTCCCGCCGGTCAGGCGGGGCGTCCGACCCTGCTGACCGGTCTGGTGCTGGCTCTGGCCGCTCCGGCCCTGGCGCTGGAGGGCGAGAGCCTGCACCTTCACGATCACTGGGCCGGCTACGCTTGCCTGGCCATCTTCATCCTGGCCTATGGGGTGGTGATGGCCGAGGAGGCGCTCCATCTCAAGAAGAGCGTGCCGGTCCTGGTGGCCGCCGGCATCCTCTGGGGCCTGCTCGGGCTGGCCGCCGCCCGCTCGGGCAACTCCGAGCTGGCCGAGCAGGCCGTGCGCCATTATCTGCTCGAGTTCGTCGAGCTGTTCTTGTTCTTGCTCTCGGCCATGACCTTCATCAACACCATGGAGGAGCGGGGCGTCTTCGCTCGGGTGCGAGACTGGCTGATCTCCCGTCGGCTCTCCTTGCGAGCTCTCTTCTGGCTCACCGGGCTGCTGGCGTTCTTGCTCTCGCCGCTGGCCGACAACCTCACCACCGCGCTCTTGATGGGAGCCGTCTTGCTGGCCGTGGGAGGCCAGTACCCCCGCTTCAGCTCGGTCGGCTGCATCAATATCGTGGTGGCGGCCAATGCCGGGGGAGCCTTCAGCCCGTTTGGAGACATCACCACTTTGATGGTCTGGCAGAAGGGCCTGGTGACCTTCATCGAGTTCTTCGCCCTCTTCTTGCCCTCGCTGGTCAACTGGCTGGTGCCGGCTGCCTTGATGGTGCTTGCGGTCGAGTCGGCCGTGCCCGAGCCGGTCGAGGGGGAAGGTGCCATCCTGAAGCCCGGAGCCCGGACCATCGTGGTGCTCTTCTTGCTCACCATCGCTGCCGCAGTGACCTTTCACGCCAGCCTGGGCCTGCCTCCCGTGCTGGGCATGTTGCTCGGTCTGGGAGTGCTCAAGCTCTATGGCTACTGGCTGACGCTGGATTGGAAGCGACCCGCCCTGACCCACGATGCGGGTGTCGATGAGCCTGAGGACCTGTTTGCCGAGGTCGAGTGCGAGCCGCATCCCAGGCGGCTCGACATCTTCAAGATCCTGGAGCGGGCCGAGTGGGACACCCTGATGTTCTTCTGCGGGGTCATCCTGTGCGTGGGAGCGCTGGGCACGCTCGGCTACCTCGAGCTGGCCTCCCGGGCCACTTACGGGGCCCTGGGACCGACCATGGCCAATGTCCTGGTCGGTCTGGCATCCGCCCTGGTGGACAACATTCCGGTCATGGTGGCGGTGCTCTCCATGCAGCCGGACATGAGCCACGGACAGTGGCTGCTGGTGACTTTGACGGCCGGGGTGGGCGGCTCCATCCTGTCCATCGGCAGCGCCGCCGGCGTGGCCCTGATGGGACAGGCCCGCGGCCTCTACACCTTTGGCTCTCATCTTCGCTGGAGCTGGGCCGTGGTGCTTGGATACGCAGCCTCCATCCTGGTCCACATGCTGGTGAATCGCAGACTCTTTTGAGGAACGGGGGGAAACGCCCCCGAGCGAGAAATTCTGGCTATGACCCGACCGCCGTCCCTGATGCAGCTCTTGAGCCTCAGCTTTCCGCTGGGCCGGCTGTTCGGCTTTCCTTTGCGCATCCACTGGATCTTCCCGGTCTTCATCTTGATGGAGATCGCCCGTTTCGAGAATCGGGCCCTGGGAGCCGCCGTGATGGGATTTTTGTTCCTCTCGGTGCTCATCCACGAGCTCGGCCACGCCTTCATGGGGCGCCGGCTGGGCTCCACCGTGCGCGAGATTCTGCTCTGGCCCCTGGGAGGCCTGGCCTACATCAGTCCCTGCCGCACCGCCTCCGACGACCTGAAAGTCACCCTGGCCGGTCCCCTGACCCATCTCCCCCAGGCCGCCCTTTACGCCGCCCTGCTCTTCGCCCTGGGCCAGCCCCCCCAGCCGGCCCTGCTCAATCCCTTCAGCTTCACTCCTGAGCCCGGGGGCTTCTGGCTGCTGGCCCTGCAGTATGCCCTGCACCTCCAGGCCATCTTGTTCTGCCTCAACCTGTTCGTGCCCGCCTACCCCATGGACGGCGGTCGCATCCTGGTGGCCCTTCTCATCTCCCGCTGGCCCCCGCGCCGGGTGGCCATCACGGTCGCCACCCTCTCGTTTGTGGCCGGGGCCGTGCTGATGGCCAGCGGCGTCTGGTTTGGCCTCTTTCCCATGTTCGAGGCCGTGCAGATCTACGTGCTCATGTCCCAGGGCATGCTCGAGCACCACCCCATGTTCCACCTAGCCCCCCGCGTCCGCTCCGCTCCGGTCCAGCGCCCTACCCCCGTGGTGGTGCCCCCCGTCGGCCGCAAGTGCCCCCACTGCCAGCGCCCCGTCAACCCCGGCGCCCAGATGTGCGGCTTCTGCGAGCGGACGATCTGAGCAGGCCCATGGACCATTATCCCGAACACCAGTTTGTCTTCGCCGGGTAGGAACGCGTGCTCGCTCATTCCGAGGCAAGCCCGAAGCCCGCTCGACCACCCGGAACCAACGCTCAGCTCGCCCATTTGCAGGCCCGAAGCCAGAGGCAAGCCCACAAAGCAAAAGGCCCCGCATTTCTGCGAGGCCTTTACCTGGCGTGCCCAGAGGGACTCGAACCCCCAACCTTTTGGTCCGTAGCCAAACGCTCTATC
>QWHO01000152.1 GCA_021404945.1 bacterium CPR1
GAAGGCATAACCGAAGGTCTTGTCCAGCTCGAGACCCACGATGGCCAGCACCGCCATCAGGGTCTTGAGGCTGAGGCCCAGAGCCAGGCGTTTGTCGTCGGAGTGCAGGCTGCCCCAGATATTCTGAGCATCGCCGGGAAAAGACAGCACAAAGAAGAGCACGCTGCCTGCCACGATGAGCCGGCGCCAGATCACTTCGAGCGCCGCACAAAGTCGACCACCACTGCCAACGCCAGCAGGCGAAAGACCAGGTCGGCCCCCGAGTGGACAGCCTGCCAGGCGTCCGGTGTCGTCAGGCCCTGCAGGTAGAGCGCACGCCGAACCAGGCCGAGCAGCACGCTCAATCCCAGCACCAGGTAGCCCCATTTTCTATTCAGGGCCAGTCCGATCAGACCGCCGAGGAGCAGGCCGTTGCGCACGATCTGGGCAATCAAAAGCCAGATCGGCGTACCCGCCATCTTCAGATCCTGGCCGACATCGCTGACCAGGATCAGCGCGCCCACCCCGATGATCGCCCAGCGCACCACCGGGCCAGGATTCGGCAAATGACTAGAAGACTCCCGCCTGCACCGAGGGGCTCTGGGCCGTGGCCTGAGGCGGAGGAGTCAGCACCGTGCCGCCCAGCCAGGCACAGCCCAACACGGCCAGCAAAAAGAGGGCGCGGCGGATGCGGCGATGATACCAGTTCATGCGAAGTCCTCCCACGAGCTTGAAGATATTCCAGACTGTCGCACTCGGCGGGACTCTTCTTCCCGACTCTCGAAACCTCCCTCAAGCGCACTCAGGGGAGGCAGTCCATGGCCGATTACTACGTCAACGCTCTGGAAGCTCTGACCGGAATCTCTGCTCGCGATTCGATGGGGGACGTCTCCGGGCTGGAAAACCTGGGCTCAGCCGCCTCCCGCGTGGCAGGCGGACGGCCCGGCCAGGGCGCCTCGATGGCCGACCAGGCCGATATCTCCTTTGCCCGGACCCAGAGCCCTGCCTGCCAGCTCAACGGCCAGATAGCCGACATCTGGGAGGCCATCCGGCGCGGCAACAACACCTACTACTTCAGCAGCGCCACCGACGCCCAGGGGCGTTATCACGCTGCCGTCGAGGCTAAAGCCAACGAGGTGGTGGCCAGCTTCGCCGGTGACGCCGAGGACATCGGTGAGATCCGCAACCGCCTCCTGCGAGGGGAGTCACTCGACAGCGTGCTGGCCGACGTGCGCGAGAAGCGCCACGACCTGAACGTGGCCGCCGCCGTAGCCAAGAACAAGTCCACAGCTCAGGCAATGGTCAACAACGACATCGTCGATCCGAACATTCACGAGAGCTCCTCGGTGGCCTACGCCAAAGACGGCTCCACTGCGGGCGCTTCCTCAGGCAAGGAGTCTTCCTCGGCAGCCCACGCCGAAGGCGAGTCCACCGCCGGTGCGTACGCCGACGGCAACTCCACTGCGGCTGCCAAAGCCAGGGACGGCTCCCACGCCGTTTCGGGAGCCTTCGAGCAGTCGCTCGGCTTTGCCAGCGCACGCAACAAGTCGGAAGCCACCGTGGACGCCAACAACGGCGCTACTGCCGAGGCCGAGGCCGACCAGCAGGGGGTGAGCCGCTCGGAAGCGCGCAACGATTCGCGGGCCACCTCGCGATCTCGAGCCGGCGATGCCCACGCTGAGGCCAGCACCGGCTCCACCGCCGAGGCCAGGAGCGAGCAGGACCGCCACATGCAGTTCCAGGTGGGCAAGGACGCCAAAAGCGTCTGGGGCGCCCTGCGCCAGGCCGGCTGGTCGGACGAGGAGATCGTCAAGCAGAAGCTGGTCGATCAGGTGGCTCGCGAAAACCGTCTCAAGGACCCGAACGTCGTCCAGCCCGGCCAGAAGCTGCGCGTGCAACCCAACCCGGCTCGGCGTCCGTCGGCCGACGCCGAGGCGCGCGAGTATTCCGAGGCCAGCGCCACGGCCCGGGGCCCCGATTCCCACGCCGGCGCGCTTTCCGATCAGGATAGCAAGCTGGAGGTAAACAGCAAGCCCTTCCAGTCGCACGACATCAAGGCCTCGCCCCCGCGCGAGTAGAGGCTCGCCCGCCCGGGCGTCGAAAACTGCTGCGTGGACCCGCTTTATCAGCTCATCTACCAGAGCACGCAGCAGCGGATGACCGAGAATACGCAGAAGTCGAGCGACCTGCTGCGTATTCAGAAGAAAGAGCTCAAGGAGAAGAGCTCACGGGCCAACGAGCTGGACTCGGCCGAGCTTTCCCCCGACCTCAACTCGATGGGGGAAGACCTGATGGGGTCCATGGACCCGGACATGTTCGGGCGCAGCAATTCCGCCGAGCGCTTCAAGCGCGCCTGGGAGGAAGAGCCCGAGGAGCGCAAGGAGCAGGACGAGGAAGAGGGCGAGGAGGAGGGCGAGCCCGGAGGAACTGCTGAGGCTCTCGCCGAGGAGAAACGCCGGTCAGAGTCTGAGCGGTCGCAGTTAGAGTCAATACCGGAGTCGAAGTCCGATTCCAGGTCGGACTCCGAGTCCGATTCCGAGTCTGACTCGTCGGAGACGGAGTCAGATTCGGAGTCCGAGCCGGACTCAGACGAGGCCGAGGAAGAGCCCGAAGAGCCGAATTCCGAGGCCGAAGCCGAGGACCTGCCCACCGTGGTGCTCGAGCCCGACGTGCTCGATCGCTCCCAGGCCTCTCTGGAGGCCACCGACACGGTGGAGGCGCCCGCGCCCGTCGAGGCCCCCTCCGAGGAGAAGCTAGAGCCGGCCGCCTCGGGTTTCACATCGCTGCTCGACCAGGGCTCGGGTTTCCTGCGCTCGGACGTGAAGGCAGATACCGCCGAGCTGGTGCTGGAGCCGGATGACCTGCCCCTGCCCGAGTTGCCACCCGGTCTGGCCGACCTGACCGCCCGCCTGATCTCGGGCGACAGCTCCCGTCCCGGCTATCGCAGACTGGCCCACCTGCTCTCCCGCTTCGGAGCCGGGGTGCTGCGCATGGCCCTGCGGGAGAAGGTTCAGGTCTACCTCTTGCCCCCGGGCAACCGGCTGCACGCCCATCCCCTGGTGGCCAACCTGCTGGAGGACGAAGAGGTCGAGGGCGCGGTCTACATCCCCGAGAAGCGCACCATGGTGGTGGAAGACTCCTGCGTGGCTCGCGTCCCGCGCGGCTTCCACCCGGTGCTCTACTACTTCGCCCATGCCTTCGACCACGTGCTCGGGGGCGGCGAGGGCTACGCCAGCCTCAAGTCAGCCGCCGTGGTGGCCAGCTATGAGAGCTGTCGTCAGAGCCTGGCCGGACACCGATTTGCCGACGACCTGGCGGGAGCGTCCCCGGTGCACTACTTCGCCCAGGCGGTGGAGTCGTATCTGGGCGAGAACGACAGCCTGGAGCCACTCTGGTCGCGTGACGACCTGTACGACTTCGACCGCTCGATCTACGACTACGTCGACTACCTGTTCCGCCGGATCAACAGGTAGATGGTTCTGTATCCCCTGCGATCAGGCAACGAAGGGCGCAAGGCGGGCGAGTTCCCCGTGGGTCAGATCCACTTTGACGGCCAGACCGTAAGCATCGAGTGCCCCGACCGCGATCTTCTGGCACGCCTGCGAGAGCTCTTCGCTCAGCCCCGGCGAGTGCGGGCGGTGCGGGGGGACCAGGAGCAGGTGATGGCTCACACCTGGATCACCCTCGAGCCGGGCACCGAGCAGCACTTCAGCGCCTGCGTGGCCCGACTGCACCACTTCGGCCTCGTTCCGGGCTGAGACATCGCCCAGAATCTGGCTGGAGCGGCACCTTCAAGCTCACCGTCATCCGTATGCAGGCCGGGCTGCCCGGGCGGACCGACTGGAGGTAGCTCGCAATGAGCATCAAATAACCCGTAGTGCAAAATAGAAACTTTACACTACAAGAGCTTCGAGCACGTTCCTGAGGAAGAGCGGTCGCAAGTTCCTCTTGCTGCACTCTTATCGGGAGGGCGGTCGTCGGGTGCGCCAGTTGACATTGAGACGATTTGAGGGTGTCAGTGGGCTTCGGGTGGCTCTGACTCGGGCGGGGTGGCGAGCCCTTCAGGAGGAGCTCGAGCAAGAATTCCCTCACCTGAAGGTGGACTGGGACGGTCTGAGTGGCAAGCTGGCAGAGATGGTCGGCCGGGAGGCGACTCGGGAGGAAGATCATCCCTCGCGCTCTTCTCGTGAAGCGACAGCTCGTGGAGAGAAGAGACGCGAGCAGGCCATCGACCCGGCCGAAGCGGGCTCTCAGGTCCTCCGGCGGACGGTGGGACGGTTGCGGCGGCTCTTGCTTGAGTCCAACCCGGGTAGCTTGCGACTCGCTGGACGCGAGCTCAATGAGTTGGGGGAGCTCATCGGTCAGGTTGCGCCCGGCGGGCCCTGGCCCGGCTCTGGGACCCTGAGGTCGTGGCCTGAACGGGTCTGTTCAGGAGCAGACAAAGAAGCTCCGAGAAAACCGGAGGCAACAATCCGTTCATCTCCTGGCCGGGGGGGCTAGCCTACAATCGGCTCGCATGAACAGCCTGGAAACCGCCGCTCGCTTTGTCAGCCAGTATGATCAGCACGCCTCCCGCACGCTCTGGCGCAGGGAGTTCGAGGGAGGCTGGGTCTACGAGCCTGCCGTCAGCTCAGAGGGCGACCTCTACGTGGGCGGAGGGCGCGGCGAGTTGCTGGCGCTCGACCCGAATGGCGAGCTGCGCTGGAAGCTACCCGCCGGCCTGATTCTGCGGGCTCCGGTGCTCTCATCGGATGAACAGACTGTCTACGTGGCCACCCAGGAGAGTCGGCTGATGGCCCTGGGTAAAAATGGCAACCTGCTGTGGGAGCAGCAGCTGGGCTACGGGGGGGTCAGTACTCCGGTGCTGACCCCGGGCGGTGGCCTGCTGGCCGGCAGTCTGGCAGGCGAACTGGTCGCCTTCACGTCACAGGGCGAGACCACCTGGAGCTTCCAGACCATGGGGGGCATCCAGCAGCCTGCCCTGGTCACCCCCGAGGGGGAGATCTTCCTGCGCGACGACCGGGGCACGGTCTACGCTCTGGACGCTGCCGGCCAGGAGCGCTGGAAGCTAGACACCCAGGGCTGCGGTCCGCTGGCTCGCAACGCCGACGGGCTGATTCTGGTCTCGGACTGGAAAGACCTCAAGGCGGTCGATCCCGCCAGCGGCCAGGTGCGCTGGCGGGTGCCGGCCAGCATCCCCCGCGACTGCGGTCCCACTGTAGCTTCCGATGGCACCATCTTCCTGCCTGGCCACGACAAGAAACTGCAGGCCCTCAACCCGGACGGCAGCGAGAAGTGGCGCGCTGAGGGACCGGTGGGCCTGGCCACCACGCCTCTCCTGTCGGGAGATCAGCAGTCGGTGGTGGTGCGCGGCTGGGATCGCCAGGTACTGGTTTTTGGAGCCGAGGGCGGCCTGCGATGGGTGGCGCCCACCTACCAGTACAACGGGGCCAGCATCATGTCCAAACTGGCCGTGGGACGAGACGGCACCGTCTACGCCGGCAGCCAGGACTCGAGCCTGGCCGCATTTCGGGGTCTGACCGCCGAAGAGCAGTTGGAGGCCGCCCGGAGCCATCGCAGCGACGAGACTCCGGGCGTGCACGTGGGCCGGGAGTGGGTGGTCATAGGCGGCACGCGCTTGCGGCCGCGGCAAGCACAGGCTAAAACCTGAGAGCGGCAGGCTGGGACCTGCGAGCGGCAAGCTCAGGCTGGGACCTGAGAGAGCGAGGCCCCCAGGCGGCTGGCGGCGGCCTGACGCAGCTTGGGGTCCTGATAGTCCACCAACTGGCCGCTCAGCTCGGGATGCCCCTCCAGCGCCAGCCAGGCCGCTACCTGAGCGGGCACCTCGGGCGGTTCCAGCTCCCCCTTCTCCTTCAGGCCATGGAAGTAGTCGGCCAGGTCGGTCGGCATCTTGTGGCGATGCTCGCGAATCTGGCCCTGCATGTCGGTGTCAACCACACCCGGACGCAGCGACAGGCAGACGACTTCGGGCTCCTCGGCGGCCACGGTGGCGGTCAACAGCAGCAGCCCGGCCTTGGTGGCGCAGTAAGCGCTCCAACTCGGAACCGGACGGCTG
This sequence comes from bacterium CPR1, assembly GCA_021404945.1. Lineage (GTDB taxonomy): Bacteria > Vulcanimicrobiota > Xenobia > Xenobiales > QWHO01 > QWHO01. Next base: position 6,056 of record QWHO01000152.1, read on the forward strand.
GCAGCCCCGGTGCTGACGTTGACGATGCGTCCCCGGCTCTGACGCAGAGCCGGGAGGGCCGCCTGCATCAGCCGAATGGGGCTCACCAGGTTGAGCTGCACGGCCTGATGCCAGTGGGCCGGGTCGACCTCGGCCAGCTTGCCGATGGGATGGATGGTGCCGGCGTTGTTGACCAGGGCGTCCAGGCGCCCGCACCGCTCGATCACCGACTGCACGGCCAGGGCCCCAGCCTCCGGGTTGGACAGGTCGAGGGGGTAAACGAGCGCCTTGCCCCCGCGCGCTTCCACCCGGCGGGCGACCTGCTCCAGGTCCTCTTGATTGCGGGCCATCAGGGCCACGATTGCGCCCGCCTGGCCGAGCCACTCGGCCACGGCCGCCCCCAGCCCTCGGGAAGCTCCAGTTACGATGATGACGGGTTGCATGGCCTCTGGCACCTCCGACTCTTGCTGGCGGGGCGCTTCCGTCCGGGTGGTCAAAACCCTGTTTGTTCGAGAGGAGCTTCGATGCGTTCGAGCGGAAGGAGGGGGTGAATTTTTCTCAGGAGGCGCCCATGCTGACCGTGGAAGTGGATACCCGTGTGATCGTCGAGAAACGCCACCCCAGAGCCCAGCTCCCCCGCAAGGCCCACGATACCGACGCCTGCTACGATCTGATCGCCGTCGAGGGAGGACGGATCGAGCCCGACGAGACCCGCACCCTGGATACCGGCATCGCCCTCCAGCTCGAGTCTGGCTGGGAGGCTCAGGTGAGGGGCCGCAGCGGCCTGGCCAGCAGGGGTATCGTGATCCATCCGGGCACCATCGACCACCTTTACCGCAAGACCGTGCGCGTGCTGATACACAATCTGTCGGGCCGGCCCTACATCGTGCAGGCCGGCGACCGCATCGCCCAGATGAAGATCAGCCGCATCTGGAACGTGGCGCTGCAGGAGGGCACAGTCGAGGAGACCGCCCGCGGAGGGCTCGGCAGCACCGGGCGCTGAGCTTCGCGACAGCACAAAAACGCCCCGTCTCGAGACGGGGCGTTTTTTATGACCGCTCACTCGGCCGGGACGACTTCGAACTCCTCCTGGAAGGTTGTCTTCTGTTCCCCCACCTTGTCGCGGACGGTCAGATTCACTTTGTAGGTTCCCGGAGGATCCGTCTCCTCGAGGGTGATCTTGTTGTTGGCGGCCACGTTGTCGGCGCCTTCGGCGGCCTCATCCTTCAGATCGAGCAGGTTCTTTTCATCGAGCACCACATTGCCCTCAGGACCGGTCACCACCAGATCTTCCTGAACCCACACGACCTTTGTGTCATCCTGCTTGAAGCCCTTGATGTCGAAAACGAGAAAGACCTCTTCGCCCATCATGAACTTCTTGTCCTCACGGGCCGGGCCCTCAGCTGACTCGGCGAAGGTAAAGTTGGCCACCGTGAGAGTGCCAGAGCCGCCACTGTCGGGCTGGTCAGGCTGTTCCTGGCCTGAGGAGGCCTGAGCGGACCCCTCCCAACTGAACGAGCTGTTGTGGTTGGTGACTCCCCCGCCGTTCTTATCGGTGAGCTTCATCTTCACTTCATACTTGCCAGAAGGCAATCCATCGGGAAGGGTCAGCTCATTATGCCCCGACACGACGTCGACCGATTCCTCGTAAGCCTTGTCGATCAGGGAGATATCCGGGGCATTGATCACCTCCTTGCCGTCAGGGCCGGTCACAATGAGAGCCTCGGAGATGACGACCTTCTTGTCATCCCCCTGCTTGAAGCCCTTCACCTCGAAAAGCGTGAAGACTTTCTCTCCCTGCTTGAACTTGGGGTCAGAGCGCGCGGGGCCCTCCGGACCCTCGCCGAACTTGAAATCGTTGACCGTCAGGCCGCCCGAGCTCGTCGAGGTGGACACGGTGCAGCCCATCACCAACGCAAGGCAGACAATCAGGAAGGCCAGAAGTTTCTTTGTCATAGCATGCTCCTTCTCCGTTTGAGGCGAGCTACCGGATGAGGCGGAAATCTCCTGCCTCGGCAGACGAAACAAACCATGGGCAGTGACCGCCCCTCCGGGGGCAGGACATTTTCAAGCAGTCTCCCAGGCGAGCCTAAGGAGCGGGTTGGGGCTCAGCGTAGATGAAGTCGTCCACCACGACCATGTCGTTCACCCCGCCGTTGGTCACGTCGTTGTCGGCACCCGAGAGCGGTGCCTCGCCGGTGACCAGAGTGACCCCTCGACAGCTCGCACCCTGGAACTGGACACCCAGGAAGGCCAGCCCCTGCGCGCCCGGCAGAGCAGTCACCGTGGGCGTGAACGTCGAGCCGTCGGGCAGGACAAAGAGGAGCGAGCTGGTGTTGCGGTCCGGGTCGCAGAAGACCGCCCCGAAGGCCGAAGAAACAGCGGGAGTGGTCGTGGCGGGGAGGAAGAACTCGGTCTCGAACCGACTCGCTCCCCTGGTGGCGAACAGCTTCCCCGGCGAAAAGGTCTGGAACTGGGTGGGGTAGGTGGCGTTCACGTCCCCGTAGGCGTTATCGCTGACCCGGAAGCCCTCTCCAAGAGTGGCAAAGACCACTCCCCGAGGGCTGGTGACGTTGAAGAAGTTGGCCGGGAAGGCGTTCGTGTTCGTCTGAGCGGCCGGCACACCGTCCCAGTTGATCTCTCTCCGACCGGTGGGGAAGACCTGGGCCGTGTTCGGGTTGAGCGGACCGAGGGCGGCCCGGAAAGCGTCCACAGTTGGCTGGATGGCGGCCGCGTTGGCCCCGCCCGCCGAGAAGATCGTCACCTCAAAGACGTTCACGGTGGCCCGGGCGGCGGTCCCGTTCTCGGCCACGGCAGTGATCACGGTCTGTCCCACGCCGACGGCGGTCACCGCCCCCACGTCATTGACGGTGGCAACCGTGGCATCGGCGGTGGACCAGTCCACCTGATCGGACAGGTCGAGCACGGCGCCATCGTCAAAAGTAGCGGTTGCGGCCAGCGTCTCGGTTGTGCCCACCCGCAGGAAGCCGCCGTCAGGAGTCAGGGCCAGGGCGGTCACAGCGCTGACCACGGTTACCTCGCAGAAGGCCTCGCGCCCGTTGAGGCGGGCGGTTATGGTGACCGGGCCAACCCCAACCCCGGGCACCAAACCGGTGGCCGATACGGTGACCACATTGACGTTGCTCGAGAGCCACTCAGCCGAGGCCGTAACGTCCTCGCGGCCGTCCTGAAAGAGGGTTCCGGTCGCAGTCAACTGCAACGTCTGCCCTCGAGCGATGGTGGCCGAGGTGGGGGCCACGCTCAGCACCTGAACGTTGAAGAACGGGTTGCCGGGGTTGCTGCAGCCCGACGACAGCAACGCCAGAGCGAGCAGCAGCATGAAGTACTTGCGCAAAACGACCTCCTCAGGCGGGGCTTGAAAGTTCTTCGCGGCTTTCGAGGCCTGAGCCCGGCTTCCTCCGCAATCGCACCCCCGGAGCCACGGGACGGGCCCGCAGACAGTGATCGCAGTTCTCGCAGAAACTGGCCGGGGGTTGGCCGAAATACTCCAGCAGCCGCTGGCGTCGGCAGGCGGGCACCTCGAGAAAGGCCAGCATGGCGTCGAGTCGCTCGCGATCAGCCTTCTTGAGGGCCAGGACCTTCATCCAACCGGCCACCGTGGTGGCTGGCTGATAGCGCACATTGCGCGGTCCGTCGTAGCCGATCAGAGCGCCCAGGGCCAGGTTCCAGCGACCATCCGTCCAGGTGGGAAACTCGTTGCGAGCCGCGAAGGGCACCCGCCGGTCCAGGGCCGCGCGCACCTGCTCGAGGTCCTCCAGGGTGGGGAAGCGTCTTTCGTGGTAGAAGCTCAGGATGTCTCGGTCCAGCGGATCGTGCAGCACAACGGAGCGGGCCGGCCGGCCGTCGCGCCCGGCCCGGCCCGCCTCCTGAAAGTAGGCCTCCAGCGATGCCGGAGCCTGAAAGTGAACCACCGTACGGATATCAGGCTTGTCCACCCCCATCCCAAACGCCATGGTGGCCACCAGTACCGGGATGCGACCACTCAGGAAAGCCTGCTGAGCAGAGCGCCGAACCTCAGAGTGAAGGCCGGCGTGATAGGGCAGGGCGGGCACTCCCCGCTCACTGAGCCACTCGGCCAGCTTTTGGGCGTCCCGCTTGCGAGCCACGTAGACCAGGGCCGGCAGGGCCTCGGGGGCGGACAGCAACCTTCCCATCTCCTGGGTGCGTCGGATAGCCGGGCAGCTCTGCACGATCATGGACAGGTTGGGCCGATCCACCGCTCCCACCACCAGCTCGACCGACGAGAGACCCAACGCATAGACGATGCCGCGTTGCACGCGCGGGGTGGCGGTGGCCGTCAGGGCCAGAACCGAACGAGGCTTCAGCTCGGACAGCACCGACTTGAGGCGCAGGTAGTCAGGCCGAAAGTCATGGCCCCACTCGCAGATCAGGTGCGCCTCGTCAATGGCCAGCAGGGGGACCTGGCCAGTCCCCAGAGCCTGCATCAGGCCGGGCACCGTGAAGCGCTCAGGAGCTGCGAACACGAAGCGTGCCCGACCGGCGGCGATGGCCCCCAGGGCGGCCTGGTTCTCCTCGGGAGACTGCAGGTTGGTGAGAGAATAGACATCGCTCACTCCCAGGCGGCGCAGGGCTCCGACCTGGTCCTGAATCAGGGCCAACAACGGGCTGACCACCACCGTGGGGCCCTCCGAGAGCAGACCGGGCAGCTGGTAGCAAAGCGACTTGCCCGAACCGGTCGGCAGAACGGCCAGCACCGAGCGGCCGGCCAGTACGGCCTCCACCACCTCTTTCTGATGAGGGCGGAAGCTCCCGTGGGCAAAAGTAGACCTGAGCTCGTGTTCCAGGGAATGCATGCGAAAACACCTCTGAGACCGCCAGAATGTGGCCGGACGACTCGGCCGGGAGACGATCCTCTGAGGCGATCGTAAGGCGGAGTGGTTAACCGGGTATGGCCGGATCGTGTCCGTCTGGTTGCCAGGGTGTATCCAAAAAATGAACGCCGGCCCGGAGGCTCAGGCCGGTGCGCCCCCCGGTCCACCGCCAGAAGAGCAGTCAGCTGGCGTGACACCAGCTGAGCGCCACTTCCACCAGTACCTCGGCCGCCAGGCCCAGGGAGTCCTCCGCCACCCACTCCTCATCACCCGCCTCGCCGGCAGGTCCGAAGACCAGCGCTGGAACTCCGGCAGCTTGCAGCAGAGCGGCGTCGGTCCAGCCAGGATGGGCACTGCGACGAGCGGGCAAGTCAGTGGTTCGAGCCACCGCCTGCTCCAGCACCGCCAGCAGAGGGCTGGTGGGCGGGTGATGGTAGGCCGGTCGGCTGGCTGTCTGGCTGGGAGCCAGCCTGGCACGAAAGGCAGGGTCACCCCCTGCCAGGCCCTTGAGCAGGGAGGTCAGCTCGGCCTCGGCCTGGCTCTCTGCTTCGCCCGGCAAGAGCCGCCGCTCGGCTCGGAGGCGGCACTGGCGGGGCTGAGAACCCCACTCAGCAGCCGAGAAGATGGCCGTAGGCCGAAACGAAGGCGGACCCAGACCTTCGGGGGTGGGCTGGGAGGCTAACCGGCGATCGAGCTCGTCCAGGCCCAGCACCACCCGGGCCATCTGGGTGACCGGATTGGAGCCCCGCGAGCGCTGGGTCTCGATCTCGAGCACGGCCGAGCCGGCGTGCAGCCAGCCCACCGATAGCCCCGTACACTCGCACACCAGGGCCGCCTGGGGCCGGTAGCGCTCGAGCAGGGCCCGCGTTCCCTGCGAGCCGATCTTCTGGTCCACCACCAGGGCCACCAGCAGGTCGCCGCCCAGCTTGAGGCCGGTCTCGGCCAGAATCATGGCCGACCAGAGCATAGTGGACAGACCGGCCTTCATGTCGGCGCTGCCCAGCCCGTACAGCTTTCCTTTCTCGCGCCGGGCCACGAAGGGCGCTCGCAGCTCTCCGGGAGCCTCGGTGTCGAGGTGGCCCAGCAGCATGAGGGAGGGCCCGTCACCCCGCCCCCGCAGCACCCCCACCACGTTGGTGCGGCCGGGGGCCACCTCCTGCACCTCCACGTCCAGGCCTGCCTCGCGCAGGCAAGTGGCGCAATAGACGGCCAGCTCGGCCTCGCCGGTGCCCCCGGAGAAACCGGGATTGACCGAGGGGATCTGGACCAGATCGACCAGGGTGGGCAGGAGCAGATCGGGCGGGACGGGGATGGTTGCGGGCATGGGGCGTGAGGAGGTTCGCCCGCTACGGCTGGAAGCCCTCCGGACCCCAGAAGGCGAGCAGTTCGCAGGGCATGAGCAGAATAAAGGCTGGCAATCCCAGCTGCAAGCGACGGTCGACCACCGTCCAGGCCAGCGCCCGGGTGAACGGGTGGGCGGCTCCCAGCTGAGCCCGGGCGGCGCTGGTGGCGTCGCTGTCCCCCTGGCGGGCCAGGGCAGCCTGGCAGTATGCGATCGTGGAGGCGTCGCCAGGCGACCAGAGGGAAAGTCCGCGCTCCTCCAGGTCAGCGGCCACGTCCCGGGTGAAGTCTCCCGGCTCGGGGAGGGGGTGATCGAAGCGGCGCTTGAGGAGCGAGGCGGCAAACTGCAGCCGGACCGAGCGAGCCATTCCCACGCTCCCCCACCTTCGCTTCCAGCCGGGCCCGCAGGTCAAGCACCACGGGCCGCTCGTCCCCCGAGCTTGCCAGCCGGGCGCGCGCTTGAGAAGGTCGTTGCTTCAGATCTCGCAGGGCGCGGGCCAGAGGGGTATCGGGCAGAGCAGGATCTCTCCAGTCGAGCCAGAGATCGAGCAGGGCGCTGCGATGGTCGCGGGGGTCGAGCAAGGCGCGGGCCTCGACGAAATCGCCCGCTGCGGCATGCAGAAGGGCCCGCTCCTCGGCCACGGCCGGCCCGGGCCAGAGCGCGTGGAGCGCCTCCAGGTTGCGCAGCAGGGCTCGCAGCGCCCCCATCGACAGGGGACCTGCCCGCCTGGTGGTCCTGTGCCGCTCCAGAAGCTGCTGCATGACCGCTCCCCACTCTTGATTGGTCGGCTCCAACCAGGCCGGGGTGCATTCGCGCAACAGGCGACCGAGCTGCTCGTCGGGGGCGGACTGCAGCCGCCGGGCCTGCACGCTGGTCCAGGCGGCCTTGTTCACTCGCCTCTGGAAACGCGCCGCCAGGGAGGTGAGCAACTCGTCGGGCAACTGGCTCTGGTGGTCGG
>QWHO01000681.1 GCA_021404945.1 bacterium CPR1
AGGTCCTCGGACTTGACGCTGAAGGAACCCCGAGTCACAACCTTCATCCCGGGCTGGATGTCCTTGACCGGCGTGCGCACGAAATGGCCCGGCTCCTTCGTGACGTACACGACGTCCTGTTCCTCTACGATTTGCACCGCCTCGGGGGGCACGGCCGGTTCTGTGCCTTGCCCAGGCCCCAGAACATCGACCTCCGCGAAAGTATTCGGGCGTAGCTGCCCGTTGCTGTTCTCGATCTCCGCGCGGGCCTTCAGGCTGCGGGTCTCGCGATCGAGCTCCGGCGCAACGTAGGTGATGCGACCCTGGAAGGTGCGCCCACCCACTTTGATCTCCGCGCTCCTGGCCGCGCGCAAAGCTTCTGCCTGGTTTTCGGGAACCGAGATCTGGAGCCAGAGGTGGTCTGCGTTGAGCAGCGTGAACATCCGGTCCCCGGCGGCAACCACTTCGCCACGGGTGGCCTCTCGGTTCGTCACGATGCCGCTGAGTGGCGCGTTAACGGTAAAGGAGGCCCCCTGTCCGTCCGGCGACGCCCCCATGGCCAGCACCGTGTCCCTCGACTGGCGAACGTCGGCCGCGGCGCGGGCTGCAGCGGCTTGGGCCTCGGCGACCTCTCGATTGGCAACCAGGCCCTGGCTCTGAATCGTCTTCTCTCGTTTGAGATGTGAACGCGCGCCAGTCAGCTCGCTTTGCGCTTTGCGAACGTCCGCCTGGGCCTCGCGCAAGGCACCCCGCGCTTCCTCGGTTTGCTGGGCGGAGGCGATCCCGTCCTTCAAAAGAGCTTCCGTTCTATCCAGCTTGCGGCGCGCGACGTCCGTGCGCGCTCGGGCGCCGGCAAGCTCGGATTCGGCGGTCACCACCTCGACGCGGGCCTCCTCGACCTGGCGTCTCGTGTCGTCCCCCACTTTGGCCAGGCGGGTTCTCCGGTCGAGCTCGCGCGTGGTGAGCTCGACCTCCACCAGTGCGCGCTGGTACTCAGCCCGCGCTCTGGCCAGCTCGGGGCTGTCCAGGGTGAGGAGCTCCTGGCCGGCCACGACCGACTGCCCCTCTCTCGCGGCAACGTCGAGAATACGACCCGGGATTTGCGCTGTGATGTGGACCTGGCGATCCGGGTCGGCGACCAGCGTGCCGGTGGCGTGGAAGGAGCTGCGAGCGGGTTTGCTCTGGATCGTTTCGATCACGACGCCCGCACCCTTGATCTGCTCCGGGGTCATCTCGACGACTCCCTCGGCGTGCTCTTCATGCTCCTCGCCCTCGTGCTCCCCGTGCTCCTCTGGCCCCTCGCCCTCGTGGTGTCCGTGCTCCTGATGCTCGGTCTCAGGAGAGGCAACATTGCGAGAGCCGACCCACCAACCGAGCGCGAGGCCGACGACGATGATCAAAACTAACAGCCAGATGGGAATTCTCACGGTTTTTCCTCCTCGGATACCAGGGACCCGGCCGAAACCCAGAAAAGCTCGAGCCGAGTCCTCTGCGCATCAACCTCCGCTTGCAGAAAGTCCTTGACGGAGTCGCGATAGGCTCGCTGGGCATCGATCACGTCGAGGACGGTCAAGAACCCCGCATCGTACCCCTTGCGAGCATTCTCTGCCAGGAGTTGCGCCTGCTGAGCCTGCTCGCCCAGCAATTGAGCGCGCTGGACGGCGGCCCCGTGCTGCTCGTATGCCGCGCGGACTTCCTGCTCCACGACCAGCCGGCGCGCCTCCGTCAACTGCTCGAGCGCCTGCGCCTCTTCCTCCTTGCGGGCCACCTCGGCGCCGATCTGGCCCCAGTCCCAGAGAGGTACGACCAGGCCCATTCGAAACCCCCGCTGGGCCGCGCTGGAGAAGCTCGAGCTGTAGGCGTACAGCTCCAAATCCGGCCACCGCTGGCGGTCGGCCAGATCCGCCTCAAGCCGGGCGGTCTCGGCTTGGAGCCGGGCTATGGCGATCTCCGGCCTTCCGGCCGCGCGCTCGAGGTAGGCTTCGAGCGGCTGCTCCGGCGGGTGCTCGGTTACGAGCGCCGGCAGGGAGAGCGGGGCGTTGGCGGGCCTTTGCAGCAACAGATTGAGGCGGTTGCGCGCGATGATCTCCTGGGCTCGCGCCTGGGAAAGATCGGCACGGACTCGGCCGGTCTCGAGCTGGACGCGAAGATGCTGGTTGCGAGAAATATCGCCGACCTCCAGCCGCCGAAAGGAGACCTTCTCCAACTGCTCGGCCAGCTCGAGACGTTGGATGGCCACCCTGGTGGTCTCGGCTGCCAGCCACAATCCGTAATACGCCTCTGAGGTCTTGGTGGCCAGCTCTCGGGCTGTGGCGGTGAACTCGAGCTCGGCCTGCTTGACAGCGACCTCTGCGATCTGG
>QWHO01000153.1 GCA_021404945.1 bacterium CPR1
GGGACCGCCCCGGGCTCGGAGGCGAGAGCGGCCACTCCGGGCTCGAGAGGCCGGGCCACGGGCAGCGGCTCGGAGGCGAGCGCTCCGGGCTCGACCGGCCGGAAAACGGGCGCGGGCTCGGAAGCGAGAGCCCCGGGCTCGACCGGCCGGAAAACGGGCGCGGGCTCGGAAGCGAGAGCCCCGGGCTCGACCGGCCGGACCGCGGGCCCGGGCTCGGAGGCGACCGGAACCCGGACCAGCACACCCGCAACCGCAAGAGGGGTCGCGACCGGAGCTGGCTCTCCCGGCTCGCGGATGCGGGCCAGCACCGTCTCCACCGGCACCTTCTGACCCGGCTGGATCAACAGCTCCTCCACCACCCCGTCGTGGAACACCTCGATCTCGATGGCGCCCTTGTCGGTGTTGACCTCGGCGATCACCTGGCCGCGTTGCACCCGATCCCCCACCTTCACCAGCCAGGCGGTCAGGGTGCCGGCCTCCATGTCGGTGCCCAGGCTGGGCATGCGAAACTCGCTCATCGCCCGACCAACTTCCGGGCCAGGGCCACGATCCCCTCGACCTGGGGCAGAGCCGCCTCCTCCATGTGGCGCGCGTAGGGAAGCGGCACCTCGGCGCAGGCCAACCGCTGGACGGGGGCGTCCAGCTCGTAGAAAGCCTGCTCCATGATGCGGGCCGAGAGCTCGGCCGAGATGCCCACGCTGCGCCAGCCCTCGTCCACGATCAGGGCCCGGTGAGTGCGCGAGACCGACTCCATGAGCGTCTCATCGTCCAGGGGGCGCAGGCTGCGCAGGTCCACCACCTCGGCCTGGATGCCCAGCTCGCCGAGCTCTTCGGCCGCCTGCAGGGCTTTGAAAAGCCCGGCGCTGTAGGCGACCAGGGTCAAGTCGCGCCCCTGGCGGCGCACCCGGGCGCGGTGCATCTCATCTGGCCTCGGCTCGGGATCGTCCTCCATGTTGTAGAGCCCGGCATTCTCGAAGATCAGCACCGGGTCAGGGTCTTGCAGAGCCATCCCCAGCATCCAGCGAGCGTCGGCCACGGTGGCCGGCACGATCACCTTGATGCCGGGAACGTGGGCGTACCAACCCTCCAGGCTGCGCGAGTGCTGGGCAGCCAGCTGGCGTCCGCCTCCGGTAGCCATGCGGATCACCAGGGGCACCTTCAGCTGCCCCCCCGACATGTGCAACAAGGTGGCGGCATTGTTCACGATCTGATCGGCCGCAAGCAAGCTGAAGTTGCAGGTCATGATCTCCACGATGGGGCGCATCCCGTTGAGTGCGGCGCCAATTCCGGCCCCCACGAAGGCCGACTCGGAGAGCGGAGCGTCCATGATGCGCTGGGGGCCGAACTCGGCCAGCAGGCCCTTGGTAACGGCAAAGCAGCCGCCGTAGTGGCCGATGTCCTCGCCCACGACAAAGACCCGTTCGTCCTGCGAGAGCGCCTCCCGAATAGCTTCTTTGACGGCTTCGCGATAGGTCATAAGGCCTCCGAGTGGACGAATCGGTGCAGATCCTCCACGCTCTCCCAGCTCCCGGCCTCGGCGAAGGCCACCGCCTCTTCGACCTCGGCTTCCACCTCGGCTTCGATGGCCTCCATGGCACCGGGCCCCAGCCAGCCGTGGTGGGTGGCGGCGGCCAGGAATCCCGGGATGGGATCGCGCTCTTTCCAGCGGGACACCTCGCTCTTGTCGCGATAGAGCTCGGCGTCGAACATCGAGTGGGCCCGGAAGCGGTAAGTGCGGCACTCGAGGAAGAAGGGCATTTTCGTTTCGCGCACGTAGTCGGCCGCCTCCTGGGCCGCCTCGCGCACGGCCAGCAGATCCATCCCGTCAACCGCCTTGCTGATCATGTTGTAACTGGCAGCTTTGACGGTCAGGTCGACCTGCGACTCGGTGATGGTCAGAGCGGTGCCCATGGCGTAGAGGTTGTTCTCGCACACCCACAGCACGGGCAGCTTCCAGAGGGCCGAGAGGTTCAACGACTCGTGGAACTCGCCCTCGGCCACGGCCCCGTCGCCGAAGAAGCAGCAGGTCACCTGGGGACGGCCGCGCATCTTGTCGGCCAGGGCCAGGCCCACCGCCAGGGGCAGGCCGCCACCCACGATGGCGTTGCCGCCGTAAAAACGGGTGGCGGCGTCGAAGAGGTGCATGGAGCCTCCCCGACCCCGACAGCAGCCCTCCTTCTTGCCATACATCTCGGCCATGATGGAGCGGGCCGACATCCCCCGGGCCAGGGCCTGGCCGTGCTCGCGGTAAGTGGCCACCACCGAGTCCTGAGGGCCGAGCGCTTGCATCACCCCCACCGCAACCGCTTCCTCGCCGTTGTAGAGGTGCATGAAGCCGCGAATTTTCTGCTGGGTGTAGAGCTCGGCGCAGCGGTCCTCCAATCGGCGGATCAGCACCATCTGGCGCAAGAGCTCGCGGGCCAGAGCGGGGGTCACGGGGCACCTTCCAGGGTGGAGAGATCGCCTTCTGGCAGGCCCAGCTCGCGGGCTTTGAGCAAACGCCGCATGATCTTGCCGCTGCGGGTGCGGGGCAAAACCTCCAGAAACTCGATCTCCTTGGGGGCCACGGCCGAGCCCAGGCGCTTGCGGCCAAAGCCCAGCAAATCGCGCCGGGTATCCTCGTCGGCCGGGTGGCCCGGCTTGAGGGAGACGAAGGCTTTGACGACCTCGCCGATGACCGGGTCGGGCTTTCCGATCACCCCCGCTTCAGCCACGGCGGGATGCTCCATCAGGGCGCTCTCCACCTCGAAGGGGCCCACCATGTGGCCGGCCGTCTTGATGATGTCGTCGGCCCGACCCACGAACCAGAAGTAGCCGTCTTTGTCGCGTCGGGCCAGGTCGCCGCTGATGTACCAGCCGCCCACGAAGCAGCGCCGGTAGCGCTCCTCCTCGGCCAGATAGGCCCGGAACATCGAGGGCCAGCCGGGCTTGAGGGCCAACTCGCCCTCCTCATCATCGGCCACCGGCTCGACAGCGTCCGGGGAGGTGCGCTGCACGATGGCCGCCTCGACGCCAGGCAGCGGGCGGCCCATCGAGCCGGGCCGGATCTCCTGGCCGGGGGTGTTGGCGATCATGATCCCCCCTGTCTCGGTCTGCCACCAGTTGTCGTGGATGGGCAGACCCAGGGTTTCCTGGCCCCAGACCACCGCCTCGGGGTTGAGCGGCTCCCCCACGCTGGCCACCAGCCTGAGAGCCGAGAGGTCGTAGACCTCGCGGGGCTTGAGCGGCAGGCGCATGAGCATGCGAATGGCCGTGGGAGCGGTGTACCAGACCGTGACCTTCTGCTCGGCCAGAGTGCGATACCAGCGGTCGGGGTCGAAGTCGGGCTCATCCACGATGCAGCTGACCCCGTGCAGCAGAGGGCTCAGAATGCCATAGGAAGTGCCTGTCACCCAGCCCGGATCGGCCGTGCACCAGTAAACGTCCTGGTCGTGCAGGTCGAGGGCGTAGCGCCCGGTGGCGAAGTGGGTCAGACAGGCTCTGTGCACGTGCACAGCCCCCTTGGGCATGCCGGTGGTACCGCTTGTGAAGTGCAGCAACGATGGGGTCTCGGGATCGGTGAAGGCGACCTCGAACTCGTCCGACTCTTTCGCCAGAGCTTTGCTCAGCGATAGCACGGTGGGCGCCAGGTCCTCCTCGGCGTCAGCCAGCAGCACCCACTCCAGCTCGGGAAGACGTTCCCGCAAGGCGGCCACCTTCTTCTCGTAGAGCCGGCGGGTGGTCAGCAGCACCCGGGCGTGCCCACGCGAGAGCCGCTGGTGGATCGGCTCGGGGCCGAAGGCCGAGAACAAGGGCGAGAAGGCGGCCTGCTTCTTGAGCGTGCCCAGCACAGCCAGGTAGAGTCCGGGAATGCGGGCCGCCAGCGAGGCCACCGTCTGGCCCGGCTCGATGCCGAGCCGACCCAGCAGATTGGCGAAACGTGCCGTCTGACGGGACAGCTCGGCGCAGGTCAGCTCCTGACGCGAGCCATCGGCAAGCTGGAAGCGGAAAGCCAGCCGCTCGGCCCGCGCCGGCAGGTGCCGGTCGGTGGCCAGCCAGCCCAGGTTGAGCCCCGGTCCGCCCTCAAGCTCAGATGCAACCGCCTCCCAGGAGAAGCGCTCCCGCTCTTGCTCGGTCAGGTTGGGAGGAAAGCCCGCTCGGTCGGGATTACGGTAAAGCGTTCGCTCCATGGTCAGGAAACCCGCTCCTCGGGATAGCGCAGCCAGGCGCCCACGCCCTCCCAGGCCTTCAGCTCGGGAGCATCGACCACTTCGAGCAGTGCCCCGGTCTCCTCGGCCTGGCGGGCCATCAGCTCGCGCAGATCAAGCTCGGGACCGAGCTCGCCCAGGCAGGTGGGGCAGGCCTCGGCCGTCACCGGAGCGGCCTGGTTGCAGCTCCAGCACAAGCGGGCCGTGCCCTCGAAGGTGGGCAGCAAGAGCAGCTCTTCCACCTGGCCTCGGGCCAGGTTGCGCAGGCAACCGCTGACTCCCAGAACCGCCAGGCCGCCCTCGCGGAACTCCTGCACCAGCGAGCTGGCCCGGCTCATGCGGGCAGCTTTCAGCGAGCTACCCAGCTGGGCCAGGGTGAGCTTGAGGATCTCGTCCTGCCCGGCCGTCAGCTGCAGGCGGGCGCGTTCCAGGAGCTTCTCCTGCAGGCTCTGGGGCAGCAGGTTCTCGAGCTCTTTGGTGATGCGCTCGCTGCCAGCCAGCATCAGGGCCTCGAGGTGCTCTTGCTCCACCACGCGCTGCAAGACGCTGGCCACCTCCTTGAGGTAGTGCTCGGTTTGGAGGCGCAGGTAGCGCTGGTATTTGAGCTGGCTGGCCCCGTAGCCGGCTCCGTGACGGGGCGCTCCCGAGGCGCCCCGACCAGGTTTCTCGGGCCGCTCCAAGGTCTGGGTGACCGCCACCGCCTCGGCGATCTTGCCCATGCGGACGGTGTAGATGCGGGCCTGCTCGCTGTCGGCCACCACCACCGCCAGAGCCAACTGCTCGTCCAGTCGGCGCACCAGCGGGTAGATGACGGCCGCGTGGCCCACGCTCAGGTGGTTCTCATAGGGCTCGTCGGCAGGGTAGACCCGAAAGATCTCGGGGTCCTCACAGGCGAACACGGCCACCCCGCGCACCTGGGGCTCCAGTTTCTCCAGCTCTGTCTGCACCCGGGCGGCTGCTTTGTCGAAGCGAGGGTCCTGGAGCAACTGGGAAAGCTGCTTGATCCGGCCGCGCAGCCAGGGCTCATAGTCGCGTCTGGGCTGCACCGAGCTGGTGTCGAGGTAGAGGCTGATCAAGGGTGCCGCGCTGGGCTCGATGGCGAGAAGCTCGCTGATTTCTGCGTGCATGGTGTTCCTCCCGATTCCGTGGTCGTGATCAGGCTACCCTGCTGGGAAGCGGGCGGATATGACCTTCGTCAGTCGGAAGGCGCAGGCGCGATCAGCCTGGGGGGTCAGCCTCCGAGGCTCGAGCCCTCGCGGGCCTCCCTCGGCGCCGGTTGTCGCCTGCCTGCCGCCAGTGAGGCCGACGGAGAAAATCGGGCTCATGGTGCAGCCCGTGACAACCCGGGCAGCGCAGGCTCAGACCCGCCAGGGAGTAGTCTCCTCCGTCGCTGACCTGTGGCTTACTCGGCCAGGTCATTGCCAGTCAACCAGGAGCAACAATAGGACGCCGGCCACCAGCCGATAGACAGCGAAGACCGTGAACTGGTGAGTCTGAATGTACTTGAGCAACCACTTCACCGCGATGAACGCGGTGATGGTGGAAACCACGAAGGCCAGACCCAGATCGCCCCAGTTCTCGGGGGCGGCGCCGTCCTTCATCTGCTTGGCCAGCTCGTAGCCGCTGGCGGCGAACATGGTGGGGATTCCTACCAGAAACGCGAACTCGGTGGCGGCGGCGCGGTCTGATGTGCCCGTGAGCATCGCCGCGAAGATGGTAGCCGCCGAGCGCGAGGTGCCCGGGAAGATGCCTGCCACCACCTGGGCCAGGCCCACCACCACGGCGACCTTCCAGGTGATCTCCGACTGAGGGGGCTTGCGCGCAGCCAGCCATTCGGCCACCAGCATCCAGAGCCCCCCGATGATGAGGGCCCAGGCGATGGGACCCACCGTGTCCGGCAACTCGAATCCCAGCTTTTTGGCCACCAGGCCGAGCTCGCCCGTGATGAAGAAGGCCGTCATCAGCTTGAGCGCATAGTCCCGGTTCTCCGCCCTGGAGAAGCCGACGCACAAATTCCATAGCCGGGTCCGATAGATCAGCACCACGGCCAGGATGGCGCCGGCCTGGATCACGATATTGAACATCTCCGAGCGCATCCCAAGCCCCAGCTTCTCGGCCACGAGAAGATGACCCGTGCTGGAGATGGGCAGGAACTCGGTGATTCCCTCGATGACGCCGAGAAGAAAGACCTGCAGAAGGTTGGTCACGGCTCCTGGATTCGTTGAAAAACATTCTAGCTCCTCCACAGCGAGCCGAGGGCGCTCGTCCGGGGGTGGCTTTGCGGAACCACCCGAAACCAGGCCATCCGAGCCGGCGCTCATCAGGAACTTGCTTCGCGAGCCAGGTGGCCACCACCAGCCCCTGGCGGGCGCAGGTGACGTGCGGGTAGCGACTGAGGACGTCGGGATCGTTGTCCCAGTGGCGGGTGCGCACCTGGCCGTTGCGTCCGGCTACGATGGTAACCTTGGACACACGCACGAATGACCGGGAGCAGCCCGGCCCTGCCGGGTCAACCAGCCTCAGCCCCCTCCGCCCGCCAGCATGCCCAGCAATCCGAACAGGAAACAAAGGACCGAGAGCCCCCCAGCACGCGAGCCGCTCCGCCGGCCACCGGGGAGCGCATCCCCACCTCCACCGAGCCAAACAACATGGCACCGGTAAAGAGAATCATCGCGAAGCTCATCATGGGATCGTTCTTCCTCTCGAGCCAGCAATCGGGCTCCGGCAAGGCCGGACGGAAGAACAGCAGCACGAGACGTTTGGCCAGACGGCCGTTAGCTTCAGGAGGGGCCAGGGCTGCCGTTAGATTCAGCCTGCGCCTGGTGCTTGAGTACGAGGCCCTTGGCCGGACCTACCGCAGCCTCACCGGGTCTCGATTCTCAACGAGAGATCGCGCCGGGTTGGAGCGATGGAAAGAGCAACTCGCACCCGGGAGCCAGCTCACGGTCCGCTTCATGCCGGGCGACCCGGGCGTGGTCAACTTCGAAGCCGCTCCCACCCCGGGTTACTTCCTGGAGTGCTGGCTGGTGGCCCTGGTGGGGCTGGCCACCGTCCTGCTCGGGTGGACAGTGGGACGATTCCTCGAAAGGTCAGTAGGAGCCCGGGACTATCGTCGATCAGAAGCGTGTCTCGAACTGCCCGTACAGCTTGGGGCTCTCGCCCGTGGAGTTGAACGAGGGCGAGAGGGGGAAGCCGAGGTCGAAGCGCAGGTGGGTCTTTTCGGCCACCTCCCAGCGAAAGCCCAGCCCCGCGCCGGTAAGAGAGCGCTGCGGGAACTCGCCGGGCAGGGGCTCATACAGCCACTCCGTGCCGTGGTCCACGAAGCAGGCCAGTTGGAAGTGGCTGTCCGGATCCGGAAGAGGAACGCGAAGCTCCACGCTGGTCGCATAGCCGGCGTCGCCCAGGAACTCGGACTGATTATAGCCGCGCACCGAATCGGGGCCGCCCAGGCTGAACTGCTCCCCGACCACCAGCGGGTTGCTGGCCACCTGGCCGCCGGCTCGCAGCACCAGGAACGGGTGGCCCAGCGACTGCACGTGAGCATAGTCGAGGTTGAGCCGGGTGAAGGAGTTGCCCGCTCCGGGGCGGCTCGCGGTGGGCGATCCGTTGGGCGTTCCGCCCAGCATTTGACCCAGCCCCTGAGTGAGGGCCACGAAGGCCAGGTCGCGGGTTTCCTCACCGGTCCACTCGCCCCGATAACCGAAGCTGAGGGAGCGAATCTCGTCGTGACTGGAGGGCACTCCCAGAATGGTGTTGTCATAAGTCTTGCTGTTCAGGGCCAGCAACAGGTCTGTCTTCTCGTGCTCGGCCCGCACCAGGGCGTGAGTGGCGAACAGGGAATAAAGGTCGGCTCGTCCCCGGATGTCCAGCACGCCCAGGTCGCCCCCCACAGTGAAAGCGCCATTGGCGTAGGAGGCGCCCACCCTGGTGCCATCCCGGTTGACAGGCACCTGCAGGGCAGCCAGCAAATAGGGCTGGAACTCAACCGAGGGGAAGGGGACCACCGTGGCGACGTAAAGCGATTCGCCGTGGCCGAAAAGGTTGCCGGCGTGGGGCGCTACCGTAAAGCGATGCTCGCCCGTGAACCGGTTGCCAAAGTTGTCGTAGGAGAGGCCGACCTCGAAGGGGAGGCTATCTTTCGCCTTGATGATCAGGTCGGCGGTGCCCGGCTCGGTGCCAGGCTCGACGAAGGACTCGACCTTCAAATTCATCAGGTCCTTGAGCAGGAGGAGGCCGCGGTGAAGCGTGTCCAGTCGGGCCACCTTCTCCTCGAGCAAGGGCTGGAGATAGCTGCGGATCAGCTCTTCGGAGTAGTGCTCGTTGCCTTCCACCCGCAACCTGCCCACTCGCCCCTCGACCACATTGAGGCGCACCACGCCATCGGCCATGGTCTGGGTGGGAACCTGGACTCGTACCAGGAAGTAGCCTTCTTTCTCGTAGACCGCGCGCAGAGCCCCGGCCACCCGCTGCAGGTCAGCCAGGGTGACCGGTTTGCCTTCGAGCTCGGCCACCGCCTGGCGCACCGTTCGCTCAGGCAGGACTGTGTTTCCATCGACCTCGACCCGCTGGATCGAAAAGGTCTGAGCCCCCGCCCTTCCCCCCAGCACGAGCAGCAAAAAGATGACTACAATGGAACGAACGCTCATGCTCAGCCGTGGTTCTGAATTCATTCGGCTGCTCCCTGCCTGTTCGTGAAGTCAGAATGGGGCTCCTTACTCGAACGCCAATCCTGGCGCGGCCCTGCCGCAATGAAGAATTTTCAACGGTAGAAGCCTGATGGACGCTGCGGGCCTTCGAGGCCGGCTCGCTTCGACGAGGGGATCTCCTGGTTGAGCTGGCCTGGTTTCGGGGCCTGCTCGAGCGCGTCTTGAGCCTGTGGGCCTGCAGCCCCCTCCCGCCGGAATACCTCGAGGCCCTGCAAGACCTGGAGGCGGGACTGAGCTTTCTCGAGCAGGCCGAGGGGCCTGGCCTGGAGCTCGACTCGGGCCGGGCGCTGGCGCTCAAGGGGGCCGGGCAGGCCCTGCAGATTGCCTTATGAGCTCAGCAGGCAAACGGCCCCGCGCTGACTGAAGAGGCGGACAAACTCGTCGCGGCTGAAGCTCTCCAGACCGGGCTCCTCAGCCAACCGGGGCGGGCCCTGGTCTTCCAGCTCGGTGCCCGCAGGGGGCGGAACAGGCAGCTGCATGCCGTTGAAGAACACCACCCGGTCACCGCGCAGCTCCTGCAGTACCAGCGAGTGAGGCTCGTCATCCCACTGCAAGATCAGGGGAATCTCCGAGGCGCCTTCCTCCAGGGCCTGCAGCACGACCTCGGGCTCCCGCACCTCGAGCAGCTCGCTGCCGAGCACGGCGGCGTGCATCTGCTTCATCTCTTCCACCAGAAGCTCCACGCTCATGCGACCCGCTTTCGGGCCGAGACAGTCGCTTCCCCTCCCGGATCAAGGACGTGTCCCCGAGAGACGCCTCCGCTGGATTCAGACCTGCGCACAGCGACCAGGACAAGAAACATCAGGCACCCGTTCCGGTAACATTTGTTAACTTTTCGCTCCAATCCCCTGTCTCACGCTTACCATCTGTTCACAACTTTTACAAAGCAGAAACGGCTGACCCGGGTCCACCCGGTCGGGATGGCTCTATGATGGGCGTAACAAACTGATCTCAAGGAGAGCCCCACTTGAGCGAGCCCACCCAGAAGACGCAGGCCGTCCACCGTGTCGGCCCGGCGAGCCATGCTCCCTCCACCCCCTCGGTGGCCCCCTCGGCCGCCGCCAACCGCGCCACCGGAGCTGCCAGCTCCAATGGAAACGTCAGCCACCAGACCGGCAGCCGACAGGACGGCTTCAGCCGCTCGGACGAAGGCCACGCGGGGGGGGCCGACTCACTGACGGCAGGTCTGGCTTCCTGGCTCGGAGGGGCGGTGGAGTCAGCTCAGGACGAGGTCTCCCAGGGGGTGGATCGGGCCGGCGAGCTGTACCGCCAGGCGACCAGTCGGTTCAACCTGACCGACGATGAGAAGAAGCTGCTCAAGCACGGCCTCTCGACCCTGGAGAAGCTGGCCGGCGACGACCGGCGCTGGAACTCCAACGACCTGGCCGACAACATGCAGCAGTTGCAGATGCGCTCGTTCCTCAAGCCGGTGGCCGAGAGCCAGCTGCGCAAGGGGATCGAGGAGATGACCGGGCAGCCGGTCGAGAAGCTCACCCCCCAGCAGCGCGAGGAGGCCGCCCGTCGCTGGGAGGCCCTCACGCCCGAGCAGCGCCAGGCGCGTTCGTTCGACCGCCAGGACCTCAATCAGTTCAGCGAGTCGATGGACGTGATCAAGTCCAAAGCCCAGGAGCTCGGATTGCCTGAGGAGAAATTCCGCGATGGCATGAGCGTCGACTTCCTGCAGGGCATCCTGGAGAACCAGCCGGCGATCTTCCTCAGGCTCCGCCGCTGAGCACAGTCAGGGCACGCTCCAGTCCTTCGTCGCCGCTCATTCCGCCGCGCCAGGCCACGTGACCGTCCGGACGCACCAGGATGGCCCCTGGCCCGTCCCCCCAGGCGCCGTGGGCGCGACCTCGCGCGTCCTGCAGCACCGGCACCTCTTCGTTGAGCTCGGGTAACCGGAAAGAATCGGACACCGCCCAGCAGCGCAACTCAGGTCCCAGACTCGCGCGCAGGTGAGCGCTCAGCGAGCGAAACTCGGGCCAGCCTCCGCCATAGCCAAACAGGTGGAGCTCGCCGTCGCGCATGAAGTCGATCAGGCGTGAGCTGCGCCGAATGTAGAGCCTGCGAAGCTTGTCCACGAAGTCCAGGCGCTCTCCCGGGCCAGCTCCCCGCTGCCCGGCCGGAACGGCCCCGAAGGCCAGGGGGCCACCGGCGTAGCTGATCTCGAGCTGGGTGTTGGCCCGCTCCTCGGCAGCCTCGTCTCGTGCCTTGCCGGAGGTGGCGTCCTCCATGCGCGACGCGGTCAGAGCCACGACCTGCTCGCCCACCTTGTGACGCTCGAGATGGTAGCTCTCCAGCAGCTGCTCGCCTCCCCGGGCCAGTTTCCAGCCCAGATTGTAGGCGTCTTGCAGGCCGGTGTTCATGCCCAGCCCGCCGATGGGCGGGTGGATGTGGGCCGCGTCTCCGGCGATGAACAGACGCCCCACCCGATAACGGCTGGCCAGCCGGTGGCTGATGCGATAGAAGGAGGCCCAGCGCAGGTTGGAGAGCTTTGTTCCAGCCGGCAGGGCCGGGCCGGCCAGCCGCTCGATCAGCTCGAGGTTGGCCTCGGGCAGCTCCACCCCCTCGTTCCAGTACGCGGGCGGCGCGGCCATGGACAGGCGGTAGCGGCGCGGATTGCCCGGAATGGGCACCACCACCACGAAGTTGACCAGTTGGCCCTCTTCCACCACCACCAGCTTCCAGACTTCGCCGTGGGGGTGGGACCACTGCATCTCGAGATCGCCCAGCAAGAACACCTGGGGATAGCGCCCGCCCTCGAAGCTCACCCCCATGGCCCTGCGCACCAGGCTGTGAGCTCCATCGCAGCCCACCAGGTAGCTGCCCTGCAAGCGCTCTCCGCTGGCCAGCACGGCCTCCACCCCGTCAGGGCCGGCCGAGACTTCGCTCACCGTTACTCCCCGCTCGATCGTTCCGCCCTGGCGGCGAAGTTGCTGCTCGAGCACCTCCTCGCTGTCATACTGGCCCAGAGCGATGGCGCCATAGGGATACTGCTCGGGATCGGTCTCCACCCGGTCCATCACCTGGCCATCCACCACGGTGTTGACGGCCCGAAAGAAGAGCCCGCGATTGAGGGCCTCGTCCAGGCAGCCCATCTGATCGAAAATCTCCAGGGTGCGCGGGCTCACGCCCAGCGCCTTGCACCAGTACTCGCGCCGGGGGCGAGTCTCCAGCAAGCGATAGCGGACTCCCCGCCGTTGCAGCTGGCATGCCAGCATCAAACCCACCGGGCCGGCTCCCACGATGATGACGTCCATGAGCGTCGCCTTCTAGAAGTCCGACCGCAAACCCCCTCTGGTCGACCCGGGCTCACGGGGCTCTTCAAGAATTTTTCGGCGGCTCGCCCTAGACTCAAGACATGCTGATCCACCCTGCCGGCCAGCCCAATTACCGTGCCGAGTCAGCCAGGCGGCCCGCGGCCGCCAGCTTGACTCCAGGCGACGGCTACGCCCCCGGTTCGGTCAACGATCTGCAGTTGATGCAGCCCGTGAAGGCAGCCAGCGAGACCACCCTGCGTCCCCTCTGGTCGGAGGTCGAGAAGCTGGGCCTCTGGGCTTCCTGCCAGGCCATTCCCGGCCCCCTTTCCGGGGTGCTGTCTGCCACCGCCGCTGCCGACCTGAGAACCCTGCTCGACGAGCTCGA
>QWHO01000154.1 GCA_021404945.1 bacterium CPR1
AAGTCGATGCGCTGACCGGGCTCGGGCAGGATGAAGGTCACTCCCAGGTCGTTTTGAGCCTTCAGCTCGGCGGCGATCCGGGCCCGGGGGCCCGGACCTTCCTCCAGGCTGGGCTTGATGTGGGTCACGATCACCTTCAGTCCGCGCAGCGCCCTGCCCGGCTTCTTGGCGTCCACCAGCTCGGCCAGCTGGTGCAGCTCCTTGAGCATCCAGGAGGGGGTCAGGTGACCGAACAGCTCCTCGTCCTTGCGCCCGTCGGGATAGCTCACCTCCAAGAAAATGGCCCGCAGCTTCTCCTCGCGCACCAGGGGGGCCACGTGCTCCCAGACGACTTTGAGCCGCTGGCCCTGCTCCACCCCGTCAGGTCCGGTGTCGCCGAAGTAGAGGGCATAGTCGCCCTGGCAGCCGATCAAAAAGGCGGTGGAGGGATAGCAGTTGCCGTGACAGAGCTGAAAGGGCGTCACGGTGAAGTGAGCCAACTGATACTCCTGGCCCGAGCGCACCCGCTGGTAGGTGTACTTGCCCAGTGGGATCATCCCCTCGGTCCCGAAGTTGGGCCACAGCTTCCAGTTGAAGACGTGGTCGCGCATGTAGTCGATGGTGGGATCCAGTCCCAGAATAGGGCGCGAGCCGTCGTCCGTGGAGTTGATCACCAGCCCGGCGATATGGTCGAGATGGGCGTGCGAGATCAGATAAGCCCGGATACACTTCTGCAGCACGTGGCCTTCCACCGAGAGCTTGGAGTCCTCGGGCACCTTCACGTCCTTGAAGCTGCCCCTGGCCCGAGCGGTGCGCAAGCCCGAGAGCATGGTGCCGGCGTCCAGGCAAAGGTAGTCGGTAGTGCCCTTCTCTGCCAGCAGAAAGCTGGTCAGGTTGCCCTCGGCCAGGCCTCCTTCGGTGCCCAGGGCCACGGTGGTGAAGCGAGGGGTCGGCCCCCCGCAGCGGGGCGCGCCCAGCAACAGGGCCACTCCCAGGATGAGGTAAATCAACCTTTTCATGCGATCATGGCTCCCCCGTATAGTCTCTCCAAATGGAGGCAACGTAATTCTGGGTCTCGGCGTAGGGCGGCACCCCCCCGTGCTGCAGCACCGCTCCCGGTCCGGCATTGTAGGCGGCCAGGGCCAGGCGCACATCGCCAAAGCGCTCGATCTGCGCGGCCAGATACGACGTGCCGCCGGCCACGTTCTGGGCCGGGTCGAAGGGATCGCTCACCCCCAGCGCAGCGGCCGTTTCAGGCATCAGCTGCATCAGCCCCTGGGCCCCCGCCGGCGAGTGGGCGTAAGGGTCGAAGTTGGATTCATGGCGGATGACCAGCTCTACCAGGCGGGGGTCCAGGCCGTGACGGGCGGCCTCGGACTCGATCACGGCGCTCAAATCTTGCTCGATCTCGCCCCCGCGCGAATAGTAGAAGCGGGGCGCGCCTCCGTCGGGAGGATGAAAGATGAACACCATGGCCGCTCCCTCGCTGTCCGCGGCGGGATCGGTCGGCTCCACCTGGTGCCGGCCTTCGGGCAGGCTGCGGTAGGGGACCAGCCCGTGAGAAAGAAGCCGGCTCAGGCCGGAGCTGTCGGGCTCGGGGGTGCGCCGGGCGGCGGGGGAACGTTCCAGCCAGCCCAACGAGAGGACGCTGAGCAGCGCGAGAAACGAGAGGATCCAGAGGTGACGCACGGGGCACATAAGTCCTCCGATCGAGGGAGAAACTCCTGCCTGTGAACCTGATTGGAGTCGACGGCGGGGCCAGCGGAGCTCGCGTTTATCGCATTGCGCCCGAAAATTTCTCGGTCCTCGAGTGGCGCGAGCAGTTGTATGCCGGGCGCGATTGGGTGGAGGTCTGCGCCGGGCTCCTGATGTCCCTGCTCTCAGGGCCCACGGTGGTGGGCTTTGCCATGCCCGGTATAAAGACCAGCGACCGGCGCGGCATCGAGCGTTTGAACCATGCCCCGCCCTGTCCGGACTTCCTGGATCGCCTGGCAAGGAGGCTCCCCTCGGAGGTATACCTGGGCTTGCTGGGCTCAGACGGCGAACTGGCCGCGCTGGGCGAGAGCGTTCCCCCGGGCAGGCTGGTGGGAGTGCGCTCGGGATACTATCTGGGTGGGGGGACCGGTGTCTCCGAGGGACTGCTCGAGAACGGCGTTGCCTCCCCCATCGCTCCCCGCGCCTGGGAACTGGGCTGGGAAGACCGGCTGGCCCCCTCGGCCTGGAACGCGGACTTCAGAGCGAGGACGGGTCGGGATCCAGAGCCCAGCCTGGAGGAGGAGGCCCTGCGAGGGGAACCCGAGGCGTTGGCGGTGCTGAGGAAAGCGGGCGAAGCCATGAGCGAGTTCCTGGCCCTGCGCGCCTTGAGCGTTGAACGCATCGTACTGGGACAGCGCTACGGCCGACTGCTGGAAGAGCCCTTCACCGTGCTCTTCCCGGTGCGCTCCAAGGTCGAGCTGGTCGGCTCGCGCCATCGGGCTGCTCCGGCCGTGGGCGCTGCCATGCGAGCCCACTCGGATTTTCAGATCCTGTTCAGCCCTCTGAGCTAGCCTCATGCGAAAAGCCCGACTGGAGGGTCTTTCCATGCTGGTTCAGCCTGCCATCTCCCTGGCGCCCCACTCGGTGGCCAGTGCCGCCGCCAGGTCCACCTCGAGCGCCGCCACCGAGCCGCTCGACAACTACGAGTTGCCTACCCGTACCGACCTGTTGATGCGCAAATACTCGAAGGCTTCCCCAGTGGTCGGCGCAGGCCTCGGGTTGGGGCTCGGGATGCTGCTCAACCAGCTCGGTCCGGCGGCCACGGGAGTGCTGGGAGCCGCCATCGGAGTACCGGTGGGTGCAATCGGCGGCGTCATGGTGGGCGGCCTGACCGACCTCATCTTCAAACTGGCCCGCGGCAGCAAGCACAAGATGGGTGCCATCACCCAGGGCGGCCTCATCCTGGGGGCAGTGGCCGGAGGGGTAGGCGGCTACATGACCGGTGCCAGCCTGAGTTTCCACCCGGCTCTGCTCCTGGTGCCGGCGGGCCTGCAGGTGGGCGTGCTGGCCCACAAGATGATGCAATTTCGGTCCAAGGACCGCCAGTCACCCGTCCGCGACCTCTACAAGACGGTCAAGGCCGACCCGGCTCGCTACCCGGTGGCCAACGCCCGCCCGGTGCTGCAAGCCCTGCGCGATCTGGAGAAACAGGGCTGGAAGATCGAGAAAACCGAGTCAGTTCTCAGTTACATCGAAAATCCAAGTCAGGTCGGTAATGTCTCCGTGCAGGGCAAGTCCAGCAATCTGGCCAGCGAGGTGCCCCTGGACAAGGTCACTCGCCTGCGCAACTGGGTCCTGCGCGAGAACCTGGATCAGCTGGAGGACCCCGCCCTGGCCGAGAAGATCAGCGGCGAGAAGTTCGTCTCCGACACCGGCCTGGTCGGCATCCGAGGTTCCTGGGCCCCACCCGACAAGGATGCCTTCTGGCAGCTCGAGAGCCTGAAGGCTTACGACGAGCTGCGCTCCGGCCAGGGGATCAACTACTGGCACGACGGCATCGCCTTCCGGATGGATCCGGCCCGGGGCATCACCGTGGACGACTTCCTCAAAGAAGCCAAGGAGCTGACCGGCATCTACGAGCAGGCGATGGGTCCAGCCTACGAGGCGAGCACCCTGTCCAAGGAGCAGGCCGAGGGCCTGTTCAACGGCATGCTTGCGCTGGCCGACGCGGGCGCCTTCCCCAGCGTCCTGGATGCCGGCCAGGCCATGGGCCGCTGGGCCGAGGCCAGCAAGAAGAATGGCGGCTCGAGCTGGGAGAACTCCCAAGCCCTGGTGAGCATTCTCTCGCGCACTCAGGACGCCCCAACCCTGGATCGCCTGACCACGAAATTCACGCTGGCCGAGTCGCGCAAGGCGGTCGAGCACCTGACCGCCCGGGCCGTCGATCCTCAGGCCAAAGAGCGATTCCTGCGCCTGGCCACCGGAGTGGGCGACGTGGAGCGGGCGGCCCGTCTCAACGCCATCATGGGTGGTCTCTCCGGCCCGGCTTACGACTCCTTCCTGGATGTGGTGGAGCGCCTTTCCTCCAGCGCCCGGGCCCAGGATCTGCTGGTCGACTACACGATGCTGGCCGCCTTCTCCAACGGGCCCGAGGAGCTCAGTCGCCAGGCGGCCCTCCTCAGCCGGCTGGCCACCGGCCTGGCTGAGCGGGGCCAGGTGAATCAGGCCGGTCCGGTCTTCGCCAACCTGCGCAGCCAGGCCAGCTCGCTCAGCGACCTCGAGCAGCGGGTGGAGGCCTACCTGAAGAGCCCCGCCACGCCGGCGCCTGCCCCCCCCGGAGACCCGGTTACGGTCACTCGCGAGGAGCTGGACAAGTTGCTGGACAACTGGTCGGCGTCCTATGAGGCCAGCCAGGCTCTGGCGGGGATGAAGAGCGCCGATCAGAAGAATTTCGTGCGACTGCTGGCGGCCACCCGCGACGTACCGACCGCTCTGCGTGGTCAGGCGGTGCTCCAGGGAGTGAGCGCCCCGCTGGTGGAGAAGAACCTGGCCGTGGTCGACCAGCTGGTCAGCCAGCGGGGTGGGAAAGGTCATCCGGATGTCTTGCTCGACTACCTGACTCTATTGACAGGACGGCGTCCGGAGCAGAGCCTGGAGGAGGTGGCCGCCGAGTATGGGGCCCTGCTTTACGGCGTCAGCCAGTTGGGCAAACCCGAGGAGGCGGCCCCCACCTTCGCCTGGATCCGCCAGGCCCAGGCTGGCGGCAATGCAGCCAGCACTCGGGAGCTGACCGATAAGTTCCTGCAGTCATTCCTGATCACCCAGGACGGCGAGAAGTCTCGCCACCTGATGCTGTCGGCCGAGAGCACCCAGACGGGCGTTCAGGAGACCCAGCAGACCGTGGTGGTGGGCGGCATTCGCATCAACAAGCGGCGGGGGTAGCTCTGAATTCCCGCGCATTCTCAATTAAAGTGCAAGGCCTTTGGTCTTGCACTTTACAACGCGCTGGAACGCAGTTCCGGCGCGTTCGTCAGATTGTGCTAATGTGCCAGACCAAAGGGCGAGCACATTAGACCTCCTGCAGGTAGGTCCCCCGCTTTCCCGCCAGCATGGCCCGGAAGTCGCGCACATTGAGGTCTTCAGACCAGAGAAAATCGGGACGGCTTTCGGGGTCGGAAAAGTCGGTGCTGAGCATCACCCTGGGAGTTTCGTAGCCACGCGTGGAGTGCCTGCCAGAACCCCGTACAGCTCGTCGAGAGTCTCACAGCGCTTCACCCGATCAAAGTGAGCGAAGTCGCCGTGGAGGGCGGCCAGCTTGAGCCACTGCTTGAGGCGCTTGAGGCTGAGGCGCGCCGAGTGACCGAGCAGAGCCCTCATGTGGGTCACGAGTTGCTGCATGAGAGAGCACCAGTCCCAATCGCTCTCACAGCCGGGCAGGCCCAGCTCGCGGGCGATCTGGTGGGACAGGGAGGGATTGGCCAGGGCTCCCCGTCCCAGCATGAAGTGCAGGCAACCGGTCTCGTCACGACAGCGCCGAAAGTCGTCCAGGCTAAAAATGTCGCCATTGGCGATGATGCACAGCCCCAGGGCCGAGTGAACCTGTCCGATCGGCTTCCAGAGGACGGGAGGGGCATAGCCCTGCAAGCGGGTGCGGGCGTGGATGGTCAGCCAGCTGGCCCCTCCCTCGGCAGCCATGGCGGCGTTGTGATGGATCTCGCCGGGCGATTCCCAGCCCAGTCGGAGCTTGGCCGAGACTGGAACGTGAGCTGGCAGAGCCTGTCGGACTGCCCGTACCACCGCTCGGATGCGCTCGGGCTCTTTCAGGAGGGTGGCCCCTCCGTCGTGGCGGTTGACCGTTGGAGCGGGGCAGCCGAAGTTGAGATCGATGGCCCGGGCACCGGCCTGGCAGGCGGCCAGCGCCGAGAGAGCCATCCGGTCCGGGTCGCCGCCCAGAATCTGGACCTGGACCGGCAGACCGGTCGAGCGGTCCGCCAGCTCGGGCACCTCGCGCGTGAAAACCCGGGCTGGAATCGCCTCGCCGCTCACGCGGAGGAACTCGGAAACAGCGTAGCTGAAGGCTCCAATGGAGCCCTGCAGGGCCCGCATGGGAGCATCCGTGATGCCTTCCATGGGAGCCAGCACCAGGGCGGGCTGGTGGGCCTGAATCAGGCTCGCCTCAGGCGGCCGGTGGATTTTGCCGGTCCTCTAAGGATTTCACCATCTCGACCAGCTCCTGGATGCTGTCCCTGGTTTCCGCAGCGTGGTTCTCCAGCGCTTCACCCTGAGCGACGAGGGCCGCTTGAACCTGGCCAAAGGAGGCCTGAACCTGGCCAAAGGAGGCCTGAACCTGACGCAGGGAAGCCTCCACCTGCATGATAGACAGCCGGGCCTGGTCGAACGACTGGTCCACCCGCTCACGCTGGGACAAAATCACGCTCTCCAGGTGGCGATAGTTCCGGTCCACCTTCTGCTCGAGACGCTCAAGTCGCCGCCGCAGCTCTTCAGCATTCATGGATTGATCAAATTCGGCGCCAGCGGACCAACCCTCCTGTCGCTTGCTCCGGACGGGCCGCAACCGTATCGATGGGAAGCTCTTGCAAGTCGAGCACTTGTCGAAAAGGAAGTAAATTCGTAACGACTTGCCCCGTTCGAGCTGGCATGATGTGTGGGTGAAGATCGAGCAGACTGGGGCTGTCCTTGCGTTCGGGCATTCTCGTTTCCCGGGGGCCGCATCTGCGCAACAGCTCGAGCCCCTGGACATCTTCATGCAGAGCCGCTCCCTGCCCCAGCCCCAGAGCCGTGGAATGCTGGACCGGGTGGCCCGTTTTGGCAAGAAGCTGGCCGCCATCGGGCGGACCACCATCAAGGTGGCTCCCACCCTGGCCACCCTGGTGGCCGCCTGGCAGGCCTCCCGGGTGGAGAGCTGGCTGCCGGGGGGGCGCGACCTGAGCGCCGTCGACTGGTTGCGCTATCGCACCCCCGAAGTGTGGGCCAGCAGCACGGCCACCTTGCTCGACATGGGCGGCCCGGCGGTGGAGGACGCGGTCGGGCTGTCGCTGCCAGAGTTGATGCAGGTGGACAAACACCTCTACAAGATGCTGTCCCCCGGTCGCGACGGCCACGGATTCAAACAGGCTCCGGAATTCATCAAGCGCCTGGCCGAGGACACCTTCAGCGGTCCGAACGGTCCCCGCTCGGCCTACGTCTACCTGGGCGATGAGCGAGTGGGCGAGGCGCGCGAGATGATGGATCTGTGGCGCCTTTCCGTGCCCGCTCCGCCGAACCCCTACCAGTCGGGCGACGACCGCCACTTCGTCTGGGAGGCCCTGGTGGACAAGTCCCAATCGGGCAAGCTTCCGGTCTTTGTGGACCTGGACAATGACGTGCGCTCCATGAGCAACTCCGAGTATCTGGCCCGCGAAACAGTGAATTCGCTGGTGGAGCGCTCCAACAACCTGGGCGGCTACACCGAGGCCAACCTGTACTACGGCTGGCTGGCCACCCGATTGAGCAGCTACTACAACACCCTCGATCCCTGGCTCAAGCGGGAGAACCCCGAGTTGCACCAGACCGTGGAGCAGATCAAGGAAAACTTGACCCCCGGCTGGCTCGGCGGGGAAGCGGGTATTGGTCCCTATCCCTCCTTCCCTAAGGTCGATCAGGCGCTGGACCTGATGAAAGACCTGCTCAAAGGTCCCAAAACGGAATTTGCCGACGCAGCAATTGCCATGGACCGCGATCTCCTGACCGGGGTCCAGAGCCACTGGATCAAGCTGCTGCGGGAGACCGGCGCCAAAGGTCGCAGCCACATCCTGACCACCGTCGCTCGCACCTGGATCCAGCTCAACCTCAAGACTTCGCCAACCGAGCTGATCCCTCCCCGGGCCCCCATTCTCAGGGCCCTGGAAGGTCCGCCCCCGCGCACCACTATCCGACCTTACGACCGGGCCATCGCCTTTGGCGAGGTGGTGGACCATACCCTTCGAGGGCTGGGCATCTCCGAGCGCCGGGCCATGCTGACCGAATTGAAGGTGGCCATCCAGACCAGCCGTCCCCAACTCGAGGCGCGCGAGCAGCTTCTGCTGACCGCTCTCGGCGGCGACTACAGTGGGGTGGACCTTGACAACATCACGGCCAGCTCTGCTGGTCTGGCCGAGCTGAAGGCGCTCTGGGCAGGCTCAAAACCCCTCTCGCCGGATGTGCTGGCCGATGTGGGCCGTCATCTCAGCCTGCTGGAGTGGATCAGCACCGCCGACAAGCGCTACGGCGACGTGGACCCGGGCCTGGTCACGGCCTCGGCTGACTTCAAGGACGACCCGCTGGGAATCAGCGAGTACTTCTGGCAGGACCGACCTCAAAGCGTGACCGGTCTCAAGCCGGGCCCGAGCCAGGTGGAATGGCTGGGCAAGGGAGCCGATACCAACGGCAAACTGGTCTCGATCGTGCTCGAGGGCGGAGGCGGTAAAGGCTTTGCTTACGTCGAGTGCCTGCGCCAGCTGCGCGAGTCGCTCTCCAACTCCAACGGACGCTTCGGCATCGACGAATTCGTGGGCACCTCGGCCGGCGCCCTGACTGCCGGAATCCTGGCAGCCGGCTATACCACCGAAGAAGTGGGTGATATTCTCACCAGGCTCGACTTCAAGAAATTCAATTCGGACGCGGTCTGGATGATGGGCGGGGTGGACCCCAAGGTGCGCGGGATCAACCGCACGGGGCTCTTCTCCCAGCAGAAGATGTACATGACCTTCTACGACCTGCTCTCCAAGAAGCTGGGTGTCGAGGGTCGTCCGATTCTCTTCCGCGATCTCCCCTACAAGCTCAAGGTGACGACCAACGCACTGAACACGGACATTCCCCCCACCGACCCGCTTTACAACCTGATCGATGGGGACGGGCGCCTGGTGTTGTCCAGCGATACCACGCCCAACTTCGACGTGGTCGGGGCCATCATCGCCTCGGCAGCCATTCCGGCCTTCTTCGCCGCTCCCCAGATGGAGGTCTTCCGAGCCATCGAGACCGAGCCCGGGCAGTACGATGTGAAGCGCTCGCGCATTCAATTCGTGGACGGCGGTCTGACCGACAACCTGCCCGTTTCCTCGGCCACCCAGACAGATGAAACGGCCCTGGCCGTGCTGCCTGCCAAGTTCGAGGCCGTTGACCCGGCCACCGGTCAGACGGTCAGCCTGTCCACTTTGAACTTCGACCCCGCCTACCTGCCGCTGATCGATGCCGAGAACGCCAGGAACTACCAGCGTTTCTCCACCCAACTGGGAGAGCTCCTTCATCGCACCCAGGCCGACCGGCTGGTGCTGGCCATGAATCTGACCTCGGACCAGGACAACCCGGCGCTGCTCGGCAAGAGCCGCGCCCGCACCAATTCCCTGATCGAGACGGCCAATCAGGTGGGCTTGCCTCAGCACGATGGTCGTACGCTCTTTCGCGAGCCTGCCGGTTTCTGGGCTCGCAACCTGAAGGGGGGGGCTTTCAAGGCCTTCCTGGATGGCCGCACAGGGACCGATGGCCAGAGGCTGGAATGGTCACTTTCAGGCAGTCGCATCCGGGTGGGTAAAACTGAGGAAGAGGACATCATTGACATCGCCCGAGGAGCGGGCGCGGCCGGACTGGCCACCGAGCGCCCCAGCCACGGCTTCGAGTCGAGCTGAGCGAAGCCAGGCGCTGGCGGAACCCATTGACACAGTTTTCCGGCTGCGCGACGCCCAACTGATTGTGCTAGAAATCCGGCCGCCTCCAATATCTTGTGGTGGCGGAGGCGGGGGCAGGGGCAGGGGCAGGGGCCCCCGAGAGCGTAGCTCTTCCCACACCACACGGGGGGTTTGCGGTCGGACTTCTAATGTGCTCGCACTTTGGCCTGGCACATTAGCACAATCTGACGAACGCGCCGGAACTGCGTTCCAGCGCGTTGTAAAGTGCAAGACCAAAGGCCTTGCACTTTAGTTCTCGGGCCAGTCCCGGTCCTCCAGCGAGCCGGTGCGACGACGGTGCTCCTTGTAGACTTGAGCCACGTGGGCGGTCAGATCACCATAAAGATCGAACACGTCGCAAAGCTCAATCAAAAGCTCGATCAGTTTCTCCTCAGGAAGATCTTGAAGGGCATTCAGAAGTCGGGGATACTTGGCGGCAAACAAAGTGAGGAGGTCGTTGGAAAGCTCAAGCATCTCCTGGCGAAAGCGTTCATCGGTCAGCAGGCTCATGATTGAGTCTGTTTCCCCCTCCGCCGGGGGAAGATCCTTCGAACAGAAGGCGGGAGTGCGGAAGAGTCGAATTACAGCCACGAATGCACCCCGCCAACCTCGACTCCAACTTCCAGAAGATCGCCATCGTTTTGATGGCTTTGACCCCCGAGGCCGCCGCCAAGCTGTTCAAGGAGCTGGGAGTCGAGCAGAGCCAGGCGGTCACTTCCCAGCTCAAGGAGCTATCCTCGGCCGCCAGTCCTCAGGAGCGGGCGCGTGTGCTGGCCGAGTTCCTCGACCACGCAGCCACTTCAGCCACCTCAGGCCGGACCTATGCTGCGGCTCTGGCCGCAGTAGACCAGTTGGCCCGGACCTCACCGGGCACGGTGGCCGCGGTCATGCAGCAACTGTGGCTGAGCGGGCTTCCGATCGAGCGCGAGCGCCGTCGGGCCTCTCGAGCCCGAGTTTCCCCCGGCTGGCTCTTCCTGGGCCTGGGTCTGGCCGGTATGGCAGCCGGGCTGGCTGGCATCCCGCTGGCGCTTACGGGCAAGGGCCCCCGCCGCGAACGCCGCGGGCGCAGCCAGCCGGTTGCTGAGGAGCGTCGGGCCGAGCCCCAGCCGCCCGAGCCTCGACCCCTGGTCGCCCTCCCCTCCCCGACCCCGCAGCCGTTGGCCCAGGTACCACCGGTGCGTCTCGACCCGATCTGCGTCGAGATGGCCGAGGCCGGCTATGCCGTCGTTACCCCCCAGATCAAGGCTCGCTACGGGAATTTCAAAGCCCTGCTGGCTCGTCTCAGGGAGCTGGGGCTTGTCTCGCCGGAAATCCCCGTCCTCAAGTCCACAGACCTTTCTGAAGACGAGTATCGAGTCAAGATTCGTGGCCGCGAAGTAGCCCGCGGTCGCCTGGAGCTTGCCGGTCGTCTGGCGCTGGGCTCCTCGACTTTGCTCGAGAGGCTCGACCCGGACCGTCAGATCGACTACTCGCACGGGCTTCCAAGCCACTGGATCCACCCTCGTCGCGCCCGCCGGGCGGAAGACCTGGGCTGCCTGGTCCTCTGGCCGGCTGATGTACTGGCCTGGCACCTGAACCGCCTGCTCAACGTGCACGGCCCGGCCCTGTTGGAGACGCAGGAGGTTTACAACCTCGTGAGCCGGGCCAGGCAGGTCGAATCCACCGGCATCAAGTCGGTCATCCCTGAGATCATCCGCATGGACGAGCTGAAAGCGTTCCTGCACAAGCTATGGCGGACCAAAGGCTCGATCGGAGAGATCGGCCATCTCCTCAAGCTGATCGGTGATACCGAGGAGCGTGACCCGGAAACCCTGACCCAACTGGCTCTCCAGGGCAGCTCGGTGTATGCCGGTCCAGTGATCGCGACGGCCGATATTCCAGTGGCGGCCGCCCTGGCGGTGCTGCATCGGATCCACCACTGGGACATCAACAACGTCATGGAGCAATTGACTCCAGACGAGTCGGTGGAGCTGGCCAGAGGATTCGTGCGGGTTCGCTCGCTGGCCCCCGATCGCGTCAAGAGCCTGTGGGAGCGGCTGCAGGGTCAGCGTCTCTACTGGAGCAACCAGCGCCGTTTCGTGCAGTGGCTGCAGCAGTTCTTGCGCGAGGGCTCGCGCACCGAGCCGGCCCTCGGCCCCCGGCGCCGTCTGGCCCTGCTGCTGAACCTGTTGCCGATCGAGGTGGCCGAGATGGTCTCCCAATCGGTGCTCAACCGTCTTGCTCCGGCCCGCAGCCGCCAGGTCATCGCTGAAGTAGGCAAATTGACCGCATACCAGCTGCTTGAAAAGCCCTCCGACCCCAACCACAACCAGATCCGTGAGCGCGTGGCCGGCGAGTTCCTGGCCAGCTTGAAGCAGGTCTTCCTGCGCGAGGAGTTGCAGATGCCCGGCGAGATTGCTCTGGCCGAAACCCAGCGCCTGGCTCACAGCTCCCCCTCCTCGGTGGCCAGCTTCCTGCGACACCGCTGGCTCCACGAGAAAGACCCGGTGACTCGTTTTCAGGAAGTGGCCCGGATCTATCCCCGGCGAACTGCCCAGCAACTGCTCTGCCTCAATAACGAGTCTGCCTACCTGACTGGCCCCGAAAGAGCGGTCACCTTGATCCACGCGCTCGGCCCGGAAACCTCGCGTGAGGTCGAGAAATGGCTCTGCGCTCACGGTTCTTGTCTCCCGTGGGCTCTGGCGCGCTCAGGCTACCGACATCTGGTGGCCCAGGAGTTCATTGCTGGCTTCTACTCCGAGGGGGGAGCCCGAGTAGAGCCCCGCTAATGTGCTCGCACTTTGGTCTGGCACATTAGCACAATCTGACAAACGCGCCGGAACTGCGTTCCAGCGCGTTGTAAAGTGCAAGACCAAAGGCCT
>QWHO01000155.1:0-5740 GCA_021404945.1 bacterium CPR1
GGACCTCTAGCACAATCTGTTGGGGCGTCGCGCAGCCGAAAACCGTGTCAAGGGGGGCTCCGGCTGCGCTCCTAGAAGTCCAGGCGCAACCCCACCCTGTGGCGGCGCAGGGGCAACGCCGTCGGGGGCCCTACCCCCGCTCCCGAGCCCGCCCGACGGCTTCCAGGAAACGTCGGAACTTGGTCTTGCTCTGAGGCGCGAGGATGACCCCGAGGGTATGCAGATGGCGCTCCACCTCTTCAGGCCGCTCTGTCTCCACCTCCAGCTCATAATCGAGCCCGCCCCCAGGAAACTCGGTGCGATCAAGCTCGGCCGTGTCGCCGGTCGGGAGCGGATACCGGATACGGAGGTTCTGGACCTGACCCAGGGGCACAAGTTGCTTGACGCCTGGAAAATCTTGACGGAGGCGTTCCAATGGCTCCAGGGGGAGCTCGGGCAATAGACCTGAGGCCAGTGCTTGCCACAACGGCTCGTCTACTTCGGACTCCAGCTCGAGAATCTCAAAGAAGCTCCCGGTCTGAGAGAGTCCGCGCTTGTAAGTGAGCGTGCGCGTCTCTCGTTCCCGGCGAAGGCGCAGAGCGCCGTGAGCGGCTGAGAGCCGGCCCTCGGGGGTATCCAGATAAAGGTTGACCTGCAACTCCTGGCCCTGGCTCTTGCCCAGAGCCGTCTTCAGGTGCTCGTAGGCCACCTCGTCCAGGCGGTACTTCAGCTCGCGCTCGATGGCCAGGGCAACTCCTCCAGGCGATCCCAGATAGCGCAAGCCAGAAGGGCTTTGCTCTGTCGGGGCAGGTGACGTTCTCCGGCGGGCTCCACCAGCCAGGCTTCGTTATCGGGCGTTTCAAAGCCCAGTCCTCCGCGGCCCACCAGATTGGCCACGATTACGTCAGCTCTGGCGCTCTGCAGTCTCTCGCGGGCGGACGGCAGCAGTCGTTCTGGCTCTGCTTCGGCCTTGAAGCCGACCACGAGCAGGTCGCTTTGCCAGTCGCGTACCTGGTCGAGAATCTTGGCAGTGGGCACGAGCTCGATTGTCATCGAGCCCTCCGAGGTAGGCCGCTTACCAGCGAACGGACTGGCCGGGGTGTAGTCGGCCACTGCCGCCACTGCCAGAAAGGCATGGTATCTCTGGCTCTGCAGTTGCAGGTAGACCGCCTCGGCCATCTCGGCGCTGGTTGAGACGCGGAGCACCGTCACGCCGTGGGGGGCAGGGTGGCTGGCCGGCCCATAGACCAGGGTGACCTCGGCCCCGCGCAGGCGTGCTTCCCGAGCCAACTCCGCTCCCATGCGGCCGCTGGAGGGGTTGGTCAGCACTCGCACCGCGTCCAGGGGCTCGCGGGTGGGGCCGGCCGTGAGCAAGACGCGTCGCCCTCTCAGGGAAGGAGGGCGCAGGGCCTGGAGCACCGACTCCAGGATCACCTCCCCCGAAGCCATCTTGGCCTTGCCCTCGGTCACGTGGGGCTGGATGAGTCGCACCCCGGCACGCTCCAGGCGGCCGAGGTTCTCCTGGACAAAGGGACTGTCCAGCATCGGCTCGTGCATACCTGGCGCCACCAGGACCGGAAGCCCGGCCCCGAGGGCCGTGGTGGCGAGCGTGGTTACAGGCGTGTCGTCCAGGCCCAGGGCGATTTTGCCGACCGTGTTGGCCGTAGCCGGGGCAATCAGCAACAACGAGCACACCCCGCCGTGGCCGCACAATTCGATATGCTCGGCTCGACCGGTGAACCGGGTAAGCACCGGGTGGCCGGTAGCCCATTCGAGGGCCGGCTGCGCAACCAACTCCGCGGCGGCCCGGCTCAGAACCACATGCACCTCGGCCCCGTGGCGAATCAATAGACGTGCCAGCGCGGGGGTGTTGATGGCGGCGATGGAGCCAGAGATAGCCAGAGCCAGATGGCGTCCGGCCAGCCGATTGCTCAGGCTCCCCTGGATGTCAGGGCGGGAAATCTAGGCCTCGTCGTCAGGCATCTTCTCGTTGGCCAGCGTTCGCTCGACCTGGCCCAGGAGCCAGTATTCGGGATACAGGCTGCAACCGCTCAGGCCCGGGCAATTGAGGCAGCGCTTAGTGCGCATGTGGATTTCGCGGATCCGCCGGTCGTTGCACTGCGGGTCGAAGAAGGCGAAGTCGTCGAAATTTGTTTCCAGATAAGCTTCTTTATAGGTAGGCATGGGGCCGCTCCTTACCGTAGGCCGCTTGGACGCGTCCTTCAAAAACGAGCCCGTGCTTTCTGTCAATCCAAGAAAAACTCCTTCTTCCGGCTCGAACTCGAAAAAATCTCCTCCTGTCGGTCGAGGGAAAGGATAATCTTTTCAGGAGGCGAAGCGTTGTCCGCTCTGTAGAACAGGGCTTTTTCGTCCAAGCAAGGGACAGGTAGAGGAGGAACGCGCGATGTTCGGGTTTGGGAAAAAGAAGCCCACCCTGAAGCTTCTCCCCAAACAAGAGGTGGAAGTAGAGTTCGAGAATGCCGACGGGGAGTTCGAGAGTCATTTTGTGAATATCCTCGACGTGCAGAAGAAGCGTGTATGCATCTCCTCGCCGGGGTCCGATCGCAGACCGGTGAGGCTGGTGCCGGGTCAGCAGGTGACCATCTCCGCCCTGATGGATGACCGACTGTTCTCCTATAGTGCTTCGGTTCTCGACTCGCGCGACCGCGATTTCGATGTGCAACCTCCACGCGAGGTGGCTGAGGTCGAGGTTCCCCCGCGTGATGACAATTTCCGCATCGAAGTGCCCATTCCGGTGGAATATCGGGCCATGCGAACCGCTCACACGCAGGTAGCGCAGACTCACGCCATCACCACCAACGGCCTGTTCCTGCAAACCAATCTGCCCATTCCGCCCAATACCCAACTCCACATGGAGCTCGAGATCCCCAATGCCCCCGACATCACGGCCAAGGGACGGGCGGTAGCCAGTCAAGTTGCTCGCGATAACAGCCGCAAGCATATCACCGAAGTGGAATACGAGGATATCCCCGAGGACAATCGGACGGCCATCATTCGCTACGCGATCTATTATCGCCAGCGACAGAAACGCAAAGAGAGCCGCGAGGCCAATGGAAAGTAGGAGCCCATCAGGGCTCCTTCCTTTTGTAGAGAATCATCGGCCCGCTTTGGAGGCTGGGGGTGAAGCCCTCTGTGAGCATTTGTCGGGCCCACTCCTGGTCCCGTGCGAACTCTTGCGGTGACACGTTGGGATAGTCTCCATTCAAGCCAGGGTCGAGCGGCGAGTAGATTAGCCACTGAACTTTGCCTTCCTCGATCTGACGGCGGGCGTTCACGAACTCCTCTTGCGAGTAGAGAACCGGAACGGTCTCGAGGTAAATCGTGGGATTCGAGTAGCCCTGCAGCCAGACGAGCAAATTCTGCACGGGGAAGGCGTATACCCGGCTGCCTCGTGGGACCAGGGCGGACAGGCTCTGGCTCAGCTGGTTGAGATAGCTTGCCAACCTCGGGTCATTGAAGTAGAGGCGGCCTCGCGGAAAGTCTACGGGATAACGATAGGCCTTCCACGAGAGCAAGTTGTCCAGGCCATGGAGCAGATAGGTCGCTGCAACCAGGCCGGTAAGGGAAGCACCCAGCCAGCGGCGCCACCGATAAAGGCTGTAAAGAGAGTAGATCAACACCGCGTTCCAGAGTGGGGCCTGGAAGTGCAATCGATAGCGGTTGGGTCGCCCAAAGTCGAACAGGCTGGCCAAGAGAAGTGCCAGCAACGCGCCCAGGAAGGCGGCATCACTCACTTCGAACGTGCGAGCCCGCACGCGCCGCCAGACGGCCAGCAGGCTGGCCAGGGCCAGCAACGGGTAATATCCCGCGAACTTGACGAGGTCGACGCCGGTGAAGGCAGTGGCTCGCCAGCACCAACTCCACCAGGCGGCCAGGGTGGGCTGGCCAAAGCTCGACCACCCCTGAGCCAGAACCGCAAACTCGTTCCAGATCGGGCTCAGATCCAGATAGGAGCGATGCAATATCAGGTAGCGGCTGGTGTTGAACGTAATCGCCCGAGCAAAAAAGTGTTCCAGAATCCCGTTGACAGAAAGCCACAGCAAGAAGGCCACCCCGGGTAAGGCAGCTCCCGCAATCAAGACTCCGATATTGCGCGCTTTCCGTGCCCCCGACAGAGGCTCGAGCAATAGCAGCAGGCCGGCCCCGAGACAAGTCGCCAGTCCTTTGGTTTGGAGGAACAGAACGGCCAGGCCGCAAAGAAAGCCTGAGAGGAAGAGCCTTCTGATACCGTTGGGAGAGGTCTTCCTCCAGCGATCTGCCAGCACCCCCAATGCCAGCAGCGTGAAGATAGTGGCGTCCCAGTGGAAACTCACGATTGGCCATTCTTGCACACCCAGACACAGGAACAGCAGGGTTGGCAACTCGGACCAGCCTCGCGGCAGCAGGCGGAACGAGAACCACTGGATGGTGGCGGCCAACAGGGCCGCCATCAGGACAAAGTAGAGCCGCATGGCCACGACCGTCTCGCCCACCGTGGAGAAGACCGCGTTCAGAAGCCAGTTGGTGGCCGGTGTGAAGCGCGTGGCAAAGTCCCGATAGGGCAGTTCTCCCCTGACCATGCGGGAACTGCACTCCAAAACGTAAGCCTCGTCGTGAATCATGCTGACCTGGCTCTGGAAGGGCCCCACCAGCACCAGAACCTGCAACCCGAATGCGACTGCGATCAAGAGTCGCTGGTAGCGGTTGGGCCAGCCCACGACGAACTTAAGGACTCGGCGAGGGGGAGGAGAGAAGCTCAGCCTCCAACTCGTCCGGGGTCTTGCCTCGATAGAACTTCAGGTCCTGATGCTCGAACCACCGGTAGCGAGCCCCCTTGAGCTCGAGCAGATAGTCCTGGCGCAGATCGTAAGCCCCCAGCACGGCACGGCCCGTGGCCATATCGATCATACTGCGTCCGACGACCTTTCCCTGGCCGGCAGGCTTCATCTCCCCGGTGACCATCTCGGGGTCGATGTAGCCACTGAACTCGATCAGGGCATAGTCCTTACCCTGGCGCTCCTCCATCCGGATCAGCTTGAAGTCCAGCTTATGGACCAACCGCAGTTCCTCGGTGAGGAGCTTACGGCTCAGAATGATCTTGTCGCTCCAACGGGCGTCCTTTGCGGTAATCCGCTGGTCGGGCAGAGTGGGCCAGAGAAGGAGTGAAAATTGGCCAAGATTGCTGTCAGCCAACACATCCTGCTTGCTGGCCCCGCTGCGGAGGACCGAGACCAGGCCCCCCCGGGCGGGAATGCGCAGCGTGAAGCGCTCCTTACCCAACACACCGCGAATGCCGGCGCTCAGTTGCTCGGACCGCATTTCGCGCACCTCGTAGCGGATAGACTCCTCACGGCCGGTGGACTCCACGCTCTCGTAGAGTCGGATGTTGATCTGCAGTTGCTCGCCACGAAGCTGGTCGGAGGGACGCGCTTCTCCCACGATCTCCTGACCCCGGGTCAGCACCATGGTCAGGGCCACGTCCCCCTCCTCGCCGGCCTTCAGGCGGTGGCGCAGCGTGTGACCGATTAATTCCTCGCGAAGGTTCGGAACGAAGGTGAGCAGCAGGCCCATCAAAGTGACCATGACCAGTACAGTCAGCAGCAGGGCACGCAGCACCCGGATGGGCTGAATTCGATTCATTTTTGAAGGTTCGCCTCCACCCGGGCCCGTCCTGCAGGGGAGAGCTGGGCCGGTCGGGAAACCCGGCACGTGTATCGCGACCTGCCAGTTCTGGTCACAGGCGCGGGGGGGTTTCTGGGGC
>QWHO01000155.1:5748-18258 GCA_021404945.1 bacterium CPR1
GTGTCGAGCCCTGGTCGAGCGGGGCGCCCGGGTGACCGGCCTGATTCGGCCTGAGCGCTCCTATCCCGGGCTGGAGGCCCTCGGGTCGGTCGCCCTGGAGCGGGCAGACGTGACCGACGGCTCAACCGTGCAGGCTGCCGTTCGCCGGGCTCGGCCCCGGGTCGTCTTTCACCTGGCCGCTTCGCTTGATCGATCGCGAAGCCTGGCAGCTGTGGACAAGCTGACCCAGGCCAATGTGAACGGCACTCTGAACGTGATGCGGGCGGCTGCCGCGGCCGGGACCGAGGTGGTGGTCTACACAGGCTCCTATGAGGAGTATGGGCGCCAGACGCCCCCATTCTCGGAGGCCCAGCCCTGCGGTCCGCTGACCCCTTACGCCGCCTCCAAAGCCACCGCCACCCTCTGGTGCCAGGCTCTACACCAGGCCATCGGGTTGAAGGCCATCTCGGCCCGCCTGTACATGGTCTACGGCCCGGGTCAACCAGCTTTCAATTTCATTCCGCAACTGGTCCACGCTCTCAAGAGCGGCCAGCAATTGAAAATGACACCCGGCGAGCAGACTCGGGACTTTACCTGGATCGGAGATACGGTCGAGGCCTTGCTGCGCCTGGGCCGCCGTCCCGACCTGGGTGGTCAGGTGTTCAATGTTTGCTCCGGCCGCGAAACCTCTTTGCACGAGGTCTTACTGCTGTTTTCTGCCGTCATAGGGCGGGAGATACCTGTCGAGATGGGGGCTCTGCCCTATCGAGAGAGTGAGCTTTTTCGGGTCTGGGGCAGCCCTCAGACCCTGCTCGGGGCCACGGGCTATCGCCCAAGGACGGAGTTGCGTCAGGGTCTCGAGTTGCTGGCCCGCGAGGAAGGGCTGCTCTGACCCGCTTAGGACCAGGGAAAGAGCCAGCGTCCGGTTTCGGCCCGCACCATCCGCCGGCAGTCGATCACCGCACTGAGGGCAAACCAGCCGTGAATGTGGCCTGACAGGGTTGTTCGACCACCGGCCTTGACGGCTTCAGGCTGAAATTTGGCCAGGTCGATCACCAGGACTGCCAGAGCCGGGTCGCTCAGGTGGGCGAAGAGTCGATTGGCCATCATCTCAACGGCGTCCGGCTCCAGAGCGCACTGGATGAACTCTTGCGAACCTTCCAGATTCTGCCAGTGCTCGGGATTGTCAAGGTCGGGCCAGCGATCGACCCGCATGACATAGTAGCAAAAGCCCACCTCGTCCGGGTAAGCAGTGCTCCGATAGCCCCTCACCTTGGCTGCGTGATGGTCGTAGTGCTTCCAGGAGATCTCCTGGGCCAGGGCCACCATATCGGGCTCTTCCAGGATTTCGGGGTTGGCCAGGGCGGCCAGGAAAGCGCGATGGGTACCTGCCAGACCGCGCCAGGCCTGCTGCAGAGTGTGGTGTTGCTTCTCGGCCCATAGCTTCGCGTTGATGGTGTCCCCGTCTCTGGCCCAGTCATAGTCGAACACCCGAGGTCGGCG
Organism: bacterium CPR1; assembly: GCA_021404945.1. GTDB lineage: Bacteria > Vulcanimicrobiota > Xenobia > Xenobiales > QWHO01 > QWHO01. The sequence continues at coordinate 7,231 of QWHO01000155.1, forward strand.
GCCCGACAGGTACTCTTCGGTGGCGCGGATATACTCGGTTTCCCAGGAAGCAATGTGGCCCATGATATCCTTGACCGACCACAGTCCGATAGTCTTCTCGGCCACCACGAACTCGTCTGGCAATCCCGCCAGCGATTGCAAGTAAAGATGCCAGGACTGGTGGATCTTGGAGAAGACCTGCATGTGCATATGCGGCCGGCTTTCGCCCAGAGCCGAAACTAGCCTTCTTGCCTGCTGCTGAAAAGGCTGTCGGGCAAGTTCTGGTTGAATCGGTAGTTGCTGTACTGGGCCCGTGCGGTGGCCTCCATGGAGGCTGCAGGAAAATGGAACATGGCCCGCATGCCCTTGAGTACGAGGTAGCCATCCACCGTCTGGAACTCGGTATCCACCGTCAGCAGGCCCTCTCTGGCGTAGGTGGTCTGGTGGCGCAGCACGGCGTAGCTCGTGCTGTGAATCCAGACATCGACCCGGCGTACATCACTCTTGAAGACCTTAGGAACGAGCTCCACGTGATGGCAGTCCTCACCGTTCAGCTTCTCGCGGCCCACAACTCGGGCACTGTACTTCTGCAGATTTGGAAGGTTAAAGCCATAGATATTGGGGTAACGCTTCAGAAAGCCGGGGGCCTTCTCGAGCTCGACCTTGTTCTTGTCGGGCTTCTTGTAGTAGTAAGTGCCCTTCAAATTGGGCTTGTATGGCACAAAGGAAACCTTGGCGTCCAGGGCCAGGGTCATGTCGGCAGAATAATCTTGTAAGCTTGGATTGAGATTCTTGACCCGTTCGAACAGGGCTTCCGCGTCTACACCTGAGGGAGAGGCCGGCAGAGCCAGCCAGACTGAGATGAGGGCCAGGACCCAGAGTCTTGATTGTCTCATTACGGTGAATTAGTCTCAAAGCCGGAGGATCCTCCTCCGCCCCAAGGCTTAGAAATGAACAGCCACTCCAGTCCCTCTTCCACCAGGTCCTCAAATGCGCCCGCGATGCGAGTGCAGCGAGGTAGAGACTGCAGAAAGCGAGGCCCGTACTGCCGGGTCTGCACCCGCGGGTCGAGCAGGTAGACCAGACCGCGGTCACTGGTTGTCCGAATCAGGCGGCCGAAGCCCTGCCGGAGTTTGAGGATGGCGAGCGGCAGTTGGAGAAACTCGAAGGCGCTGAACCCTTCGGTCTCGAGCGCGCATGAGCGGGCTTCAACGACCGGATCGGTCGGAGCTCGGAAAGGCAACCGGGCGAGCACGACGCAACGCAGGGCGTCGCCGGGCACATCCACCCCCTCCCAGAAAGAGTCGGTGCCGACGAGCAGCGCCCGACCATGGGAGCGGAAACGTTGCACCAGCTGAGCTGAGGGCAAATCCCCCTGAGCCAGAAGCTCGATGCCCATCTCGGCCAGGCGGGGGCGGAGTTGACGCGCGAACTGTTGCAGTTGCAGCCAGGAAGTCACCAGCAGAAAGGTCCGCCCCGCCAGGGCCTGGGCCAGGCGGAGAAGTCCCGGCAGAGCCCGGCTCACAAATCCTTCGCTGGAGACCTCGCCCAGATCGGAGGCAAGTCCCAGAAAGACCTGCTGAGGATATTCAAAGGGGCTATCGAGCAGCATCCGGGCAACCCGGTCGCTGACCGCATCAAGGCCCACCCGCCTCTCAAAAAACCCGGTCTGGCCGCCAACAGCCAGTGTGGCCGAGGTCATGACAACGGTGCGCATCCGGGGGTAAAGCTCCTGCGAAAGAATGCGGCTGACATCGAGGGGTGCCGCCGCCACACCGGCGTCGCGCTTGCCAGCCTGAGCCCAGTAGATCCAGTGATCGGAGTCTGGGAATAAGCAGAACTCCAGTGTCCGGACCGTGGAATCCAGCCTGGACAGGGCACCGGCCAGCTCCGACGAGCCGGGATCCTGCAGAGTCCAGGCTTCACTGGTCAGCATGGTGTTCTGCACATGGTGGAGCATGGTACACCAGTGACGAAGCTCCTGGACAAGGGCCAGCCCCGCCTGGTGCAACTCGCTCTCGGCCAGTGAGCCAGGGAAACTGCGCTTGAGGCGATAGCGCCCCTCGCTGCCCCCGGCCAGAGCCGCGGCAGCGTTTCCCAGCCGCTCGGAAAGCTCGCGCAGATCGATGACTCGGGCCAGAAGCTGGTAGTCGATCTGCTTGAGCAATTCTCGCGCGAGCTCCGCGTCCAGCCCCGAGCGGACCACTCGGGCCCGGATCGATGCCAGCAGGCCGGTTTCCGCGCTGCGGGCGCGGGGCCGATACAGGCGCTGCAGCAAGAGCTCGAGCCCGTGACGGCTCGCCCCCTGGCCCAGGTGCTCGGTGGCGACCTCCTCCAGGTGGTGGGCTTCGTCGAGCACCAGATAGTGATACTCGGGCAGCACCCCCTGGGCGCCACCAAGGCGCAGATTGAGATCGGCCAACAGAAGAGCGTGGTTGGTGACGATCACATCGGCCTGCTCGAGGGCGCGGCGAGCCTTGAAGAAGTAGCAGTCCTGAAAGTGCGGGCAGGCCTGCCGGCTGCAGGCCAGCGGGTCAGCCACCACGTGACTCCAAAGCTCGTCTGACAGCCGAAGTTGCTGGCGTTCTCCGGTTCTACTCAGCCTTGGACGAATCTGCTCCAGGGCGGCCTGCTCGGCCGGCTCGAGCTCATCGAGCTGATCGAAGCGTCGCAGGCAAGCATAGTTGGACCAGCCCTTGGCCAGCACCACCTGGTAATCGCGCTCGAGGAAGCCAGCCAGCCGGGGCAGATCGTGCTCGAGCAATTGCTGCTGCAGGTTGATGGTGCGGGTGGACACGACGACGGGGCCTTCCGTCTCTTCCAGAAACAAGAAAGCCGGCACCAGATAACCGAGAGACTTCCCGGTTCCGGTGCCGGCTTCCACCACCAGCACTTCCTGGTCGACCAGAGCGCGGGCTACGGCGGTCGCCATCTCGAGCTGAGCCGAGCGTACCTCGTAGCCCCCCGCAGCCAGAACGCGCGTAAAAAAGTCACGCACGCGTGCCTGGAGCGGGCGCAAAGCCGACTAGTCGCCGCGCGGGCGGCGACGGCGCGGCGCGCGGCGGGCGCGATCGGGCTCGGAGGCTGAGGCACCGTTCTGGTCGCCGCCTTCCCAATCGGGAGCCGGGCGTGGGCGGTCGTAGTCCTCGCGCGACCGCGGGGGGCGCTCTTCGCGCACGGGGCGGACATCCTCGCGCGAGCCGCGATAGTCGTCCCGAGGGGGGCGCTCGTAGCGGAAGTCGTCGCGGGGAGGACGATAGTCGTCACGGCTGCTTTCGCCTCGGCGAGGCGGAGGAGGCGGGGCCTCACCCCGGCCACGGGGGACACGGTCGAAGTCCTCCCGCGACCGCCGAGGCTCGAAGTCGTCGCGCGGCGGGCGCTGGTAGCTATCCCGCTCGCGCGAGGGCGGAGGGGCGGGGCGCTCATAGCCTTCCCGGGAGGGACGAGGGGGGCGCTCGGCGCTGCGGGGCGGGCGCTCGTCGCGAAAACGCTCTTCGCGAGGGGGCCGCTCATCGCGGAACTCGCGGGAGGGGCGATCCTCTCGACTGCGCTCCTCGCGGCGCGGACGATCTTCACGCGGGTCGCGCGGCACGCGCGACCCGCGATCTTCGCGGGTCAGCCGTTCTTCACGCGGGGGCCGCTCTTCGCGGGGGGGGCGCTCTTCGCGGGGCGGGCGCTCCTCCCGAGGCGGACGGTCGCCCCGATCAGCGCGCTCTTCACGGCTGCGCCCCCGACCGCGGTCTCCACGATCTCCACGATCTCCGCGGTCTCGCGGCCCGCGGTCGTCGCGGTCCTCACGAGGCTCCTTCTTGAGGCCGGGACGGGACAAATTGATGCGCCCCATCGAGTCGATCTCGTCCACGACAATCTCGATGGTATCGCCCAGCGAGACCACGTCCTCGACCCTCTCCACCCGGCCAGCAGCCAGCTTGGAGATGTGCAGCAAGCCCTCCTTGCCAGGCAAGAGCTCGACGAAGGCTCCAAAGCTCATGATGCGCATGACCTTGCCGGTGAAGACCTCGCCGACCTGGACTTCGCGAGTGAGGTCTTCGATCATCTTGGCAGCGCGATCGCCAGCCAGGCGGTCCACGGAGGCGACGAAGATGCGTCCATCGTTCTCGATGTCGATCTTGGCCCCGGTCTCAGCAATGATCTTGTTGATCACGCGGCCGCCCGGGCCGATGATCTCCTTGATCTTGTCGGGGTCGATGGTGATCGTGAAGATGCGAGGTGCCAGCGGGTTGAGCTCCGTTCGGGGGGCCGGGATGCACTCTTCCATCACGTCCAGGATCTGGAAGCGGGCCGCCCTGGCCTGCTCCAGCGCCTGGCGCAGGATCTCCATCGTGATTCCCTTGAGCTTGATGTCCATCTGAAGCGCGGTGATGCCCTCGCGGGTGCCGGCCACTTTGAAGTCCATCTCGCCCAACGCGTCTTCCATGCCCTGGATGTCGGTCAGCACGGTGAAGTCATCGCCCTTGGCCACCAGCCCCATGGCGATGCCGCCAACCGGCGACTTGATGGGCACACCTGCGTCCATCAGGGCCAGAGTGCTGCCGCAGGTCGACGCCATAGAGGTCGAGCCGTTTGACTCCAGCACCTCACTGACGATGCGGATGGTATAGGGGAAGTCGTTCTCGTCGGGAATAACCGGCACCAGAGCCCGCTCGGCCAGAGCTCCGTGTCCAATCTCGCGTCGGCCCGGCCCGCGCATGAAGCGGGCCTCGCCCACCGAGAAGGGAGGGAAGTTGTAATGATGGATGTAGCGGCGCGACTCTTCCCCGATGACATTGTCAAACAACTGCTCATCGCTCAGAGTGCTGAGCGTCAGAAGCGACAACACCTGGGTCTGACCACGGGTGAAGAGTCCCGTGCCGTGCACACGCGGCAGCACACCTACCTGGGACTTGAGGGCGCGGATCTCGTCAGCCTTGCGGCCGTCCGGGCGGCGCCCTTCCTTCACGATCATGGTGACCAGCTCGTCCTCCTGGATCTTTTTGAGGACGTAATCGAAGTCGCGACCAAAGGTATCTGCCTGCACACGCTCTTTCCAGGCAGCCGAGGCTTTGGAATCCTTCATCACCTCTTCGGCGAAAGCGGTCTTGTTGATCGCGCCCATGGCCTTGTTGCGCTCTTGCTTCTCGACCGTGCGGATGGCCCTGGCCACCCGGTCGCTGATGCGGTCGCGCACGAACTTCTCAAAGTCCTCGGCCGGCTTGAACAGGGTGAACTCGGTCTTGGGCTTGCCCTTTTTCTCGACCAGCTCGTCGATCATCTCGATGATCACGCAAATGTTCTTCTGGGCCTCCTCGAAGGCGTCCAGCATGAGCTCCTCGGAAAGCTCGTCGCAGCCGCACTCCACCATCATCAGGTTGTCACGGGTGCCGGCCACCACGAGGTTCATGCTGCTCTCGGCCATCTGGGCACTATCGGGATTCACCACGAACTCGCCATCGACGTAGCCGATGCGCACGCCCGCTACCGGGCCCTCGAAAGGAATGTCCGATAGGGAGAGGGCCGCGCCCGCGCCAGCAACGGCCAGCACGTCGGGCTCATTCTTCCCGTCAACCTGCAAGCACATGCCCACCACGTGGACGTCGTTGCGAAAACCGTCGGGGAAAAGGGGGCGGATGGGTCGGTCGATCAGCCGCGAGGTCAGGATGCAGCGCTCGGGCTGACGGCCCTCCCGCTTGATCCAGCCACCCGGCAGCTTACCGGCGGCGTACATCTTCTCTTCGTAATCGACCGTCAGGGGGAAGAAGTCAATCCCCTCGCGCGCTTTGTCGTTGGCGGTAGCGGTGACCAGCACCACGGTCTCGCCGTAGGTTACCAACACGGCTCCACCGGCCTGCTTGGCCAGCTCGCCGGTCTCCATGCGCATGATGCGTCCGCCGATCTCTCGCTCGGCGATCACCTTCTCGGCGTCTATGACTTGAGTTGCCATTTCTTTCTTTCACCTCGGGTACGTTCTACTTGGTCGCGCCTGACTGGGCGGAAAAGCCGCCTGCGCGGTGTGAGGAAGCTTCCTATCTCGTGGAAGCAGGAAAACACCAGCGGGAGCTCTTCCCCTGGTGTCCGGGTTGCCAGCCGTCTATCCTTTCGGCTGAGTTGGGGGCATCTAGCGGCGCAGACCGAGCTTTTGGATCAGCGTGCGATAGCGCTTGATGTAGTTTTTCTGCAGGTAGTTGAGCAGACGGCGCCGCTTGCCTACCATCATGAGCAGTCCCCGCCGAGAGTGATGGTCTTTCTTGTGTACCTTCAAATGCTCGGTAAGATGATTGATCCGATCGCTCAGCAGTGCGACTTGCACTTCAGCCGAGCCAGTATCTACCTCATGGGTGCGGTACTGCTCGATAACTTCTCCCTTGGTTGCCACGGGTTAACCTCCATTGAGTTGTTACTTCAAGCCAGGACAGGGTGGGAGGGCACCGCAGTCCTCGCCCTCGTTCAACCCGGGGATAATACGATAATCCGTTTGGTCGCGTCAACATCGGGAGCAGTGTGAACGAATCCCAGGCAAAGAGTTAACATCGTGTTTACATCGTTAACATCCCGTTAACACTATCCCCTATCGGCCGGGGTGCGGGCAGCCCTATCATACAACCACGGGAGCATACCCGCGAAGTGATTGAGGAAGTGAACCCACATGGCCCAGAAAGACCCATTTGAAATCGGCAAGGTCGACGGAGCCGGCTCGGGTGGAGGGGTTGGGGGCGTCAGCCCCGGCTACACCCCCCCGGTAGGCGGAGCGGCCAATCGTATCGGAGAAGGTGGCGGTGCATCTGGCGTAGCCGGCACCCAGGCGGCCAGCGGGATTACCGATAAGGTTCAGTTCTCGCCCGAGGTCGGCGATACTGACGATGACAACACCGTCAAGGACCAGAACCTGAGTAGCTTGATCAGCGCCCTCAAGGCGCCCGAGCAGGTTGCCTCCACTCAGAAGGTCAACGAGGTCAACGACGCAGCCGCCATTCAGACGGGTGGCGGCGGGCCCCCTCGCTCCAACTACGACCCGGGAATGCAGGCCGGGGCCGTCTATGGCTCCAACGGCAGCGTTTCGGGAGTGCAGCCCGGGATGCAGGCCGGGGCCGTGCACTCGACCCGCCCCCAGAGCGTGTGAACCAGTAAAAGTTGTTTGTAGCGCGCGTCCCCGCGCTCGGACCCTCCAGAACCCCTGGCCCGGTCTTCACAGACTCGGGCTCCTTTTTTTGTGGGGGTCTCAGCTCTTCTGGATGTAGTTAAGAGTGTGCTCGGCCACCAGCCTGCTGTCCAGGTAGATCTGAAAGAAATAGGTTCCCGCCTCGGTGAAGACGATCTGGTTGACGTCCACCTGGACGTGCACCGTCTGGCTCTCGTCCTCCAGGGTGAAATACATCTCGGGCGACTGGTTGAGCATCACGGTGCGGGCTGGATTGAACATCTTGACCACCTGGATGTGGAAGCCCGTACCCCGGCTCCACGAGGTCAGGATGGAGAAACGCGGGTGGGTCACCGGGAACTTGGGCGCCCACAGATCCGAGAAAACCCCATAGCAGAGCAGCTTGCCATGGTGAGAGGGCACAACCGCGTCGCAGAAGAGGAAGCTACGAAGAACCGGTTCCAAGAATGCTCGCTTGCGTAAAGATTTTCACTGCCTTTCCACGGGGGGAAAAACTTTCCTACCGGGAGGCGTGCCTGCGTCAGACCTGGCGTTCCCCTCCCTCGGCCATCGCGGCCTCGACCATGCGGGCGACAGTGGCTCCGTCCAGGCCATCGTTGACAAGGACGCACCAGGCCAGGATGTAGGGGGCTAACTGGGGATACTTGTCGTTGAGCCGGAAGTTCTTCTCGACCAGGGGGTCGTCCAGGTTGACCACCAGATCCTGAGGCGCCTTGCGGGAGCCGAACAGGGTGGCCAGCAGGCCCTTCTTCTCCCCCTCCGGACGAAACAGGCTGCCAGCCTTCTCTTGCAGCACGTAGGCTCGTTTTTCCAGAGAAGCACCGGCGTCCTTGAAGCGCCCCGGGAAGATGCTGCGGTAGGGGCTTCCAGCCCTCTTCAAGATGCGCCCGGCAGCTTCGAGCAATTCCTGCTGGTTCTTGGGAAGGCTGCTGACCAGAGCTGGCTGGGCATAGGTTCCGCTCGCACTCAAGAGCTAAATTTTGTCTTTGCGTCGGCACAGATGCTCGAGGAGTTTGCCCAGGCCCGGCTCGCGCTCGGGGCCCGCCCATTTGAGCACGATCTTTCCCTGGCCCTTCAGCGATTGGGTCAGGGCCGAGCCGTACTCCTGGTAGAAGACTTCGCCCTGCTTATCCACCGCCGTCTTCAACTGCTTGAGCGTCAGGCGCCCTCCATCCACCAGCGGCAGCAGAGGCTTGTTGGCCAGCTCCTCCGGCAGACCTTGCAACCGGTGGGTGAGGAAGCCGAAGACGGCGTCCTCACCTTTCTCCAGGGCTGCCTGAAAGAGCGCTTTGCGGAACGGTCCGTCCACGAACGAGCGCAGGATGGTCATGGCCTTGTGGTAGTTCTCGTCGCGCAGAATGTTATCACGAGTCAGCGTGTGCTCGAGATAGCGCGACTTGATCTTGAAGTGGATGCCGGGGGGATGGTCCTGCCGGTCGTTCGGGTCGTCCCGCTCGATCGACTCCACCAGGGTCAAACCACGGTTGTAGAAGCCGTAGAAGGGCTTCGGACCGTCGGCCGGAGCCACGACCAGCTCGGTTCCCGGCACCTGGTGGGTCATGACGTGGGGGGCGTGCAGGGTAAAGGGCTGGTTGATCCTCTCGTTGTCTACGTAGATATCCACATCGCAGTGCTTGCACCAGTACGTGATGGTGCGCTTGCTCTCGTGGCGGTGCTTCTCATAATCATCGCTGTCGACCATTTTGATCAGCTGGACCTGGGTTCCGTCGATCGGCTGATCGAGCACGATGCGCTCAAACTTCTTGTCCTTGCCGTGGAAGAGGATTCGCCAGTATTCTCCGTCCCGGCCGGTGTCCACCACAACCGCCTCGGGCGAGAGGGCGAACACTGACACGAATCCAATGCCGAACTTCCCGATCTTGGTCAGGTCGTTTTCTTTGGAAGACGAGAACAGGCGGGTCAGCTGGGTATCGATGATCTCCCTGTTCATGCCCTCACCGGTGTCGTCCACGTGCAGCCGCATGGCCCCCATGCTGCCGCCCTCGAAGGGGTCGAACTCAAACCATACATCGACTCGCTTGGTTCCGGCGTCGATTGCGTTCTGAATCAGCTCGCGCAGAAAGGCATACTGGTTGGTGAACTGCTGGACAAGCTGCTCGAGGGTATCGCCCGCCTCGGGGGCGTACTCGGGAGTCGTCGACATAGCTCAGTTCCCGTAACTTTCCAGGGCCGCTTTCTGGGCCGAAAGGTTGAACACGATCTCGCGCACCCGCTCGTCAAAACGCTGCCGCTCGGCTTTCGCCTCGGCTTCGGCCTCGAACTTGCGAAAACCGTCCATGATCTCGATGATTCGCTCGACGGTCATCGGTTTGGACAATTCTCGCAAGATACGCCTGCGCTCCTCAAAGCTGGCCTTGTAGTAATCGTCGGGTGGGTCCACGTCTTGCACTTCACGGATGAGCTTCTGGGTGACGTTGTCGACGTTGCGCCCGGACAGGTTGAAGTCGAGGCAGGCTTGCCCCACCTGACGCCACTGCTCATCGCTGAGATGAAAGAAATCGGCGAACTCGTGCAACTTCTTGTCTCGAAACAGGGTCACGAAGTCGTCCACTGTGACCGGACCTTTCACGATATAAGGGTCCTGGCTGATGCGGCTCAGGGTGGCCTGATCCATGTTGATATAGTTGGCATCGCACAGCAAGAACCATTTTCCGTTCTTGGGAATCAGGGTGCCGTCGAAGATTCCGAAGCTGGCTCCGAGAATATTCTTCTCCTCCGAGCGCAGGCCAGGGTCGGAGCGAGCCGCGAAGGCTGTATCGATGTCGGCCCAGTAGCAGCCGACCACGCCAGGGAAAGCGTAGACATCGTCCTTGAAGATGGCGATCAGCTTGTTGGCCGAAGCGTTCTGGTAGGACGAGGCCCAGTCGGTGCGCCGAATGATCAGAAATCTTGCCGGAATCTCGCGCTTCTGGCAGTAGTCCAGAAAATAGTTGCCGACAGCGTGGGCCGTCAGGGTCTTGCCGCAGCCCGGCGTGCCCTGACAAAACAAGACCGGATTGACCTTCTTGGGATTCTTGCCGGTCTTGAAGTCGAAGCCGGCCACATCCCGGGCCAGGCGCATCCCGGCGGCCAGATACTCCTGGTTTCCGACGACGTCTTCGGGCTTGACTGGCAGCAGGTCGCTCGACCGGGTGGTGTCAGCAGCCGCAGTGGGCTTCAGTCCCACATAACCCTGGCCGAGAATCTCCACCCGCATGCCTTCGAGAACTGTCCGGTGGCGCTCATACTCTCCGTCGGAGAGAAACCTGGCCACCCCGTTGGCCAGCAGCTTGAAGAAGGCTGCTGAGCTGTCGGCTACACGCTCGGGCTCGGTGATGCGCCGAGCCGGATCGGAGTGGTTGCGGTGGTGCTCGTAGAAGCCTTTCAGCTCGCGCACGACCACCTGCAGCAGATTGTTGCCGGCCAGGTTCCCCAGATCCTGAACCCAGCGGTTGTTGAAGCCCCCCTTGACCGAGACAGCCGTGCTGGTGTGCCTGGCGCACTGAGCGCTGGCCCAATCGGAGGCCACGTAAACGGCGTACCAGGCGCAGAAAGCCCGGTCCATCGGCTGTAATTCAGCGATGAAGTCAAAGCCAGCCATCTCGGCCTCGCCTCCTCGATCAGAGGTAATGCGCTGTCGCAGCCGGGTTTCCACCTCCAAGATAACCGAGCCGGCCTGCTCGAGGATGTCGAGCACCGCGAGATGGGTCCCGGCCAGTCCATAAGGGCCAGGGGCCAGGTTTCCCAGGGCACCTGGCAGACCCGAGCCGATGATCATGCCCCGCACGAGGGGGAGCTCCTGGGCGAGATCCTCGGCGCACACGATGAGAGAAGCTCTGGACATGCAGAGGAGAACTTCCTGTTCGGGCCACTTGTCCCTTCAGACCCGGTAA
>QWHO01000156.1 GCA_021404945.1 bacterium CPR1
TCTATGTCAGAGAACTTCTGGCAGGGATTGATTCTGATCAATGATTGAGTCAACGACCCCCTTCTTGCTGCTATGGCGCCCGTTGGAGCTCGGTCGCAGTCGTCTCCGGCGCTCTTGCCCACGCGCACTTGCGACGCGCCATGCAAAAAGCGGAGAGCCTGCCTGCCCCTGGAGAGTGGCCACCGCATCCAACCGATGGAGAGTAGGTGATTCATTCCGGACCACCGAACCATGAGCAGTGCCGAAACTTCCCATCCAGGAGGCCCGTTACTCGGGAGACCTGGAGCTGCTTGAGCGGATCCAGACAGATGCCGAGCTTCGCAACCAGTTTCAGCGAATCGAGGTCTTACGAAGCCGCAGTCTGTTGCGCTCTCAGCTTCTCAGCAGCGCGGTACGGGTACAGCCAAGCTTCATTCCCGAGCTAGCCGACCTGATTGCGAGAGTTTCCGAGCACTTCCTGGACGATAAACCTGTTGAGGCTTATGTTTTTGGGTCATCGGACGTCAACGCGTTCATCGCCGATCTCTCACGCCATCGCGTCATCGGACTGAGCTCGGGCGCGCTATCCACCCTGACCATGCCCGAGCTTGGTTTCGTGATCGGGCACGAAATGGGCCACGTCGTTTTCGGACATGTCGACCTGAGCGCTGCAACCGTCTTGAAGCTCGGGAATATCTCATCCGAGCAATGCCGGCTCCTGCACTCCTGGCAGCGGGCCTGCGAGATCTCCGCCGACAGGGCCGGCCTGCTCTTTTGTAACTCGCTGGCAGTGGGTGCCAATGCTCTCTTCAAGACCCTGGCCGGACTGCCCTTGCCGGGGGTGCAGGTTGATCCCTACGAGTTTGCCGAGCAGTGGAGCAGCCTGGCCGACGAGGTCATGGAGCACGGAGGCCGGGAGTTCTGGCAGTTGGAGCATCCGTTTCCCCCCCTTCGCATGAAGGCGATGGAGGTCTACTGGCGCGAGCGCGGCTCGGCAGCGGGAGAGGCCGAGATCGCTCGGCTGCTCGGGATCATGGAGGACACCGCGGGACCGCGGGCGGTGGGCTCAGCAGGACTGGCCGATCCGGTGCTGGCTCGCTTTCAGTTCTGGGGGGGGCTCTATGTGGTGCTTGCGGATGGGCCTCCCAACGGGTCGGAGCTCGAGCACCTCACCCAGAACCTCCCGGTTGGGATGGCGCTCAACCAGGTGTTGAACGAGTGCGGGAACAATGCTCCTTACAGTCTTGAGCGTTTTGCCGAAGCGCGCCGCAATCGAAAAACCAAGCTTTCCTCGGCCGAGCTCCATCGCATCGTGCATGGCCTGAAGGCGGCAGCTCTCTCTGACGGGCCCTTGAATGAGCTCGAGCGTCGCCACCTGCACGAGCTCGGGGCCGCGCTCGGCTTGCGGCCGGAGGCTGTGGATCTTGTCCTGGAGACTTCCTGAGAGAGGACGCTGAACACGATGTCTGTCAAGCAAACCCTGGAGATCCTTGAGAAGGTTGCCGAAATCGCCACTCTGGCCGGGCTCAAGGGGCACATGGACGAAGAGGCCATGCGCTACTTCATCGGCATCGGACTGGAGGGTGATCGCAAACAGGCCGTCTATGTTCGAGACACGACCCGAAGCGACGAGCACAAAATCGTGACCATCTATTCTCCCTGCCTGATCGTCAAGAAAGGCTTTTTCGCGGGTGTTTCCAAGAATCAGGCCATCGAGCTTTTGCGCCTCAATGAAGCACTGCACTTTGCTCGCTTCGGCATCATCGAGACCGAGAAAGAAAGCATTGTCGTGGCCAGCGTCGACCATCTGCTCGATACGCTCGACCCGGGGGAGTTCGAGGCCAGCGTATTCTGTGTTGCTCAGGCCGCCGACATGTACGAGAGGAAATTCGGCAAGGACGAGTTCTAAAGTGCAAGGCCTTTGGTCTTGCACTTTACAACGCGCTGGAACGCTGTTCCGGCGCGTTCGTCAGATTGTGCTAATGGGCCAGACCAAAGTGCGAGCACATTAAGCTTCGTCCTGGAAGTTCTTATGCTGGATGTCCAGCCGCCTAAAAGATCTTGTCGTGGCGGGGGTGTGGGCCCTCCGACGCCACCGGGGGGGCGGCCGGACCTCCAGGCCACGAGAGCGCTCGCAGACTTATTCCGGCTCCTCCGAGTCGCTCTTGAGCCGCTTCCTGAGGTCGCGCCAGCTTTTTGTGCGGGGCCTTTCGGGCTCCGGGGCGGCAGCCTCGGTCTCGCCACCCATCTTCTTCTCGAGCAGTCGGGAGGCGCCGAACTTGATCTTGCCGGGTCGCTCGGGCTCGGCCTCATCGGCCGGCACTGGCACAGGAACCGGCTCCTCGGCCACCGGAGCAGCCTCCTCGACGGCCGGCTCCTCGGCCACCGGAGCAGCCTCCTCGACAGCCGGCTCCTCGGCCACCGGAGCAGCCTCCTCGACAGCCGGCTCCTCGGCCACCGGAGCAGCCTCCTCGACAGCCGGCACCTCGGCCACCGGAGCAGCCTCCTCGACGGCCGGCACCTCGGCCACCGGAGCGGCCTCCTCGACCGTCGGCACCTCGGCCACCGCAGCGGCCTCCTCCACGATCCGGGCCTCGATGACCGGACCGGCCACCACCGTTTCCCCTTCGCCGTCAGCGGCCGCTTCCTCGTCCTCGGCTCCGCTCCACTTGCGGCGCAGGGCCGCGGCCCGGGCTACCACGCGCTGGTAGAGGTCGATGCCCTGCTCGGCCTTCAGCCGGCGGGCTTCCTCCTCTGAATCGAAGCTCTCCACCCCCAGTGTCTTGAGCCGCTCCACCAGCGTCTCCAGCGAGGCCTTCTGGTGGCGGTAAAACGAGCTGGCCCGCAGGCGCACGAAGCGCCACCCCACCCGCTCGAGCACGGTCTCGCGATAGATGTGCTGCGAGAGCTTGCCGGGCGGGTAGTCGCGCTCGCCGTCGCACTGCACCGCCACCCGGCCGCCCCGCCCCTCGACCACCAGGTCCAGCTTGTAGGTGCCCACGGAATGGTGCACCAGCACCCGGTAGCCCAGATCGGTGAGATGCTTGTAGACCGTTTCCTGGAAGTGGAACTCGAACTCGGGCTCGGCCACTTGCTCGGCCTGCTTCTCGGTCAGCACATAGGGATTTTGAGCGTGCCGGATCAGCTTGAGGCGAAGATCCCCCTCTTTGAGGTCGCGCTCGGGATCCATCGAGTGGACCACCCACATCTGGTTGCGGGCCCGGCTGGCGGCCACGTTAAAGCGCTTGACGAACATCTCCTGGGTGCGCAGGGCCAGAGGGCCATCCGGGGCCGTGTCCACCAGCGACAGGAAGATCACGTCCCGCTCGTCGCCCTGGAACTGGGCGGGGGTGCCGCAAACCACCCGGCGCCGACCGTACTCAGTCAGGTTGAGGTGGCGGGTGAGCAGGCGGTCGATGGCCAGAGCCTGCTCCTCGCCCACCATGCTGATCACGCCCATCGAGGCTCCGGCATACTCCGGTTGCTCGCAACTTGCGGCCAGCAGCGAGGCCACCTCGAGAGCCTCCTCATGGTTGACCCGCCTGGACAGCTCGGTGACGTGCACCCGGTGGGCCACCGTGGCGGGGGCCACCTTGACGCCCGAGCGCTCGCGCAGGGGCTGCACCTCGCCCTGATAGCAGAGGGCGTTGGAGAAGGCGATGATCTCAGGCACCGAGCGGAAGTGCTCCAGCAAGCGGATGGTGCCGCCAAAAGAGCGCCGCGCCAGGTCGTAGACCGAGGTCTTGCCGTCGAACAGCTCGCTGTTGGGGACATCCTTGAGATAGCGATCGATCAAAGACTCGATGGCCTGGGCCGACTGGCCCACCTGCTCAGGGCTGACCTGCTCGTGGTCCCCGACCACGAGCACCTCGCGCCCGAGAGCAAAAGCGATCAGGCTGGTCAGGTCGGACTGGCTTGCTTCGTCCAGGATGACCACGTCAAACAAGGTCTCTCCCGGCTTGTAGCTCTCGGCCACGCGCGAGATGGGCATGATCCAGACCGGAACCGACTCGCGGCATTCGGCCAGGCGCTCGCGCGCCTTGGCCTTGAGAAGCGGCGCTCGTTTGCCCTTACCGCTGCCGATCTTGCGCATCAAGTCGAGCCAGCCGATCAGAGATTGCTGTTGACGGATGCCTGTGCGGCGCAACTGGGCCGACCAGGTCAGGTTCTCCACGAAGCTGGCGGTGGCGTCTTGCAACTGCTGGCGCAAGCGCATGATCTCCTGCTGCAGATCGTCGAGGCTCTGCTCGGCGAAGCTGTCGAGCAACTGAGCCCACTGTCGGTGCTGCCAGGCCAGCTCGGGGTCGCCGGGAGGCTTGGGCTGGTTGTGGGGCGGGGTGCGCTCGAAGACCGCCTCGGCCCAGCCTGGAGCCTTCTGCTTGAGGCGCTCGAGGTAGGCGTCGCGGCGCAGCTTGTGGGCCTTCTGCTGGTGCAGCACCACCAGCCGGTTCCAGGCCTCGCCGTAGCGCTCGGGGTCTTTGGCCTGCACCGCCTCGCGCAGGCGGGCCACCACCTTGCCGTGGTCCTCTTGCTCGGGCACGTCGAGCAGGGTGAGCAGCTCCTCGCGCTGCTTGTCGAGCAGCCGGCACTCGACCCAGGCGGTGCGCGCCTCGACCACCGGCTCGAGGTGATCCTTGAGCGTGTCCCGCAGGCGCAGGATGTCGCCCTGAGGGGCCGAGTTGGGGGGCACACGCTCTTCCACGATCTCCCAGCGTAGCCCCGTCTCGGCCATGGCCTTCTTGCACTCGGCCCAGGTCTCGGTCCAGTTGAGGCTCTTGAGGACTCGGGCCACGTGTTGAGCGCAGGTATCCTCGGGGCGCTCGCCCAGCTCGGCGGCGGTGGGCACGCTGGCGCTGCCCTCGCTCATGGAGAGCCAGCGGCCCACCTGGCGATCCCAGCGGGCTTTGAGTTGCTCGCGTTTCTGGGCCATGGCGATGAGTGCTCCGACGGCCTCCATGTCGTCGGCCGTCTTGGGGGCTCCGCCGCCCACACGAATGCCGGCCAGAAGCTTCTTCCAGTTGCCCTTGGTGAAGAGCTCGATGCCGGTGATGGACTTTCCGGCTCGCAGGTGGGCCACGATCTCAGCGCAAGCGGTAGCCTGCACTGCCAGGGGCATATCCGACTGCAGGGTGGGTCCTACCGCCAGCACCTGGCGCTCCAGCGCGCCGATCTCCGCGCGAGCCGTCTTGATGACGTCCACCAGATCTTGCCACGATTGGCGATGCTCGCCCCCGGCCAGGCCAGCCCGGATGACCTCTCGTTGCAGCACATCGGCGTCCGTGAGCGGGCCCAGCGCGGCCTGGACCGCCTCGCGCAGGCGCCTGAGGCTCTCCAGATCCTGGTCCGAGCCGGTCCAGAGGCCCGCTTCGAAGCGCTCTGACTTCTCTTGCAGTATCTTGCGACGCTCCAGGTCGGAGCTGAAGCGGCGCTCGGAGGGAACCTCCTCCAGGGGCGCCAGGCGTCCCTGCAGGTCGTGCTCGTCCTGAGGAGTGATCAGGCTGTTGAGGGCATAGAGCTCGGTGATCTCGTCCGGGCTGAGAGGCAGCGAGCCCCCGGGCGGAACCGGACCCTGGATCCAGTCGTGCAGGCCCCGGCCCTCGGCGATCTCCTGAGCGGCTCGGGTGGGATGAATGCTCTCGCCGTCCAGCCGGGGGATGGGCTCGTACTCGGCCGTCCGGGCCTCCACCAATCGCTGCTCGGCGGCCGCCAGTCGGCTCTTGATGTCCATCCGGCGCTCGCCATACGTGTTGGCCAGGCGCTCGAGCTCTTCAGCATCGCTGGACGAGAACAAATGGACCATGCCCTTGACGGCTTCCTCGAGCTGGGCCTGGCTCTCGCTCTCGTTGTCGAGCACGCTGACGCAAAGGGGCCGCACCTGGGGGCTGATCATCTCGCGCACCACCCGCAGGGCTTTGGTGCGGTGGCTGGTGACCAGAAGGCTCTTGCCCTCGGCCAGCAGGTGGCCCACCAGATTGGCGATGGTATGGGTCTTGCCGGTGCCGGGCGGCCCCTGCACCAGCACCGTGCCGTGGGCTGCCAGGCGGCCGGCCACGCGCTCTTGCTCGGGATTGGCCGGCATGGTGTAGAGCGGATCGACGTTGCTGTGTGGATCGACCCTGGTGGACGGACCCCTGGACTCGACGATGTCACCCTCCAGATCGATGTCAAAGCCGACCACGCGCACCAGCGCGGGAGGCAGGACTGGAAGTCCGGGCAGGGCCTCGAGAAAAGCCTCGATGGCCGAGGAGAAGCCCAGCGATCGGCTTCCCAGGTAGAGCACCGGCTCGCGAGAAAGCTGCACCTGCGCCCTGGCCGGGCTCAGATCGGCCCGTTTGGAGGTCACGCGGACCCCGGGCCACAGCCGGTCCAGCAGGCTGCCCAGCGGGTCGCTGTCCTCGGTGTTGCCCAGAATCTGGCGGCACTCCTGGGATACGTCCGGGGTGAGCTCGAAGCGCTGCATGAGGGCGCTGTAGAGACCGGGCTCTCGGTCGGTCTCGCGGAAGGTGAACTCGGCCCGCTCGGCCTCGAACTCGAGGGTGGGCTTCTGAAGCACCAGGGGATGGTCCACTCTACCCTGTTCGTCCTCGACGCGCACCAGGCCAAGACCGACCACCAGCTCGACGGTCTCGGACTCGCGCTCGAGCCGCCCCCACACCTCGAGCAGGCGGTCGAACAGGTCGTTGACGTCGTTGGCGGCCAGGGCCGGCTTCTCCCAGTCCTTGCGGCTCTTGAGCCAGGCCTTGAGGGCCTCAGGACGAGCTTCGTCGGCCTCGAAGGGCACCATGGAGCCACCCTTCT
This sequence comes from bacterium CPR1, assembly GCA_021404945.1. GTDB lineage: Bacteria > Vulcanimicrobiota > Xenobia > Xenobiales > QWHO01 > QWHO01. Next base: position 6,778 of record QWHO01000156.1, read on the forward strand.
TCTTGCGTACGAAGGCGGTCACGGTTCCGTCGAGTCGATCCCAACCGGGTTTGAGCCAGCCCTCCAGGGCCTCGGGAAGGGGGGGGCAGGGCACGTCCTTGGGGCGGCGCACGCGTAGCAGGAAGTCTTCGGCCTCCTCGCGGGGGTCGAGGGGCAAGGGCCCGAGCTCGACGGCAGGATGCTCGGGGAGCTCGCCCAGGCGCAGCTGGAAGGGATACTCCTCGACATCCAGACAGGGTGGCGTGCTCAGCCTCTGGACAGCGAGCAGATAGTCGAACAGGCGGCGGATGCGCTCACGGGCCTGCTCGCGGAGGTCGATTGCGGAAGACATAAGCCGGGGGAGATTCAAAGCCAGGCGCCCGGTCTCCTACCGGAAAAGGCGGCGCGGCAACAAACTGGTTACAAATCGTCCCGGGAAAAGGGATAGAAAGGAGGCGGAGGTAGCCAGAGCATGCCGCAATTGTTGGATCGACGTCAGGCCATGGGGTTGGCTCGAGCGATGCTGGGAGAGGATCGCAGCGCCGAGTTGGAAAGCCTCAGCTTGCTGCTGGGTATCCAGACCTGCCCGGAAGCCTGCTGCTGCGAGCGCAACTGCATCTTACTGCACCCCCACCTGGGCCCTCACGAGTGCTCCCAGGGACACCTCTGGAATCACTGAAGTTGGCGCCGGGGCGCCCCCCAAAAACCTTGCCCACGGGACGCTCCACCCATCAGCGCAGGGCCGACTCGAGGTCTTCCAGCGTCACGTAGCGGTCCCAGCTGCGCACGACCTTGCCTTTGGAGTCCAGCAGCACCAGATAGGGAACGGCTGACCTGGGGTTGTACTTGCTGTACTGCCTGTAAACCGCGCTGTCGGTCTGATCGAGGTTGACCTGCACGCTCTCGACCCGGTGCTCGCTCGTGAACTTCTCCACCGAGGGCTTCATCTTGGCACTCCAGGGACACCAGTCGGTTCGAAACCAGACCAGCTTGTAGCTCGATTCGGCCAGGACCGGCCCGCCCACCAGCAGCATGGCGCTAAACACAGCAGAGTGAAGTGGCCGACGGTTTTGCGGGGATCTGCGCCGATGAGGTCCCCGAAGGAAAAGGCAAAACCTTCAGCACGGAACGCATTCTGGGGTGGGAATTTTCCTGAACAGGGAGGCCCGCATGGACTCCTTCGGCTCGGCTCCACGCATCGACGCGACCTTCTTGCCTGCCAACTACGCCAGCCGCGGCCTGGCGGCCGAATTCTATCTTGATGGCCGGTTGCGCCGCTTCGGAAAGCGCCATCGGGGCGACTGGACGGGCTGGGTGCTCGAGCTGAGCCCTGGACTGCTGGGCACGGCCCGCCACCTGACGGCCCAGGGCGAGCAATCGAGCGAGGTCTGGGCCGATGGTCGGGCTGAGCTGTTCGGCCCGGACGGGGAGGGGCAGGCGAGCTGGATGGACTGGGAGGACTGGGTTTCGAGCTGGATCGGGCGCATCACGGGGGCCGCCCGGCCCGCAAGTCCGGCCACAACCGCCTCCGCCACCCCAGGATGTTGCAGTTTCAAGGGGGGGCCGGCGCTCCCGTGAGCTGGTGGGGCAAGCTCATTCGAGCACTTGGACTTTCAGAGAGGTCACGCTGATCCGGAAGACCTGGCCCTGCAGCGCGAAGCAAAAAGCCGGTGGTTGGCTGTCCGGCCCGAGAACCAGACGAGGGGTGGTCAGCTCCTGGTAGGCCGCCGCGGGAGGACCCACGACCTGGAAGTAGAGGATCAGGTTGGCGGTGCCCACCTCGCGGGTCACGCTCAGGGTCACGCTGGTGGCTGCCGGCAGGCCAGCGAGCTCGAGCGGCCGGGGGATTTGCTCTTGCACCCAGAAAGCACGCTGGTCGAGCAACTCGTGGCCCTGGCGCATGATCTCGAGCTGCACGCGGTAGCGGCGCACCTCGGCACGGACCGGCGAGAGCACCATCAGGCAGAGCGCGGCGAGAAAACAGAGAGAAGTCCAGCCGCAAACCCCTTTGTGGTGCCGGAGGAGAAGGGGGGTTCTGGCTGTGCTCCTGGACAAATCTGCGCTCCCGCGCGTTGACCTGCTCACAATGAGAACGCGCGATAGCTCCGTGCTCATTCCTGAACGGCTCAACGCGCGCCGCCTTACATCGGCTTGTCGGTGGGTGGGGCCACGGCCAGAACCTCCTGGCTGAGGCGCTCTTGGTAGTTTTGCATCAGCCGGGTCACGTCCTCGTGGCAGTCTGAGGCCAGCACCAGCCCGGCGTGATAGTCTTCCGACAACCGCCAGACCACCTCGCCAGCGCTGAAGACGCTCAGGTCGGGGGCTTGCTGACGAGACAGGCAGAGCAACAGGCCGGCGTGGTCCTTGCGTTGAGCGGGCACCCGGTAGGGCTCGCCGCGCAGGTAGGCCGTCTCCAGCCGGGCCCACTCGCGCCACAGGTCGACGCCGGTCGCGGCCTCGACCTCGATGTCCAGGTGGGCGCCGCAGACCCGGGCAGCCATCTCCAGGAAGTAGAGCCGTCCGTCGTGGCCGTGGATGAACTCCGAGTGGGTGACCCCCCGCTCCAGGCCCAGGCCCAGGACGACGCGCTCGTTCATCTCGCGCACCTCTTGCAGCACCGGGTCTTGCTCGCTCATCGACTGGGAGAGGAACACCCCTCCCTTGTTCCACACGTCAAAGGGCGGGCGCCAGTAGCGGTGGGGTTGGGCGAAGAGCATGCGGCCGCCGTAGACGATGGAGTCGACATGCAGCACCTGGCCGGGAACGTATTGCTCGAGCAGGTAGTAAGAGTGATCGTCGCCGAGATCGCTGACTGCCTGCCAGACCTCGAGCTCCGAGTGGCACTTCTTGATCTTGACCGAGCCGGCCTCGGAGCGCGGCTTGAGTACCCAGGGCGGATCGACGCGCCGGGTGAACTCGTGGATCTGGTGGTGATTGAGCACGTGCACGAACTCGGGCTCGTTGATGCCCACCTCGCGAGCCTGCATGCGCATGGCCAGCTTGTCGCGGAAGTAGCGGGCGGTGGTCTCGCCCATGCCGCTGATGCGCAGGTGCTCGCGCAGCGTGGCGGCCAGTTGCACCGAGTAGTCGTCCAGCGCGATCAGGCCGTCGAAGCTGCGGCTGCGGGCCAGATAGCTCACCGCCCGGGTCACGGCGGTCACATTCGCCAGGTCGGGCATGAAGAAGCGTTCGTCCAGAACGTCGGGCCACGGCTTGTGGCGGACCGACTCTTCGGCCAGCAGCACCACCTTACAGCCCAGGCGGTGCAGCTCGTCCATCAGGCGGGGGCCCTTGAAGTAGTGAGCCAGCAGGAGGAAAGTCAGCGGTTTTTTCACTTGCTACAAAGCCTCGTTTCGTGGGAGAAGCCCTGGCGCCAGCCGGGGGTCTCAGGTGGCCGCGGAGGGCGCCGAAGGGTCGGCGCTCTCCGCGGGCCAGGTCCCGCCCCTGGCCCGCCCAGGAAGCGCGGGAAGTTCCTCCGCGCCGGGCAGCCCGGGGCGCGACGACTCAGGAGCTGACCTCGCTGGAGGCCGGCTCGGCTGTCTTCTCCTCGACGGCCGGCGTTGGGGCCGGCTTCTGCGCGGGGGCAGCCGTCCTGGAGGTCGCATCGGCCTGGGTGATCTGTCCCCGGAAGCCACCCGACCCACCGGCATGGATGCGCATTCCGTAGAACGAGCGCCACACGAAGTAGAGGCCAACCAGCAGGAAGAGGGCAGCCAGGCCCACCTTGGGGCCTTCGGTCATCTCCAGGGCGATCTCGACGGCCAGCAGCCCGAACAGCGTGGTGAACTTGATGATCGGGTTGAGGGCTACGGAAGAGGTGTCTTTGTAGGGGTCACCCACCGTGTCGCCCACGATGGTGGCCTCATGCAGCGGGGTGTTCTTGGCGTGTAACTCGACCTCGACCACCTTCTTGGCGTTGTCCCAGGAGCCGCCGGCGTTGGCCATATAGATGGCTTGATACAGACCGAAGAGCGCGATCGAGACCAGGTAGGCCACGAAGAAGTAGGGGTTGAAAAAGGCGAAGGCCAGTGTGAGGGTGAGCACGGCGAAGAAGATGTTCCACATTCCCGCCTGAGCGTAGACGGTGCAGATGCGCACCACGTTGGTGCTATCCTCCACCGAGGCTTTGGTGCTACCCTCGAGCTTGATGTTGGCTTTGATGTACTCGACGGCACGGTAAGCGCCGGTGGTCACCGCCTGCATCGAAGCGCCGCAGAACCAGTAGATGACCGCACCGCCGGTCATCAGGCCGAGCAAGATCATCGGGTCGACCAGAGCCAGCTTCTCCATGCCGGTGGTGCCGCCCTGAGTCAGCAACAAGATGATCGAGAAGATCATCGTGGTGGCGCCCACCACGGCCGTGCCGATCAGCACCGGCTTGGCGGTGGCCTTGAAGGTGTTGCCGGCGCCGTCATTTTCCTCCAGAAAGTGCTTGGCCTGAGCAAACTCGGGCCTGAAGCCGTAGTCCTTCTGGAGCTCATTCTCGACGTCGGGGATGGTCTCGATGAGCGAGAGCTCGTAGATCGACTGGGCGTTGTCGGTCACCGGGCCGTAACTGTCCACGGCGATCGTCACCGGGCCCATGCCCAGCATGCCGAAGGCCACCAGGCCGAAGGCGAACACGGGCGCGAACTTGATCATCTCCGGGGAGAGACCGAGCGAGGTGGCGTAGGCGATGGCCATCAGGAACATCATGGTCAGGCCCATCCAGAAGGCGCTGTAGTTGCCCGCCACCATGCCCGAGAGGATGGTCAGCGAGGCGCCGCCCTCCTTGCTCGAGTCGACGATCTCGGCCACATGGCCAGATTTGGCGCTGGTGAAGATCTTGGTCAGCTCGGGGATGATGGCGGCCGACAGGGTGCCGCACGAGATGATGACGGAGAGCTTCCACCATAGATCGGTATCCACCGCCAGGCCGCCCAGCATCAGCTTGCTGACAAGGAAAGTGACGGCGATGGAGACGGCCGAGGTGAGCCACACCAGGTTGGTCAGAGGCGCCTCGAAGTCCATCTTGTCGGCATTCTGATACTTGCCTTTAGCCATCACGTCGTTGATGGTGTAGGAGGCCATCGAGGTGATGACCATCAGCACGCGCATCACGAAGATCCACACCAGCAGGGTGGCCTGGAGGGGGATGCTGCCCACGGCCAGGGTGATGAAGACGATCAGGGCCACGCCGGTGACGCCATAGGTCTCGAAACCGTCGGCGGTGGGGCCTACCGAGTCGCCAGCGTTGTCGCCGGTGCAGTCGGCGATGACGCCCGGGTTGCGAGCGTCATCTTCCTTGATGTTGAACACGATCTTCATCAGGTCGGCGCCGATGTCGGCGATCTTGGTGAAAATGCCGCCGCAGATACGCAACGCCGAGGCGCCCAGCGACTCGCCGATGGCAAAGCCGATGAAGCAGGGGCCAGCCCATTCACCGGGGATGAAGAGTAAGATGATCAACATGACCAGAAGCTCGACACAGATCAGCATCAGGCCGATGCTCATTCCGGCCTGCAGCGGAATGGCGTAGCAGGGAAACGGCTTGCCCTTGAGCGAGCCGAAAGCGGTGCGCGAGTTGGCCCAGGTGTTGATGCGGATGCCGAACCAGGCGACCGCGTAGGATCCCAGGATACCGACCACCGAGGCGAACAAGATCACGGCCACCTGTCCGGCGCCCAGATGGCGCAGGAAGCCGAAATAGTAGATGATGCAGATGCCGATCATCACCTCCAGGATGGCCAGGAAGCGGCCCTGCTGGAGAAGGTAGGCGCGGCAGGTCGCGTAGATCAGCTCGGACATCTCGGCCATCGACTGGTGCACCTGCATCTCTTTGATGGCTTTCGCCTGGATCAGCGAGAAGGCCATTCCGATCAGGCACACGCCGATGCCGATCATCAGCAGCAGTTGGCCGCTCACGCCACCCAGGCTGTCGAAGGTCTGGGTCTTGAGCTCCCCAGGAACTTTGATATCGGTTTCGCTGGCCCAGGCGGGCAGCTGGATCAAGGTCATCAGGGCTACGAGCATCCAGTAGCGCCCGAGGCCGGTCAATTTCCGTAACACGGTTTTCATCCTCACTCTTTCTGCACTCCGGCGCTCTTGCACCGGGAAATCTCTCTCTTCAGGCCGGATTCCGCCGCCCAGGCCAACCCCCATGAAAAAACTTCCGCCTATTCTAGACCCGTTCCGCAGACCCTGCTTGGAATGTAAACTGGATGTTAAGACATCTCCGGGTTCTTGAGCGGAGAATCTTGCTCAATTTTTCAGTTGGACTGCCTGACTGTCAGGTGCTGTCTTGTGGACCTGATCCTTCATTTCAGGAATCCAGCGAAACTTTTCGGGCTGGCGTATTGACAGTTAGACTGTTAAACTGTAAGATGGGCGAAGAGGTCCCCGGTGGGCTTCCGAGGAGGTGACAGATGAGTGGCGACAAGAATCGGGAAGAGCTTTCCATCCAGGTTTCTCCCCCGCGGCGCAAACCGCCTCCCTCCATCGACCCACCGCCGTTCCTGCCAGTGATGCTGGCCTTCCCGCCTCGAAACAAAGCCGATCCGAAGGAGGACAAGTGATGTTGATTCTGATGCTGTGCGGACTTGTCGTTCTCTGGTTTCACTGCAACGTGATCGAAGTGGGTGCGAACAGTTGAACTGTCAGGCGGATCTCCCCGGAGGCTGGACAGTTGAACTGTCTAACAGCTACACTGGGGGAGTGAAGAACGCCCAGGCGGACGACTGGACCCTGGAGGAGCTGAGCGAGCAGGCCGAGCGCTTGCTCGCGCAGTGGAACCTGCCCAACCCCGGGGGCCGGGTCTCGCCGGTGCCCAGCTCGCGCACCATTCGCTACTACACGAGTCTGGGCTTACTCGACAGGCCCCACTATGTCAGCGGCACCGCCCGCTACACCCGGCGCCACCTCAATCAGTTGCTGGCTATCAAGGCGCTGCAGGCGGAGTACCTTCCCCTGCCGGCCATCCAGAAGCGGTTGGACGGGCGCAGCCCGGAAGAGCTCGAGCAGATCATCGAGGCGGCCACCTTGCGCCGTCCACCCGAGCCTGAAAAGCCCCGGGTGGAAAGCTGGGGCACCTGTCAGGCGCTGCCCGGCCTGCGTCTGCTGGTGGAGGATCGAGAAGCCCTGCTCGATTTCATGCTCACCCATGGCGCCCAGGAAGTGCAAGAACGGCTGGTCCGCGCCCTGAACTCTCTCAGCGCCCCTCGCACCTGAAGAACGCTAAGGTTTCCCTCGTCACGGAGCACCACAGCTCGACCAGGCCCTGGTCTCCTCTTGCCCGGAACAGAGCACAGCTCGTCCGGCCCCAATCGCCAGAAAGGAGCTCTCTTCGTGGCTCCCGCGCCCCGGGCCGGGAGTCGGACGGTGTGACAAATACCTCACGGCAGCACGAGATGTCGGCCGCCCGATTCCCGGCCCTGGTTCGCCAGGGTCATTTCTTTTTTCAGGTTGCTCGCCGCCCACCCAGCGCCCCGCAGCCGCAGGTGGCGGCCAGGCAGGCGGTCAGCAGGGCCCAGCCCAGCCAGGGCACCAGCCCCACCCCGGCCAGCAGGAAGGCTCCCCAGATCGTCGCCCGGGCGGTATCCAACTCGGGCCGGTCGGCCAGCGAGCCGAGCGACTCGCCCAGCCAGCTGAGAACCCCGGGCAGGGCGGTCAAGAGCTTCCAGGCCATCCAGACCAGAAAGGCGGCTACCAGCAGGCCGGCTCCTCCGCCGCGCCTGTCGGTCACGGCCAGCAAGAAAAGCAGCGCGAGAAGGTGCAGCAGGCCGATGACCAGGCAGCGTCCTCGTGACTGCTCGATCCGCTCGCGGGCGGCTCGGGCCCGACCTGGCCACAGTACCCAGCCCAGGAGCCCCAGGGAGGCCACCCCTACGGCTCCCAGCCCGAAACAGAGGGTGTACAGCAAGACCTGCATCAGTGGGCTCCGCTCCAGCGCCAGTTGAGGGCGGCGGCGCCCACCAGGCAGACGGCCGCCCCGACCAGCGCCAGGCTCTCACTCAAGCCGGGTAGCTCCAGGCGAGGCAGCGACCAGCCCGAGACCAGCTGCCAGCCCGCCTGCAGAGGAGGAAAACTCACGTAAGTGCTGGCGTACAGACATAGACTGACCAGCAGAACGGCTGCCGCTCGCATCCAGAAACGCTCGCGGCTGGCCGCCACCACCGGCTCGGGACGCTGCAGGGCGGCCATGACACCGGCGGTCAGGTCGACCGGCATGGGCGACATCTCGTTCAGCCGGCGCAGCGAGCACTCCAGCGAGACCAGCTGCCAGCTGGCCTCCCGGCAGGCAGGGCAGCCCTCCAGGTGGCGTTGGGCCCAGTCGGGCAAGCGAGCGGCCAGCTCGAGGGGGTGCCGGGTCCCCTCCAGGTTCTCTTGCAAGCATTCGCGCACCGATTCGCAGCTCATGACGATCCTCCCAACCTGGTTCGGAGCCGTTCGCGGGCCCGGAACAGGGCCACCTTCACGGCCGACTCGGTCATCTCCAGCACGGCGCCGACCTCGGCGCAGCTCATCTCCTCGCAGTAGTGCAGCACCACGATTGCCCGCGGAACCGCCTCCAGCGTGCCGACGGCCGCCATGAGATTCTCCAGCTCCAGGCGACGCTCGACTTCGCCTTCCGGCCCGCTGCTCGGGTCGGGAAGGTCCTCCTCCAGCGGCTCTGAGGGGCGTCTGCGCCGGGTGCGGAGCATGTTGAGCCCCAGTCGGGTGGCGATGGTGACCAGCCAGGGGCGCAGGGGACGCCCGGCCTGGAAACGCTCCAACCCTCGCAAGGCAGCCACGAAGGTCTCCTGCACCAGGTCCTGAGCCTCGCTGGGCGAGCCCAGGAGTCGGCTGCCCAGGCGCCACAGGCTGGCCTGGTGCAGGCGCACGATCTCCTCCAGGGCCGGCTGCTCGCCCCGCTGGGCGGCCAGCACCAGAGCGCGCTCGTCTCGCTGGTGGGCAGGGCTCACAGGAAAGCCAGAGCCGGGAAGTTTCCTCCCAGCACGGCGCTCGCGTCCGCCTGGAGCCAGCGGCTCAGCAGGGTGGAATAAACGGCCCGAAAGTCGACCGTGTGCACCAGATCTCCTTCCTTCAAGTTGCTCAGGGAGGGGACTTCGCCATAAAGACCGCCTTTCACCCCGGTGCCCAGGACGAAGAGCGGGCCGGCCGTACCATGATCGGTGCCGCCGCTGGCGTTCTCCTCCACCCGGCGTCCAAATTCCGAATAGACCGCCACCACCACGTCGCGGTCCTGGCCACGCCTCCTGAGGGCGGCCAGGAAGCCGGCCAGGCCGCGGGCCAGCTCGGACAGCACCTCGGCATGTCGCTTCGGCTGACTGGAGTGGGTATCAAAACCGCTCAGAGCGGTGCAGAACACCCGCCCGTGGGGCAGCAGTCGCAAGATGACGTCCAGCGACTTGCCGAAGTCCCCGCTTGAGACCGATTCGCCCGGGCAGGCCTGGCAGTGGTCCATCGCCTCTTCCAGGTGCGCGAAGGTGCTGCCCAGGTGGCCACCAAAGTCGCGGTACATGGCCGACAATTCGGCCTGATGGCCTTGGATGCGGAACGGGTCGGCAGTCTTGATGCACAGGGGCTGGGCGATCTTGGCGTAGAGGGCTCGGGTCAGGGTCGAGCCCACGTTGACGGCGCCTGCCTGGTTGCTGTCCAGGAAACGGCCCAGCCAGCCGTAGCGAGCCGTGCCGCGCAGCACGGCGGTGTGATAGATGTCCGAGGAGTGAAAGTGGGAGCGGTTCGGCTCGGGATAACCCACCCCGTTGATCAGAGCCAGCCGACCGGTCTGCCAGATCGGCATCAGGGGCTCCAGGGCGCGGTGGAAGGCGAGACCCGACTTGAGCGGCACGACCTGGTCGGCTTTGAGCGCCAGCCGGGGACGCAGCTTGCGATAGAGCGAGCTATCGGATACCACGGTGTTGAGCCCATCATTGCCCCCGAACAGGTGCACCAGAACCAGCTTGCGGGGCGTGGCCGCCATGGGGATCTCGGGCAGCATCATGACGCCCGCCATGGCCAGGGTCGCTTTGAGAAAATCTCGTCGTTTCACAGCAGCTCACCTCACCTGATAGTCGGGGCTGGCCAGGATCAGAGCCAGCGTGTCGGCCGGACCTTTCTGTTGGCAGGCCCGCGCGAGATGGGCCCGAGTGGAGTGGGTGACGTCGGGCAATCCCGCGGCGGCCAGGAGGCGCTCGAGGGCCTGCTCGGGGGTGGCCCCTTCCACCAGGCTGGATAGCTGGCTCTGGTGGGCTCCGGCTAGCTGGCCGGCGAAGTTGACCCGGTCGAGCAGGGTGGAGGTATTGAGCCAGGCTTTGCCCTCGGCCCAACCGGCCACGCTGGGAGGCAGCCAGGGCAACTGCCCCATGGCCACCAGCCTTTCCAGCCACTGCCAGCCCGGCCCGTTGCGGAACTGGCCGTTGAGCGAGCGCAGGGCGCCGACCGTCAGCTCCACCGGGCTCTTGTAAGCCTGGCGCGGCTCGGCCGTGGCTCGGAAGGCCCGGCCCAGGAAGAGAGCCTCCAGCACCGGGGCCAATACCCCGTGGTGCTGCTCATAGACTCCCGCCAGGCGCTCCACCTCGCGAGGCGGCGTGCTCACGCCGGTGAAGAAGCGGAACAGGCGGTCCACCAGGTAGCGGGCGGTGCGGGGATGATGGGCCAGGATCTTCACGACCTCTTCGCCCCCCAGCTGGCCGGTGTGGCCCAGAAAGCGCTTGGGGCCGTCGTCGTGGTGCTCGGGGCTGAACAGGAAGGTACCCCGGCTCCAGTCGATGCCCCAGCCAGTGAAAGCCCGGGCGGCCGACTTGACGTCGGCCTCGGTGTAGTGGCCCTCGCCCAGGGTGAACAGCTCCAACAGCTCGCGGGCGTAGTTCTCGTTGGGGTGCTCGCGCTTGTTGGTGTGTCCGTCGAGGAAGATCAGCATGGCCGGGTCGCGGGAGATGCCCAGCAAGAGGTCGGAGAAGCGGCCGGTGGCGTGCTTTCGCAGGAGGTCGTTCTGGTTGGCCAGGAAAGCGGGGAAGAGCACGGGGAAGACGGCGCTGGTGAAGTGCCCGTGCCAGAACAGGGTCATCTTCTCCTGCAGCGGGCTCCGGGTATGCACCATCTGGTTGAGCCACCAGGTAATCAGCACGGCCACCTGGGCCAGCGTCAGGGTGAAGCCCGGGGGAAGGGTGGTCAGGCGCGGCGGAGCAGGGGCCTCGGGAGCGTAGCGCACCAGCTCGCGCACGCTGGCCTCGTAGCCCTGGCGCAGGCTGCGTTGCAGCTGCGAGGGGGTGACTCCGAAGCCGGCCGCCCGCCAGAGGTAGGCGTGCAGGCGCATCATCGCTCGCCTGCCAGAGGGGCTCCCAGGGCCGACAGCCCCAGGCAGGCTCCCGCCAGCCAGCCCAGCACTGGCAGGCCAAAGACCAGTCCGATCAGAGCGGTGCCGGCGGCCGTGGCGCGCTTCTCGGTGAGAGAGAGCCCCTGCCCGATTCGCTCGGCCAGAGCCGGCAGCCCCTGGGCCAGGAAGACCAGGTTGGCCACCACCGCGGCGAGGACCAGAAGGCCCTTGAGGGGAAGGCTGAGCACCAGGAAAATCTCCAGCAGCACGATCAGAATTCCCAGCAGGAAGCTGCGCAGGGGAAAGAGCTCCAGGGTATGACGGCTCTTCTCGACGCGCTCGGGCCAGAGGGAAGAGGCCACCAGGTTGACGGCCACCAGGCCGGCCAGCAACGCGCCAGCGACCCAGAGCATGGGGCCGCCGTTGGATATCGACAGCAGCAGGGCCAGGATGGCCAGGACGATCACGGTTTTTCTGAGCATGTTCTTGCCTCCTTACCCTTGTTACACCGGGGGAGGGGGGCTGGTTACAGGGAGCGAGAAAAATTTACCCGGTTGTGTCGGGTCCCGGAGTGACACAGGACAGGAGCGGTCCACAATTCAGCGACGACAGGTGGACGGGCCGTCGGACTGGTCAGAACAGAAAGTCGGTCGATAAGAAATTGCTGTGCCGCTCGCGCAGGATGCGGGTGAGCAGGGCCTTGCTGGCCGGCGTCTGCCTGGCAGCCACCAGGGTGCGGATGGAGAAGACGCGCAGCGCGTCAGAAATGGAGAGCGTTCCTTCGGCCGAGTCCTTGCGGCCGGTGAAGGGCAGCATGTCCGGCCCGCGCTGGCACTGGCAGCTCAAGTTCACCCGGCAGACCTGGTTAACCAGCGGGTCGATCAGGCGGGCCAACGTTTCGGGGTCCAGTCGCTCGATGCGCTCGGCCACGCTCATGGTGGGCCACCCGCCGCGACCCTGGTCGTAGGCCTTCACAGCTGCCTGCAGGGCGGCCAGCGATTCGGTGGCGGTCAGCAAGGGGTAACTGCCGATGGTGCTCGGCCCGATGGGCGAGACGACATCCCGGGTCTCGCCCTTCCATTCGAGCAATTGTCCGTCGACGAGATAGCACTTCTGGTGCAGGGGCTCGAGGTGGTGATCCATGCCGCGGGGTTCTTCAGGAAAGCGATCTGCACCTGTGAAGGGTAACCGGTCTGCACCTTCTGAAAACAAACGCCCCCGGCCTATCGACCGGGGCGCTCAGCTCAGGGTCCGAGCCCTTCCCAATACCAGCATCCGTCCACCGGGTAGGTGCTCAAGTCACAGCGGAACAAAAGGCCGTTCTGAGCTACCGCCCAGATGATCGAGCCGTCATGGTTGGCGGACAGACCCTGGGGGATGTCCTCCTCCAGCTTGCTATCCAAACTGAGGTTTTGCCACACGGTGGGGGCGGCCGGATCGCAGAGCTGCAGACCGTTGTCATCGAGGACGAAGAGCTTGGTCTCGTCGCCCGTCAGGGCCACGCCCTGGACGTTGTCCATCGAGCCGTCCGGATTCTTGAGCGGGGCCGCGTTCCAGACGCCCCCGCTGTATTGCCTGACGCAGTCATTGTCCAGGTCGGCCACGTAGACGGTGGTGCCGTCCTGGCTGCAGGTAACGCCTCGCAGCCGTCCCAGGCTGTCGCCGGGGCTGGTGGGCTTGATCTGGAAGCTCCACATTCCCGTTGCATTGGTGTACTGCCACAGGCAGCGGTTGGTCTCGTCGGCCAGCCAGACCACCGAGCCGTCGGCGGAGGTGGCCAGTCCCGTCGGGTAGCCCAGGCCGGCGGGACGGAGCAAGGTGGCCTGCCAGGTGGCCATGGTCACGTCGATGTAACGCACCCCTCGATTCACGAAGTCGACGGCGTAGAGCTTGCTCAGGTCGGGCGTGGCCGCCACGGAGCCGGGTCGACCCCCGTTGGGCAACTCGCGCTGGGACATGGTCAGGTTGTAGAACCAGATGCTGGCCGGGTCAAGGCCATCGGCATAATCCCAGCCGCGAGGAAACCGCTTGTTGGGCTTGGCGGACCCGAGGAAGGTCAGGTTCGGATCGGTGGCGTGGCAGCTGGAGTTGAAGAACGGAATGGGCATCGTCCGCACGGCCACCAGCGAGGCGACCGCCTTGCCGCCGG
>QWHO01000157.1 GCA_021404945.1 bacterium CPR1
GTGGCGCAGGGTGAACAACCGGCTCGCTCCGTTGCCGATCAGGACCTGCTCAAAGCGGGCACCTACTCGGGCGACCCGGCCCAACCTCATCGTCAGGAGATGGTCTTCAAGGCCCTTCAGGGGAAGGCTGCCGAGCTCTGGCAGGGCCTAAAAAGGGTCCGCAGGTAAGAGCCAGCAGGATCCAGCCCAGAATCCCCGAGAGCGGATCGCCTGACAGGCCCCAGAACCAGGAGCTGTCCAACCGGCCAGGCGGGTCGACGATCTGGATGAAAACCCAGGTCGTGTGGACCCCGATGGCCATCCACAGCGAGCCGGTGCGTTCCACCAGAAGGGAGAGGAAGATGCCGGCCAGCACCAGGGATACCCCGAAGGCCAGTTTCCACTCGGTTGTCCCGGGGCGAAACAGATGGAGAACCGCAAAGAAGAGATTCACGCCCAGATAGGCGGCCGGTTTGCCCCATTCCTCGCGGGCCACCTGGAACAGGTAGCCGCGAAACACGACCTCCTCGGCGATGGCCATGAGCGGCGCGGCGACCAGCGCCGCTAAAAGCTGGGGATCGGGAGGTGGGGTCCAGCGACCGAAGAGGGTCAAGATCAGCCGCGAGCCCACGATCATCCCGATGCCCAGCAAGAGTCCGGCAGTGAACAGACGCACCCAACCCGGGCGCAACGCCAGAGTGGCCGAGCCCGGCTGTGGACCCCAGCGCCGCCAGCTGAAGGAGGTGCTGAAGAGCAGCCAGCAGTAGAGAGCAATCAAATAGCCATCCTTCCACTCACGCGGCCCGTGACGACTGAGTAAAATGGTGGGCTGGCCCAGAATCAGGCCCGGGATGAGCCAGGCCGCCACCCAGCCCACGGCCAGCAGGCCCAGGAAGGCGCCGATCCGCTTCAATGAGGCGGCTGGCCGTGGGCCAGCGATTCGATCCAGGCCGCCATCCGGGCCGCTCCCCCAGGAGGACCCATGCGCTCACGCCCCACTGCACCGCGTCGGTGACGCTCCTCAGGGTCGCGCAGCAGCCTGGACAGGGCGGCGACAATGACTTCGGGACGGTCCTCCACCACCTCCACCGCCTCCCCCAACAGGCCCTTCTGGCGGAAGCGGTACCAGCTCATCCTCTTCTCGCCGCCGGGCCCGTAGGCAAGTACCGGCAACCCCTTGCCGGCGGCCTGCTCGTTGGCCGTTCCGGCCTGTCCCAGCACGACCTGGCAGTGAGCCAGCACATCCCCCAGGACCCGCCGCACCAGCAGTACGGGGGGCATTCCCTCCCGGCCCAGCTCGCCCACCAGGCCACGCTCGGACGAATGAGCTTTCAACTGCCAGCCGGGGGGAACAAGTCGCTCCAGTTGCAGGCTGTCAGCCACGACCACCACAGCCCGCGCCCGGTCCCCTCCCTGCCAGAGGAGCGCGTAGACTTCGAGCATCCGGGCCAGTTCCGCGTAGGCCTCCACCCGGCTGCCCGGGAAGAGAGCTATCCAGGGCAGCTCGCCATTGAGCGGCAGATCGATGCCAGCAGGCTCCAGAGCGTCCATCATCGGGTTTCCCACCCAGGCCGCCCGAACGCCCGCTCGACGCAGGTCAGCAGCGGTCGGCTCGTCGCGGGTCAGCACCCGATCAGCCAGCTGTCGCATGGCCAGTCGCTCGAGCCAGGAGTAACGGTGGTGGACGATCGACTTGGCCGTGCCGATGAAGAGGAGAGGGCGAAGCCCGGCAAACGCGTTGAGCAGAGCAAAGACATCTCCCACCACCACGAAGAGCTGGTACTGGCGCCGCACCCGGCGCAAAAATTGGAACTGACGCAAGAGCAGGGCTAAGAGACCACTTCGAAGGTCGCGGGTGATGTGACTGAGCGGAGAATCGTTGACCAGTCCTCCGCTGGGCATCGGAGCCTGGCGCGGGCCAACCAGCGGCAACACGCCCTGATACGCGGCTCCCTGACCCACGGTGGGCATGGCTTCAGCCTCGACCCGGCTCAGACGCGAGCCGATCAAGCTGGCGATCGCATCCTCTCCCGCGCCGTTGGAGACGAACAGCACCCGGGGACGCATTCAGGCCACCAGAGCCGGGGAGTGCAATCGATACTCGAGTATCCCTGACCCCAGACGCAACTCGGCCAGATAGCGGCTGTGGCTCCCGGCCTGCACGATGGGCACTCCTCCCACCCGATGGGGCTCTTCCAGCACGGTGTGGCTGTGGGCCCCTAAGATCAGGTCCACTCCAGGCAGTCGGGGCGCGATCCGACAATCCACCTCAAATCCCAGATGGGAAAGCAGCAAGAGCAGGTCACAACGCGGTCGCATCTGTTCCACCAGCTGGGGCAGACAATCCTCGGGCTGAAAGAATCGGAGCCCGAAAAGCCGTTCCCAGAGCGAGTCGTGAGGATACTGCACCACCGTGGCCCCGATCAGCCCCACTTTCAGATCCTCAACTTGAAGCTCCAGCACCGACTGCCAGAGATCGTGATGGGGGTTGCGCAGGTCGACCAGGTTGGCGGCCAGCAGGGGAAAACGACGCTGGTCTCGGCGCCAACCCATGACCCGGCGCAGGTAATGGAGCTCGCGATTGCCCATGGCCATGGCCGCGAAACCCAGCTCACGCATCTGATCCAGGGCTGGCTCGTGACGGCGATACACCGTGTTGGAGCCGCACAGGGCATCGCCCCCATCCAGAAGCAGAGTACGAGCGTCTCTTGGCTGGCGGGCCAGCAGGTCCAGGCTGGCCGTCCGGCCGTGCATGTCGTTGGTGTAGAGCAGCCTCAGGTCGGCCACATCAACCCCGGGAGAGCTTTCCGATCACCAGGGGAAGCGAGGACCCGAGCAACCAGCCAGTGGCTGCGCCCAGGAACGAGCCAGTAACATGAAACAGGGCCCAGCAACCGAGCGCCCCGCCGGCCCAGTTCAAGACAAAAGCAAGAGGGGAGAGAAAGATGGAGAAGCCCAGCGCTCCCCCCAGAAGCCCTCCCCCCAATCCCGCCAGGGCACCCGCCCCCAGGTTCAGCATGCGACTCCCCAACACTGCTCCCTCCCAGGAGGCCAGGGCAAGACCGGTCAGGGCGGGGGGCGCGGGTGGATTGAGGTTGGCGCCAGTCAAGAAGGCGGCCAGGAAACCGCACAGGCCGAATCCCACGATGGAAAGCAAGCGCTGGCCGGGGGTGATGCCGGGCGATCGGGCTGGCTGGTCCTGGACGGCACCGGGGTCCTCCTCCTGCTCCTGGCCTTCCTGCGCCAGCTGGGCTTCGAGCTCCTTGCGCTTACGCTTCTTCTTGCTCACAGCATAGCCCCTGTCAAGCGCAGCTTCCAGAGCAGAATGCTCCAGGCCACGGCCAACCAGGCGAAGGTCGACCACTCAAAATACAGTGCCGTTTTGAGACAGAAGGTGCCTTCCCCGCCGGGCCAGCCGGTCAGACGTGGCAGCAGAGCCGGAACGCTCCGGTAATATTGCTCATAGATCTCGCCAAACTGCTTGCGCAAAAAGCCCTCTTCCAGGGGGATGATGGTCGTGTAGATGCCCGTGTGGATACCGATCGCCGCCAGAAAGACCCAGGGACCCACCGAGCCCATGCCTCCCGTGGCCGCCAGGGCCACCCCGGCCCCGTTGAGCAGGTTGCCCAGATAGAGGGGATTGCGCAGATGAGCATAGGGACCGGCCGTGATCAATCGGGGGGCGTCGAGGTATTGTCGGCGGGTGGGAAGCCCGGTGTATCCCAGAGCCCAAAGCCGGAGAAGCTCGCCCGCAAGAGCAAGGCTCGCACCCAGCATCAGGCCGATCGGGCTGGGGCGGCTGTAGTACAGCACCAGCACGGCAGTGACTGAGGCCAGGACTCCTCTCCAACGAAAGACAAATTCACGCATACTGCTTTACCAGGGGCAAACCGAGGATCTCAAGAATCTGGCCTGCCAGCCTTTCCCCCGCACCCGGAGCCCCCATCAAAGCGCGCAGCTCGCGGGAGAGTCGCGCTCGACGCTCGGAATCTCGAGCCAGCTCCTCCAGAACGCTTATCAACGGCTCCAGTGAATCCTGCAAGACCACCTCGGGAACCAGCTTGCGCCCGGCCCTGAGGTTGGGTTGCGCCACACCGTGGGGAAACCTCAAATACTCTCTCAGCCGGAGCTGTTCCTTCCAGGCCCCGAGAGGCATCAGGTCGAGCAGCCCTCCCGGGCCTCCGCGCGGGAGCGGGGCGCGATTCGACAGAACCAACACCATCGGGCATCCAGCGCAGGCGAGCTCAGCCGTATTCGTGCCCGGGATGGTCAGGGCCAGATCGAGAGCTCCCATCGACTGGTGGGGCCTGCCCTGGGTCACCACGACCTCCAGGCCGGCCCGAGTTCTCAGGCTGCGGCGACCGAACCGACCCGAGCTGCGCTCCAATCCCAGGTCGATGGGATGATCCAGTGCCTGTTGCGCAGCCGCCAGACTGACGAAGGGCGAGAGAGCCAGCAAGAACTGAAACTCCGGGTGACTGCTGGCCAGCTTCTCAGCAACGCGGAGAAAGGGCGGCAGGGCGGCCCGCAGGTGGACTGAGCGCGAGCCCGGGAAAAGTCCCAGCACCGGCCGGTCGATTGCCAGGCCCAGCACCTGGCGTGCATCCTCCCGACTCTCGGGCAGGGACACGCCGTCCACCATCAGATCTCCTACACAGACGATGCGCTCAGGGGCCACCCCGCGCGCCACAAGGGGGGCGACCAGCTCTGGACCTGGCACGGCCACACGTTCGAAAGCACGGGCCTGGCGGCTTGGTCGTACCGAGTAGGCCAGTCCGGGCACGCCCCAGAGGTGGGCCAGGCGGCCGGCCTGCCACAATTCCCCGCCCAGAAAGACGACAACGGCCTGCCTGGAGGGCCGGAAACCAGGAAGCCCCAGTAACAGGCGCAGAGTCTCCCGGGGAGCCAGGACGCTGGTCAAGCCAGGCAACTCGCCAGCATAGTCCATTTCGCGGCCGGTGGCATAAGGACAGGGAACCAGAGCCACGTGCAGGCGCAAATCGGCCTGGCGAGCCAGCAGGGCCTGGCTGGTGACGCGCACCCACGAGGAGAGCTCGCCTGGCGAATTCGAGGTCATGATGATATCGGGCATCGCAAGCAATGTAGTGCATTTGCAGCCGCTTGTCGACCAGCGCTCCCTGGCCCATCCTGCCCACCAGGCAATCTGTTGAGCGCATCACTTTACAACGCGCAGGAACGCAGTTCCGGCGCGTTCGTCAGATTGTGCTGAAGTGCAAGACCAAAGTGCGAGCACATTAACGACCCTGCAGGAGCCTTTCGACGTGGTCGGCCACCCGGCCGACCACGCCAGGCTCACCCACCGAGGCGCGAGCTCGATCCAGGCACTCGAGCATGCGCTCGCGCTCGGGTCCCTCCTCGAAGAGCGAAATGGCCTCCCGGACCAGGTTTTCGGGTGTGGCCGTGGTTTGCAGGAACTCTGGCATTACGTCCTGGTCGAGTACCAGGTTGACCAGGCCGAAACGGTCCACCCGCAACAGCTTGAGGCGGTGCAGCAGGCGAAAGAGGGCCCAGTCCAGGGAACCGCCTTTATAGAAAACCACGTGGGGAATGCGCAGCAGAGCCGCCTCCAGGCTGGCCGTTCCGCTGGCGATCAGGGCCACGCGCGAGGCGGCCAGAGCCTCCCGTGCCTGGCCCTGAAAGACGTGCAGAAAGGTTGGCGTTGTGCCCAACAGCCGGGCCAGAATGGGCGCCAGCCGGGGCGTGGCGCAGGGGATCAGGAACTCCACGTCGGGGTAGCGCTGACGCAAAAGGGCGGCAGCACGGAGCAGCACCGGAGTCAGATAGCGCAACTCCTGGACGCGACTCCCGGGCAGAAGCGCGATGTAGCGGCCTGGTTTCAGGCCCAGAGCTTGCTGGGCCTGCTCCAGAGGTCGGGGGGGGCCGATGATGTCCACCAGGGGGTGGCCGAAGAACTGGACTTCCAGACCGTTCTTGCGGTACTGCTCGGCATTGAAGCGAAAGGCCGTCACCACGCTGGTGACCCGCTGGTGGATCTGGTGGAGCCTCTTGGCGCTGCGGGTCCACTGAGATGGCGGGAAGTAATACATTGTTTTGACCCCGTGCCGCCGGGCAAACCCCGCCAATCGGTAGTGGGCGGCCGGGCAGTCGACCACGATCAGCAGGTCAGGGCGTACCTCGAGCAGCAGTTTGCGCATCCTCCGGTAGGCCAGCATCAGGGTGGGGAGCAGCCCGATGGCAGCGCCGGGACCGATCACCCCCCAACCGCTGCTGTCGATGAGCACCTCCACTCCGGCCGCCCTCATGGAGTGCCCACCTGCACCGAGAATGCGCATCTGAGGGTGACGACGCTTCAATTCGGCAGCCAGAGCGGCGGCCTGCAGATCGCCCGAAGGCTCGGCCGTGCTGATAACCAGCGTGCTCACGGGCGTGGGGGGAAGACTCGAGCGAAAGCCCCGCGCGTTGACCTGTGCAGACCTTGCGCGCGCGGGCCTGGAGACAACCCCCCCGCGCTCTCTCCTGAAGGGGTCAACGCACCGCGCCTTAGACCCCGGCGGCTTCGGCCGCCAGGGTGCGCCCGTTGACGCCCTGGCCCTCGCGGCGAATGCAAACGCCCTGACGGGAGGGGTTCTCGAGGAATCGAATCAGGTGATCGGTTTCCTTATTGGACGGAATGGTCCGGCGCATGGCGTCGACTGCCTGGGAAAGATTGAGTCCGGAACGCAACATCAACTGGTAGCATCGCTTGAGGTCATGGCGCACCTCACGGGGAATCCCCCGTCGCTGCATGCCGCGGATGTTCATCCCGTAAATGCGGGCCGGTTGCCCGTCTACCAGAGAGAAGGGCGGAACATCCTGGATCACCTTGGCCAGGCCGCCCACCATGGCCAGTCGGCCGATGCGAACGAACTGGTGCAGGCCGCTCATTCCCCCGAGCACAGCCTGATCTTCCACGTCTACGTGGCCGGCCAGGCCAACTGAGTTGGCGATCACAATCTGGTTACCCAGCGTGCAGTTGTGAGCCACATGAGTATAGGCCATAATCAGGTTGTCGTCCCCGATGGAGGTGACGCCCTCCGGCTCATAGGCGCGATGAATGGTGACATACTCACGGATGATGTTGCGGTGGCCCAGGCGAGTGTAGGCACGGTCGCCGCCATAACGAAGGTCCTGAGGAGCCACCCCGATGACCGCACCGGGCCAGACTTCGTTCTCCTGTCCGATCTCGGTCCATTCGCCGATGACGACCGAAGAGTGGATGCGGGTGCCGCGGCCGATCTTGACGTTGGCGGACACAATGGAGAACGGGCCCACCTCGACGTCCTCGCCAAGTTGAGCCCCCGGATCGACAATTGCCGAGGGATGCACCTTCGTCAGAGCAGCGCCACTCCTCTCGCTAATGTGCCCGCACTTTGGTTTTGCACATCAGCACAATTGGCCCACACGCCGGAACAGTTCCTTCACTTTAGACCGCCAACGCGATCAAATCCTTCGGCAGCGGAGCCTTGGACTTGACGATTTTCATTCGGGCCAGAACCTGCATCGCAAGCTCAAGAGCTCTTTTACCATCCTCGCCGGTCACAAGCGGGGTCTTGTGGGTGGCCACGCAGTCGGCAAAGTGACTCAATTCGAGGCGAAGCGGCTCTTTCTTCTCCAGCTGGACAAATTCGGGAGCTATCGGGTAACCGTTGGAGGGTGGGCGTAGAATGGACAGATTCTGGTTGATGAAGTCGAGGCAGAGTGTCCGCCCCGAGTCTTCGGTGACTTTGAGTTGACGCAGCCGCTCTCCGCTCACCCGACTGGCCATCAGGCTGGCGGCAGCACCATTCTTGAAGAGCAAATGGACCTGGGCGATGTCCTCGAAGTCTGAGTAGACGGACACGCCCACGGCATTGATCTCCACAACGGGAGAATTGACCAGGTTGATGAGGATATCCAGATCGTGGATCATGAGGTCCCAGACAACCCCCACGTCCAGGTTCCGGTTGGTCGGGTAGGAAAGCCGGTGCGACTCGAGATGAATGGGTCGCCCCAACACCTCGCGCAGCTTTCCCACAGCTGGATTGAAACGCTCCAGGTGACCCACCTGAAGCACCCGGTTGCGTTTCTTGGCGTAATCCACCAGACGCTTGGCCTGAATCAGATCCACCGTGATCGGCTTCTCCACCAGAACGTGAATGTCGCGAGCCAGGAACTCCATGGCCAGCTCGTAATGAAAAATCGTGGGGGCGACGATGTTGACGGCTTCGACTCGCTCGAACAGGTCGCCGTAGCTGTTGAAAAATTGAGTGTGAAATCGGTCAGAGCAGATGCGACCACGGGCCTCGTTGACATCGACGACGCCGACGAGCTCGGTCTGGGGAAGCTCGGAATAGACCCGGGCATGGTGCACCCCCATGTTCCCGATGCCCACCACTCCCACTTTGACCGGTTCCAAGACTTTGCGCCTCCTTCGTCCTGAGGCCCCGCTCCTCAACGGCGAATCCCTTGTCACTCGCGGAAATTCCGCAAGATCTGCTGGTCGAGTATTTCCCAAAACTTCGCCGGATACCAGGGAGATCCTGTTAAAATCCTTCACGATTTTGTGACCGTTCCGCCATCCAGGGCACCTGAAGAAAGCCCCACTGCGACACTCACGGGCACGGCCTGGGAAGTTGAATATGTTTCCAGTGTAAAATCGCCCTGCATGGCCGTCTTCTCGTCAACCAGCGCCTGACAACGAAGCCGAAAGCGCTCACCCTCCTGTTCGATCAACTCGACCTGCAGGTCGAGTCGGTCACCCGGAACGACCTGGCGTCGGAATTTCAGGCGGTCGATGCGCACCACCCGAAAGTCACGGCCCAGGAAAATCCAGGCCAGTTGCAGCAGGCTTTCGATTTGCAGGACCCCTGGCATAACAGGAAAATGCGGGAAATGACCACGAAAGAAGGGTTCATTGATGGTGACGTTCTTGTAGCCGATAGCTCGTTTCTCGTCAAGATCCAGAACCCGATCCAAGAGCCACCAGGTCCAAACACTTGTGACGCACGGGCTCGTCGGGGAAACGAAGCGCTGAGGTGTAGCCATCGGAACGGATCACCAGAGCGTTGGACAGGTCTCCCCCTCTGGCCAGACCCCTCTCGAGCAGGCCCTCAACCTCCTCCATGAAGGCATAGGTGCGGGCCGGAGCTAGTCCTGAGAGGAAGCTCTCCGGGGTTGACGTGTGAGTGACCTGCTGGTAAGTGATCATCGGGTGCTGATAATGCAGGGAATACTCCAGCTGCGTCTCGGTGGCGGGTAGAGCCAGCACCAGGGCGTTCTTATCGTGCACAAAGAGAGGTCGCGTCAACACATGCCGGCGGGCGGGCCGCTCCTGGCAGACGACGCCGGCCGCCAGGAAGGCCTTCACGAAGGGCATTGCGGAGCCGTCCAGGATGGGCACCTCGGGGCCGTCGACCAGGATACGCAGATTGTCAAGTTGCAGGCCCGCGCAGGCGGCCAGCAAATGCTCGACGGTGCTGACCGAAACCTCCCCGGCCGAGAGCACGGTGCAGCGCTCGACTGAGCTGACCCGTTCGTGCAGGGCGGGAATCTCCTGGCCCTGACTCACGAACAGGCGACCCGAGTCGACGGGAGCCGGCAACACCTCGATCCGGGCCGGCTGGCCAAGGTGAATGCCCACTCCCTCGAAGCGCACCGGGGCAGCCAGTGTTTGCTGAGGCCTGCTCACTTCCATTCGGTCCCCCCTGGAGCTTGTAGAGGACCCGAGGTGGTGGGTTCGCCCCGTCCCGTCACGTCGTGCCATTGCAACTCGGCCGGGTAGCTTGAGGAGGCCTCGGGGAAAGTCAGCAGACGTACGACCTTCTTCTCGCCCGGGCCCAGGTCGAAGTGGCGAACCAGGCTCGGTGGAGCGCCCTGCGGCTTGCGAAAAGGGGTCTCGTAGACTTTGCCGTCGATCAGAAACGACCCGGCGGCGGGTCCGTTCAAAGGCAGAAAATAGAGACCAACCCGGACCGGAAAGGGTCGCGGATTGATCAAAGTGGTTTCCAGCCGGTAAAACACGCCGAAGTTCCCCGTGTTGGGCAGCCCTGTCTCGAAGTCGATCAGCCAGGGATCTTCTCCGAAACGCACCCCGGCCGGGGCTCCCCCGGTGCGAAACTCAAGCTCTTCCTCGAAGGAAGGCTGGGCAAAGACGCCGTGGGGATGAATCTTGAAAGGGTTGAAGGGGGCGCCCAGGTGGGCCAGCTTCTTGCCATCGTTGAAACTGGGGGCCAGCTCGGTGCGCACCTCGACTTCCAGAGACTCGCCTTCCAAAATGCGGAGGTTGGCAAAGCCGGTCACCAGAGCCTGGGTACCCACTTCATGGGCGGCCAGCTCCAGCTTCGTTCGGGGTGGAACGGTGAGCACATATCCAGCCCCGTCCCCCTCCTGCTCGAGAAAGCGCGTGGCCGAGGTATGCCCCACCAGAACCTCGTTGCGACTCGGACCGGCGGAGAGGGTGTTGACCAGAACTTTGACTGGCTGGTTGTTGGGGTTCTCCAGATTGACCCACAGGTTGCGCTTGCCCTTGGAGATGTTCTTGTGGCTGTACATCAGTCGGCTGGGCTCTTTCTGGCTGAACCTGTATTGCAGCAGAACCCCATCCACGTCAACCGACTCGGGGCGATTTGAGACCAGCAGGAGATTGGCCTCGACCGGCTCGACGTCCAGGCTGTTCACCACCACCGGTAGGCTCCTCGAGACCGGATAGTAGTCCTCGCCCCCTTCGATCTTGATGGGCACGGTCAGTCTCATCATCTGGCCGCGCGGGACCGAAGGCAGGTCGCTTAAGTCCCCCCCCACGCTCATCACACAGCCCGGACGGACCCGGGCCTGCACGTAGGCCTCCCGCAAGACACCTTCGGCCACTACCGCGCCCGGGGCCGGATTGCCAACCACCTGAACGTTGACCACCTCGGGCAGGGTGCCGGCCCAGTCCTTGACGTGCACGAAGAGATAGGCCTGGCCCTGGCCTCGACGGACCTTCAAACGGGTCTTGCCCACCCGCGCGCCGGTCAGGGTCAAAAGCCCGCTTTCATCGACCACGGCTTGCACTACCCCGTTCGCGTCCTCCACCTCGATGGGCCCCTCGGCCAGGCCGGTCACCTCGATCGAACGCGCCTCGCCGATGGGCATGATCACCCGACCGGGTGACAACCGCACCAGCCCGTCGGCCACCAGCTCGTGCAGGTTGTTGGCCCAGCGCAGAGCCAGCTTGAGGGGGTCGCTCTGGTTGGCTGCAGCCATGCTTTTGTTGACCTCAACGATCACCGCTCCACCCCAGACAATCGTGGCACCATTCTTGCTTTTGACGACCTTGATGCCGGCAGGGTCTGCCCCTCGCTCGAGTTGCGTTTCGATGCGCCGGGTCACGGCTTCAGCCTGCTCGGCGTTCTCCAGTCGCATCACGACTCGATCACCCAGAGTTACTTCCTGGGCCCGGCCGGGCAGGGCTAGAAAGCAAAGGACAACCATAACCAGAGCCCGGACCCTCACCGGCCATCTCCCAGCAGTCGCTCCAATTCCTTGAGGGCCTGAGGCAGCCGGTGCAGGGCGGCGTACACTTCGATCGCTTCCTGCCGGTCCCGCCCTGGATATCCGGCCAGAACCGAGCCCGGAGGCACTTTCTTGCGCATCGAGCCACAGCGGGGCAAGAGCTCGACCCCGTCACCAAGCTCCACATGACCAAGAGTTCCGCTCTGCCAGCCCAGGCGGCAATCCTGCCCGATGTGGGCTGAGCCGGGCAAGCCCACCTGCTCGCCGATGACGGTCCGATCGCCGACCTGGACGTTGTGACCGATCTGGCTCAGGCTGCCTATTCTCACCTCTCGGCCGATCCGCGTGATCGTGGTGGTGGCTCGGTCGATGCACACACCCGACTCGATCACTGTATCGTCTCCGACTTCCACCAGACCGACCTGCGGAATCTTGAGATGCCGGCCCTGGTCCACTACATAGCCATAACCGTCGCTGCCCAGAATGGCACCCGAGGCCACGCGGACCCGGCGACCCAGACGCACTCCTTGCATCAGCACGGCCCCCGGCTCAAGCAAGCATTCCTCGCCCACCTCAACGCCGGCGGCGACAAAACAGCAGGGTCCAATCATTACCCGGTCACCCAGTCGGGCACCGGGCTCGACCACGGCCCCGGCTCCGACGCTGACCCCTTCGCCCAACCAGGCCTCGGCTGAAACAGCTGCTCCCGGGACCAGGGTGAGCCGGTCCTTGAGACGCTGGTAGAGTTCCTCGTCGCCCTGGAAATCGACTCCCACGGTGGCATCGCCACCTGAGCTGCCAGGAGGCCCCAGCCCCCCCGGGCGGGCTCCCAGACAGTTGACGGTCAGTTCGGGCTGGCTGGTGAACGTGTTGAATTCTCGCGCCAGATCGGCCAGGCGCCAGGGTGGGCCGTTCAGCAAGGGCAACATCCTCTCACGGTTGAGCAGCTACTTCTGGTTCAGCTTGATGAGGATATCAGTGGTCACATTCTCACCGCTCGTGTACTGGACGGCAGGCAGATGCATGGTGTCGATCACCACAATGTCCAGCCCTCGCTCGCGGGCCACCTGCTCGGACGCACTGGTAATGCGCCGGTATGCGTCTTCGTAGAATTTGCTCGAGCGAGCCTGCCACGACTTGGATGCATGCTGGATGCGGTCGTTGAGCTCCTTGAGCTTCCGCTGGTCCAATTCTTCCTTGGACTTTGGGATGCTGGAGAGAAAGCTTCCCGTCTCAGCCGCCCAACTCAAGTTGATGTCACGAAACTCGGGCATCTCACTGACCACACGCTCGGTATTGACGACGCCGACCGTCAGTTTGCGTGGCTCGCCCTGACCGCAACCGGCCACCAGCAACAGCAGACTCAAAAGGGCGGCTCTGGTCATGCTCATTTCTTCTTCTCGGGCGCCTTCGCTGGAGTTTGCTGAAGCTTCAGCTCCAGGTCCTGGGTGATGCTTACCGCGCCGTATTCCACGGTGGGATAGCCAGGCGTGTCTACCAGGACGAGGTCGATGCCCTTATCCCTGCTGACTGCCTCGGCCGCGTCGCTGATGTGCGCGAAACGGGTCTTGAGGAACTCCTGGGTCTTCGTGAACCACTTCTTGTCCAACTCGGCATTCATCTGGCGGAACTTGCTCAGATCGGTCTGGCTCAGATTGCTCGGGCCGCCGGCCTCGCGAATGCGATTGTTGATCTTCTTCTGCAACTCGACCCGGGCCCTGGCGTAGTCGCTGGCCATTTTCTGATAATCCGGGTCGCTTTGCACCAGCGAAACGGTGTTCACCGTTCCGGTGGTCAATTTGCCCGTGGGACCGCAGCCGACTAGAGCCATCATCCCCAGCCCCAGCGCCACCCCCAACCATGCAGTGCGTTTCATAGACATCCTCCTAGGGCGATTCGGGCCTGGCCTTGGTCTTGATGGCGACCATCGCATAGTCGGTCAGATCGACACAGCCACGATTCTCAACGTAAGTGCCGATCACAATGTCGATCTGCTGTTTTTTTGCCACCTCGCCGATGTCGCCTTTGAGGTCCGCCACCATCTTGTCGAAAAGCTCGCTTCGCTGGGTTTGGAGCTTCTCGCGCTGCTCTTCGAGCACCTTGATCTTTTCTTTGGTCGCCGCTGAGAGACCCTCCCGGGCATTGGTTTGCACGGCCTTCTTCAGCTCTTCCTGCTGTTTCTCGATGCGGGCTTTCAGCTCCTCAGACTTTGTCTTGAGCCGGGCCACGGCCGCGCCCTGCTCGGCTTCCATCTTCTGGCGAGCGACCGCTGCTTCGGCCTCCATCTTGGAGCGCAACTCATCCTGCTTCTTGGCGATCATGGCCTTGATTTCCGGTGTTATGGTGGGCTGCTTGGGGCGGGGGGCCGGGGGAGCGTCACCCGAGCTGGCAGGCAGAGCCCCGATCTGCCCTTCGACCTCGCGATTGACTTTGTCGATTGCGGCTTTTGTTTCGGCCGCCTGGCGGGCCTCGGAATCGGCCCGGAAGGTCTTGAAAAGACCCTCGAGCTCGGCCCGCTTGGCGTCCTTGAGCCGCTCTTCTTCGTCCGAGATCGCCTCAAGCTGGGCCTGCAGGTCGGCCTGCTCGGCCTCGTCCTTGGCCACCTGAACTTTCAGCTGAAGGTTCAGCTTCTCTTGTTGATGGGTCTTCATGATCTCGTCTTCGTAGGCGGCGATCTCCGAGTCGATGCGGGCCCTCTCGGCCTCGCGCTGATCGCGGTGCACTTTTTCGACTTCAAGCTTGATGGCTTGAACCTTGCGCTCTCGCAGAAGCAAGAGATTTTTCCGTTGTTCACTGAGAGGTGCCGGCATGTTGACCGGCTCGGCCGGGGCGGCCGCCTCGGGAGCGTTCTTTTTGATGTAGGCTTCGAGCTCTCGCTGCATCTCGGCCGAGCCCTTGGCCGCCTCGGCATCAAGCCGGGCCTTCATCTGGTCGGAGAGGCCGGCCATCTGAGCCGCGATGGCTGCTTGCTCGGCCTCCATCTCGGCCTGGGCTCTCATCAGCTCTTTTTTGTACTTTTCCTGGGCGGATCGCAGGAGGTCGTCACGGTCTTGCATCGGCGCGAACTCGATTTCTTGCTTGAGCTCGGCGAGCTGCTGGTCGAGCTGGCTCAAACGCTCGTAGTCAGGATGGGCCTTGAGCAGGTTGGAGTAATCCACCACGCCCAGCGTGCCACCCAGGGCCTCGCGCACCGCCGCCTGCTGATCTTGAGCCCCCACCGGAGTCGCCAGAAAGGCACCTGAGGCGAGCACCGAAACCAGAGCCAGCCCGCTCCCCCAACGCAACCATGCGGATCGCAGAGTGTTGTGCATGACCTTGCCTCCTTACGGACTGCCGGGAGCCTTGGTGTTGCCGGCCGAGGTGCCCTTGCTGCCGGTCTTCTTCAGGAAGGTCTCCACCACTTCGTTGGTGAGGTTTCGCCCTCCATACATGACGTGCACCTTGTCGAGCACCAGCGACACGTTGTTGGTCTCAGCCGCCTCGGTAACCGACTGATTGACAGCCTGCACGAGGGGGGCAACCTCGGATTCCTGACGAGCTTCCATGCGCATCATCAGCTCCTTTTGGAGATTCTCCACCTCCTGCTGGCTGCGGCCCTGGGCTTTCTTCCGAAACTCCTCACCCAGCTCATTCTTGAGGGCGGCGAGCTTGAGATCCACCTCCTGGAAGGCCTTCAGGTTACGCACGACATCCTGGTCGAAGTAAGCGATAGGCGAGTCCTTGGTGTCATCCTCGGCCGGCAGCTTGAGCTCGGTCTTGGAGGTGAATTGAGACTTGACATCCTCAGTGATGTCCTCAACCCCATACACAACGATGCGCTTGTCCAGCACGACCTTGTAATTTTTGTTGCGAGCCACGATGGCGATAGCCGCCTCGGCGCGGGTCTGTAACGGTTGAAGGGTCTTGTTTCGCTCCTGTTGGAGCTCCATCTCGAGCTCGGAAGCCTTCTCGCGCACCTTGCGGGCCCCCTCCTCGTTGCGCGGTTGGGTGGCGGCAAACTCTTCCAGTTTCTTTGTGTATTCAGCGTTCTTCTTGTCCAGATGCTCGCGCGCCCTGGTGAAATCCTCGAGTTGGTAGATAGCGTCCGAGTCGAGCGAGGCCACCTTCTTAATGGGCGAGCCAACCCCGCCGCTTCTGAGCACGAACCAACCGGCGGCGATGGCCACCAGCAGCAGGACAAAGCCTGCGATCAAAGGGACCTTATTGGAGCCTCCACCGGACGAGGTGGAAGTCATCGTGGTTTCTCCGTCTTGCATGCGAAAGGGACCTCCTCAAGGGCCTGGGGCTTCGGCGCCGCCGCCCGCCAGAAACGATGTCTCACACGCGGGTGAGCTTTGGGTTATCGGTAGTCTAACCTTTTCCGCTCGGCTGTCAACCGTCACAGCCACGGACGCAGAAGGACTTGAAAAAGTTCCCAGGCCAGCCGGAGTTTTTCAGAACGACTGGCCGATGCCCAGGCTGGCCCGACCGCCGTCTTCTCCGAAGGCGTAATCGATGCGGATGACGCCCAGTCCGAGGCTGGGGAATACGATGCGAAGACCGGCTCCGACATCGGCCTTCAGGGCCCCCGAGGTGACCCCCGGAGTCCAGGCGTTGCCGGCGTCAGCAAACACGGCCCCACGCAAGAACTTGATGCGGCCGATTCCGAAGCGGTACTCAGCGTTCAGCACGACGAAGCGGGTTCCGAAGAAAGCGTTCTCACGGTAGCCACGCAGCGTGTCCGTGCCGCCAGCGAAGAAGTACTCTGAAATCGGGGCGGTCCCGTTTAGCATTCCGGCCCAGGCTCGCATGGCCAGGGTCGAGTTGGTGCCGAACGGAATGTAGGAGCGGCCCTCGGCGACCAGCTTCGTGTAGCTGAAATCCCCACCCAGACCGGCTAAGGCGACCGAGCCATTGGCAAAGTTGCCCACGGTCGGATTGAAAACGTCGTCACGAGTGTCGTAAAGGGCCGAGACGGCCAGGCTGTTCAGATCACCACTTCCAATGCCCACGGGCACGAAGAGCGACTCTCGATCCTGAGTGATCTCGATCGTCTCGCGGCGGAAGGTCAAGAAGCCGCGGAAGTCGTCTGTAAAGGGGTGTCCGTAGGTGATCGTGCCGCCATAGCGGCGATCATCATACAGGGCAAACTGATCGGGATTACCGCCGATGACCGGCTGGCGCAGCCCGGAAACCTCGTTGAGGAACAGGGAGATGCCGATGGAGTCCTGGTTGTCGTTGATGGCCGGATCGAAGTAACTCAGGCCCAGGGCACTGATGTTGGCACCCCTCTGCCACTGGACGCTGACCGACTTGCCCTGGCCAAACAGGTTGCGGTCGGAGAAAGAGATGGCACCGGTGATGCCGGGTCGCACAGCGCCCGAGCCGCCACCGGCATAACCCACCCCGATGGTAGCCAGACCCGTCTTTTGCTCTTCCACAGCCAGAACAAGCACTACCTTGCCCGGCTCGGTGCCGGGCTCAGGCTCGATATTGACTTTCTTGAAGTAGCCCAGGTTGTTGAGACGCTCGAGGTCTTTCTGAATCTTGCGTCGCTGCAAGACCTCACCGGGCTTGGTGCGCAGATTCCGGGTGATGGTGTCGGTCTCGGTCTTGGTGTTGCCCTCGACCCGAATTTCTTCCACCACGGCCTCGAGTACTTTGAGGGTCACCGCTCCCTGATCGGGATCCAGCCGCGGACGGATAGTATCAAGAATATAGTCGTTCTTTTCATACAGCTCGGCAACGCGAGCGCTGTCTTCCTTGATGGTTTTCTGGTTGAAAAGCTCACCGACTCGGGTCTGAACCAGCGAGCGGACCTCCTGCTCAGGGAAAACGGTCACACCCTCGATACTCACGGACTGCACCAGCATGCCATCTTTGATGGTGAGAGCGAGGGTCCCCTCGCCCCACTTCAAGTCGATCACGTGGGTCGGGGTGAGCAGATAGCCGAGGTCCTCGTTATAGTATTTGTTGATGTTCTGAATGTCGGCGTGCAGTGTGCGAGTATTGAGAATCTTGCCCGCCCGGGTCTCCATCAACTCGGCGATCTTCTCGGTGGGAACCACCTGGTTGCCACTGATGACCACCTGGTTGACCATCGGATTCTCGAGCACCCGGAAGATCAGTCGCACTCCCCCGGGAGCGCCACGTGTATCCAGGCGAACGTCGGTGAAGTAACCGAGATCGAAAATCGCCTGCATGTCACGACGCAGACGAGGCTCGAGCACCGGGTCACCGATACGAGTCGAGACGACCTGCAGCACCTCTTCGGTGGGGACCTGGGCATTGCCCTCGATCTCGATGTTGACCACGCGAGGAGCGGCGGACTCAGGTGGCTGCTCCTCTGCTCCGGGGGTGGGGGTCTCCTCAGAGCCCGGAGCCACGGCGGCCGAATCCACCGGCAGGATGTCGCGGCCCAGCGGTGCCTGTGCGTAGCGAGCTGACGAGACGATCATCTCGCGATTGGCCCCCAGCGTAAAGACGACAGAGACCGTGTCACCTGCCTTGAGTCCCTCGGCTAACTGGCTATCGGGAGAAACCAGGAAGATCATGTCCCGTTCGCTGCCATCGGCAGCCTTACCGCGCACGCTGAGTTTCTCGTCCTCGAGCAACAGGACCTGACCGCTGAAACGATAGGTGCCCTCGGGCAGGCTGTCGGCCGCTGGGCTCTCCGTGGGGGGCGCGTTTCCTTCGCCTCCCGGCGCAGCGCCCTCACCTTCTGCCGGCTGAGGCGCACCCTCGCCGTCCGGCGACGGAAGTGGCGCGCCGCCCTCTGCTTCGGCCGGCTGGGGAGGAGCGCCACCCTCAGCCTCTGCAGGCTGAGGAACCGGAGTTTCGCCGCCCCCATCCGTGCCGTCAGGAGCGGGCTGAGCCGGGACCGCTTCTTCCTCGGCGGCAACAATGTCGGATGCTCCGCCACCAGGCAACTCTTGGGCCAACGCCCCCAGGGGCAAGCTCATGGAGAGCATGGCAACCACCAGGGCGAGGCTAATTTTCTTCTTCATCGGTCAACTCCAGAGATCGGCGGAAAGCCCGTCACTACGCAAAAGTCCGCAGGCCATTCGACGACCAAGAAAGGTGTCCTGCCCTTCATCAGGCTTGAAACCTTTCACAGTTGGCTCATTGTATGCCCCGCTCGGTCCGGGCGCAACCCCAGTTTTTCTGTAGGTCCTCCTGGCAGATATTGAATTTATTTCTCCGCAAAAAGAGAACACCCTCCTGACGGGAAAACTCGGGCAGCGGCTGGCGGAGGGGGTCGCGGGATCTTGTGCGAAAGGGCTCCAATGAGGCGGTTTGGAGCCCTTCTTCTGGTGCTGGCCTGGGTCGCGCAGGCCCAAGAGCCGCCCGGCTCGCTGCGCTGGAGTTACAAGCTGCCTTTCCCGGTGCGCAGCCTGGCCGTGAGTGAGCAGGGCGTGGCCCTGGTCGGGTCGGACTTTGGCAGCTATCTGCACGCCGTGGATGTGGTGCCAGGAACCTTTCTCTGGAAGAGAGACCTGGCCGGATCCATCTGGAGCCCGGCCGTTGTCACTCAGGATGCGGCCTATGTGGTCCCCAACGCGGCAGCCCTGATCGCGCTCCGCATCGAAACCGGGGAAGTCCTTTTTTGGCTGGGACCCCGCTTCCCGTCGGGGGACCGTCCGCCCTGGCAGAACAAAGCCCCTCCCGCAGTCGGCTCCAACCGGATCTGGCTGGTCTCGCTCAGCGGCACGCTCTGTAAGCTTGACGCCAGCGGGCAGCCGCTGGGACAGACCGAGTTGCAGGGCCTGAATCAGACGGACCAGTTTTGGAGTCGGCCAGCCCTGGCGGGGGACTCACTGTTCGTCGGATCCATCCGTGGCCGCCTCCACCGCGTGGCCAGCGAAACGTTGCGTCGCAAAGAGACGATTGATCTGGGAGAGGATATTCGAGCCGATGTGGTCGCTCGCGACGACCGGCTCTACGTCTCCACCGTCAACGGCTCGCTGTATGCCTTTCGAGCCGATCCGGAGCGCACCGTGCGACTCTGGAAGCTTTCTCTTCGGAGCCGATCTCCTGGCGGCGGCACCGGGCGCTCACCCGTCATTCCGCTGGTACTGGAAGACCGACTGCTGGTTGCCAGTCGCACCGCCGCCTATTGCCTGGACCGACGAACCGGCGGCATCCTCTGGAGAAGGGAGTTCGAATCCGGAATCGCCGCCCCTCTGACCCTGGTCAAAGATCGGGTGCAACTGATCACCGGTCAGGGAGAGCTGGTCTCACTGGCTCTTGCTAGCGGACAGATGCTGGGGGAAGTCCCCCTGCGCGGCATCCCCACTGCCGGCCCCCTGGCCTGGGGAGAGCTGGTGCTGGTTGGCTTCTCGGACGGGATGCTACAGGCCGTCACCCCCCCCTGAGCTCAGACCCAGGAGGCGATAGAGCTCGGTGGCCGCCCGGATTCCCCCGAAGAAGTGACGCAGCTCGAACTTTTCGTCGGGTGAGTGGATGCCGTCATCGGGGTTGCCCAGGCCTAACAGCAGGGTATCCACCCCCAGCACGCTGCGGAAGTCGGAGACGATGGGAATCGCCCCGCCGTGGCGACTGAAGAGTGGCTCTACCCCGAAACCGACTCGAACGGCCTGGCGAGCAGCCTCGAACAGGTTTTCGTGGCGCCCTTCGCGCCGCAAGAGATAAGGGTGTCCGCTGTCACCAGGCACGAACTCGAGCTCGGCCCAGGCCGGGCACTGCCCCACGAACCACTGGCGCAGGCACTCCATGAGGTGGGCCGGATTC
This sequence comes from bacterium CPR1, assembly GCA_021404945.1. Taxonomy (GTDB): domain Bacteria; phylum Vulcanimicrobiota; class Xenobia; order Xenobiales; family QWHO01; genus QWHO01. The sequence continues at coordinate 20,203 of QWHO01000157.1, forward strand.
TGGTCGGCCACCAGCCGTGCACTGAACTTGGCGCTGGCAGTCGCGGGCACGATCGTCTTGCTGCCCTCGCCCTGGTAGCCCCCGGTGATGCCATTGCACTCCAGGGTGGGACGAAACCAGCGTCGCTCATTGGTGGTAAAGCCGTGCTCGCCGTGCAGGTGGGCACCCAGCCAGCTCTGGTAGGCGTCCTCGTCAAAAGGAAGATTGAAGAGCGACTCGCGCTCCCAATCTTCGGCTTCCAGCACGCCATCGTAGAAGCCTGGCACAGTTACACGGTTGGACTCGTCGTGCAGAGCGGCGACCATGGCTGCCAGCGTATGAATGGCGTTGGGAAGAGTCCCTCCGTAGACGCCAGAATGCACATCGCGATGGGCCACCCGCAGGTGAGCCTCGAAAACCACGATCCCGCGCAGGCTGTAGTGAATGGTGGGAATGCCTTTGATGGAGGTGCTGGTATCGGACACCACCGCCAGCTCCGGAGGGCTCTCGCCTTTCAAGCGTTTCAGGAGCTCGACCAGGTGGGGACTTCCGATCTCCTCCTCCCCTTCGATCAGGAGGGTCAGATTGACTGGCAAACCGCCTCCCCCCTTGAGCAGCGTCTCAATAGCACAAATGTGCGCAAAGAACTGTCCCTTGTTGTCGCAGGCTCCCCGAGCATAAATTCGACCATTTTCAACTCGCGGTTGGAAAGGAGGGGTGGTCCACAGCTCGATCTCATCGGCTGGCTGCACATCGTAGTGCCCATAAACGAGTACCCGCGGCTTGCCATCCACGACCGGGCCATGAGCCACCACGGCCGGATGCCCGGGAGTCTGCTCCAGGCGAGCGTCCAGGCCCAGCTCGCGCAAGCGCTCCTCCACCCAGCGAGCACAGCGCAGCAAATCAGCTTTGCGCTCGGACTGGGTGGAAACCGAGGGGATGGCCAGAAGCTCCTTCAGGCCTTGCAAGAACGACTCTCGATGCTGGTCGAGGTAAGTAGAAATGGCGTCGGACATCGTTTTGAGCGTCAGGTGACGGCTGTCTTGCCGCTCCTTC